>CBDVDV010000005.1:0-45024 GCA_965372835.1 uncultured bacterium | reverse complement strand
GGAAGGACGAGTTTGGCTTCGGGGTTGAGCAGGCGGATGGTGTCGTCCCAGAGGGTGTAGGCGATGCGGCCGTCGGGGGCATCCTCGCCCACACTCTTGACGTTTCCCCTTTCGTGATAGAACTCCCTCAGGCGCACGAAGCGGGTGGAGTCGGGGTGAAAGGCCCAGACCTTGTTCCGCGTGGTCACGAAGAGCTCGTCGCGGCCGACCCGTGGGTAGAGCTCGTGGCCGCCGGGCTGCGGGAGTTCAACGGTCGCTTCGAGAGTGAGCGCGGGATGGTCACGGTCGCTCGCGTAGGAGTAGCGCTGGAGCACTTCGTTTCCCAGCGCCCAGAGACACTGCCTCTTGGCGTCCCACACGACGCCATGGCCGCCCGGGAGTGGGTAATCGCGCGTTTCACCTGTCGTCGTGGAATAGACGCGCACCGCATCCCCACCGATGGACGACACCGCCACCAGGTTGCCATCGGGAAGCACCTCCGCTGAGTGGACGTTCTTGGGCGCCGGGGCGACGAAGAGCACCTTCCGGTCGCTCATCCGCACCACTGCGAACCCCGTTGGGTAGGAGCAGGCGAGAAAGACACGCTGGCCCCGATAGATGCCTGGCTTGCATTCACACATCTCGGGGAAGAGTGCCCGCTGCTCCTGGGTCATGTCCTGGGCCTCGGCGGGCTTCCAGACCCATAGACTCTTCTCAAAGCCCTGCTCCTCGTCGATACACAGGACCCGTCCGCTGCCCAGGTCAGCGACCAGCAACTCATTCGCCGGACACACCGCTCGCCCTCCAGTCCACATCTCCGCACACCCAGCCACAGCCACAACACACCCAAGGCAGAGCCCGACAGCCGTTGCCTTCACCAGCACATGTCCTCTGCCCACGTTCGATCCCTCGCCACTCCGCCTCCCGAGCCCCCCAGCCGATGCGCCAATGCTCCGGGCACGATGGTGAAGCAGGCTCGACCAAGTAGGATGTCGGCAAAGAACGTTGGAGTCAACTTTCCTCCAACCCGGTGCGGGTCCGAAAACCAGCCGCTTATCTCATGTTCTATGCAAGGAGAAGCACTCCTATCGGCATACTTGGGCCAAAGGCGCCGTCTCTGAAAGAAGCGGCTGCTCGGAGGAAGCATCCTGCTAAAGTTCATCAGTAGAATAAACTGTGATTTTCGCCTTGACAGTCCACGCCCTGGGGATATAAGGAGAAACGACTCTCGGCGCACTACCGAGCGAGACAACGGGGTAGGACAACCGGGTGGTCTGCGTCGATGGGCCGAAGTTCAAGGCGCTGGGAGCAGTACCTTGCCGGGTTGCGCCAGGCTTGTGGAAGGCTAATCGGCTCCGACGCTTCGGCCAGCCTGACCGAACACCGCCGGGGCTATATTTTTTGCCCATGCTTGTGAAGGTCTTCACGAAGTCTGGGGCTGGCTTGGTAGTGTGATCTGGCCTGGTCAGTTCAGGCAACTGCCTTTGAGCATCCATGGTCGGGTCCGATAGCGGGCGGGCAGGCAAGAAGCAGAGGCTGTGCCGGTTGTGGGGAGGCGTTGATGGGGAAGTGTTTCTTCCTGAGGGAGGTCCAACTGGGCGCCCTGCTCAGTGGGCCGACCGCCCAGCGCCCATTCGCCCTCATCGAGCAGGACTCGGAACTCGTCTACGCCCCGGTCAACGAGGAGACTCTTCCCAGCCTCACCCTGCGCTCACCTCGGCCGGTGGCCTCGGTCAAGTCGCTCCTGTTCCCCGTCAGGGAGTTGGTCGCCGTCTACGGCGAGCAGACCGAACCTGGCCTGCCCGAACAGCAGGGGGTGCCGGGTGTCATTGCCGGCCCCCGGGCCTGCGAGGTCGAGGCCATCCGCATCCTGGACCAAGTCTTCCTGGAGGGAGATTTCCAGGACCCCTTCTACCGCGCCCGCCGGGAGGCTATCACCCTCATCACCACAGATTGCGCCGAAATCCAGGACAGTTGTCACTGCAACCTGGTCGGCGGTAAGCCCTTCGCCGAGTCCGGCTTCGACCTCAACCTCTCCCCCATCGAGGGCGGCTACGTGGTGGAAGTGGACTCGGAGAAGGGGCAGGCCCTGCTCGATGGCCTGGGCGAAGCCCTTCCCCAGGCCACACCGGAGCAGTTGGCCGAGCGGGAGCAAATGCGTACCGCCACCGTAGAGAAACTTCAGGAGCAGAACCGCGACTACGAACTCCCCCACCCCCACCAGGAAGTGGTGGCGGGGGCCCGGGACTCAGAAGCCTGGCGGGAGGCGGTGCGCACCTGTGTGGCCTGCACCGCCTGCACCAACATCTGCCCGACCTGTCATTGCTTCCTGCTCTACGATCAACTGGCTGGTGAAGGAGGCGAGCGCTTTGAGCGGGTGAAGGTCTGGGATAGTTGTCTTTACGCCGACTACTCACGGATGGCCGGGGTCGGCGGGGTCAAGCCCAACCCCCGGGCCGAACTGCGCAGCCGACTGGAGAACCGCATCCTGCACAAGTTTCAGTGGTTCCCCGAGAACTTCGGTCGGTTAGCATGCGTGGGCTGCGGCCGTTGCATCGACGCCTGCATGGGAGGCGAGGACTTGCGTAAACTCCTCAAGGAGTTCTCCGAATGACGACAGGAACCACGACCGGCTCCGCGGCGCTCAAGCCCAACCCCTACGAGCCCGTGCCGGCCAAACTGGTGGAGGTCGTTGAGGAGACGCCGACCATCAAGACCTTCGTCCTGGAGCCCCCCGAGCCTATGCCCTTCCGGGCCGGGCAGTTCGTGCAACTGACCCTTCCCGGCGTGGGCGAGGCGCCCTTCACGCCCTCCTCCAGTCCCTACAAGCCTGAGCGCATCGAGGTGACGGTGCTTCGGACCGGCAAGGTCACCGATCGGCTCCACGAGATTGAGACTGGGGCGACGCTGGGGCTTCGGGGGCCCTTCGGCAAGGGCTACCCCATCGACAAACTTGCCGGAAAGGAAGTGCTCATCGTCGGTGGTGGGGTGGGACTGGCGCCGCTGCGGGCCCTCATCTTGGCCCTGCTGGAGAAGGACTGTGGCACCAAGCGGGTGTCCATCAAGTATGGCGCCCGGGAGCCGGCCGAACTCCTCTACCACAAGAGTTTTGACGACTGGCGCGGCCGACCCAACGTGGACGTCACCGAAACGGTGGACCGCGAGGCGGCGGGCTGGACCGGACGGGTGGGACTGGTGACCACGCTGCTTGAGGACCCGGACGTGGACATCGCCAACTGCTACGCTTTCAGTTGCGGTCCCGGCATCATGCTCCGGTTCGTCACCCTGAAACTGCTGGAGGTGGGCTTCCCCCCCGAGCAGATCTACCTGTCGATGAACCGGAAGATGAGTTGTGGCATCGGCAAGTGCGGCCGCTGCAACGTCGGTCCCATCTACCTGTGCAAGGACGGGCCCGACGTCTGCTACGCCGATGTGAAAGATTATCCAAATCTCTTTTAGAGGACACGATGGCTGAGGGCGCACGGGCTCGCTGCTACTTCTGCTCGCTGCTCTGTCCGATAGACGCTGAGCGGACGCCCGCTGACCGATACCTCCCCCAGTACCCCAAGCGGGAGGACGGGCTACGGGGTCTCTGTGGCCGCGGGCACACCGCCTGCGAACTCGCCGGTCATCCCGAGCGTCGGAATCTGGCCCTCCTGCGCACCGGAGGGGTCGAACGGTCCCTGCCCCTGGCCCAGGCCCTGGCCGAACTGGCTGCGTTGCTCAAGGGCGTGTGGGACCCGGGGGCTGTCGCCCTTCTGGTCGATGGGAACCTTCCCGCTGAGGACATTGCTGCTGGCGGACTGTTCGCCGAGCACTGCCTGGAGGGGGCGGCCTGGTCGGTCTTCCTTCCCCCCAGCGACGAGGCACTCCTGCGCGGCCTGGGAGGCAGCGCTGAACCGCCTTCCCCCGATGAGTTGGCCCAGGCCGATGTGACTCTGGTGGTGGGTGACCCCTTTACCAGTCACCCGGTCATCGCCGGACCCCTCCTAAAAGCGAAGCTGGCGAGCCGAGAGGCTACGCTGACGGTGATCGACTCGATAGCCAACGTCACCTCCCGCTTCGCCACCCAGTGGCTCGCCGTGCCACCGGGGCTTGAGCCCTGGGCCCTGGCCCGGGTGGCCCGGGAACTGGGCGCTCCCCGGGACGCGCTCGGCCCCCTGGCCGATGACGAGCGGGCCGCAGAACTTGACGCTCTCAGTTCCGACCTCGCCCGACTGGCCGAAACGCTCCGGGGAGCCGAACGTCCCGTTCTCTTGCTGGCCCCGGAACTTACGCGTACCGGAGCGCCGGTGGCGCTCGCCGTCGCCGCGCGGGCGATAGCCCAGGCGGCGAAAGCCAAAGTGCTTGCGTTGACCTGCTACGGAAATGCGCGGGCGGCGCTGGCCCTGGCCGCCAACGCCGGGGCCAAGCCCCTGGTCGAACTTCTGCGCCGGCTCCAGGCGGGAGAACTGCGAGCGCTCATGGTTCTGGGAGGAGACCCGACGGCGTCTTTGCCATCGGGGCTGAGCCGGGAGGCGCTGGGGAACTTGGAGGTTCTGGTGGTCGCCGAGTCCCTGCCCACGCTGACCGGGGAAGCGGCGGATGTGGTCCTCCCACTGGCCCTGGCGGCCGAGGCCGGCGGGACGGTGGTGGACTGCTTCGGCCGAGCAGAAACGGCCGAGCCGTTGGTCCTGCCGCCGCGCGGCGCGGTCGCGGGACGTGCGCTCCTTGCCGCCCTGGGCCAGGAGTTGGCCACAGCGTTGCCCACAATAAGTGCTCCGGAAGCGGGCAGCCTTGAACTGCCGGTGGCTCCGCCGACGGAGTCTTTGCTGAAGGAAGTGAGCGCCCCTCGCAAAGTGGGTGGGGAGGAATTCTGGCTTCTGGGCACGAGCAGCCCGGTACACTACGACGTTAGCACTCTGACCCGTTTCGCCAGTTGGGCTCGGGTAATGGAGCCGGCGGCGCAGGCAGCGGTGAGTCCGGAACTGGGTCGGCAGTTGGGTGTCGAGGCCGGCGACGAACTCCGCCTCAGCAGCGCGGCGGCGGAAGTGTCACTGGCGTGTGTCGTGCGTGAGGACCTGGGCGAGAGAATCGTCGTGGCCAGTGGGAACTTCCCCGAGGTGCGTGGGCTGTTTGGCTGGCCGGTGCCGGTCAAGGGCGACCGGCTTCCCAGCGGTCCGGTGACGGTGACGGCCAAAGCAGTCAGCCCGATGACCGCGGGGAGCGAACATGGGTAGTCAGCGAATGGCCGAGGTGATCGACAAGCGGGTGATGCTCGACCTGGACCTCTGCATCGAGTGTCGCAGCTGCTCAGCAGCCTGCTATTACGCACACACTGACCTTCCCATAGTGCAGTACGCTGAGTTGCCGGTGGGGAAACTTCCGGTCATCTGCCGACAGTGCGAGGAGGCGGCGTGTGTGGCCGTCTGTCCGGCTGAGGCGATGTACCGCGACGAGCAGGGGGTGGCCAAGCGCAGCCTGGCCATGTGTCGCGGGTGTGGCTCCTGTGTGCAGGCCTGCCCGTTCGGGGTGTTGGACCCTGAACTGACCCGCCACTCGCCACCCAAGTGCGACTTGTGTGAGGACCGGGTGTCGGCGGGGCTTGAGCCCCGCTGTGTGGCGGCGTGTCCCACGGAGGCGTTGCGTTTCGCCGTGCCCAGGGAAATGGAGCAGGAGGGGCTCCTGGTGTTAGGGGCTCGTGCTGCGGGGCACCATCCGCTCAAACGACGGTAAGGAAGCAGCACAAGAGTCTGCTTCGAGAGTTTGTGGAGCAGACGTAAGGGGTCAGACGTGACGCCGATAGGAACGGCGGCGGTGATGGTGGCGGCCGTGGTGGGGACCGCGGTGGTGGGGCTGCTGGTGCGCTGGGTCGACCGCAAGGTGACGGCCAAGGTGCAATGGCGGGTTGGCCCCCCCATCTACCAGCCCTTCGCCGACCTGGTCAAACTGCTGGGCAAAGAGACCCTGGTTCCGGCGGCCGGCAACAGGTGGGGGTTCCTGCTGGCGCCGGTGGTCGGCTTCGCCGCCGTGGCGGTGTCGGCAGCGCTGCTGGTGGCAGTGAATTTGAACCCGCAAGCGGGCTTTGTCGGTGACTTGGTTGTGCTCGTCTACATACTTGCCATCCCCTCACTGGCTGTCATTTTGGGAGCATCCAGTTCGGGCAGCCCGCACGCCGGGTTAGGGGCCAGTCGGGAGATGAAACTGGTACTGGCCTACGAACTGGCCTTCGTGCTGGCCCTCCTGACGGTGATCATCCGGGCGGGCTCTACCCTGTCGCTGGGGGCGGTGCTCGAGCAGCAGTGGGCCGGCCGGTCGATGCTGCTTTACCCCAGTGGCCTGATTGGATTCGTAGTGGCCATCCTGGCCATGCAGGCCAAGGTTGGGGCGGTGCCCTTTGACATCGCCGAGGCCGAGACGGAAATCATGAGTGGCGTGTTCGTCGAGTATTCAGGGCCCCCACTGGCTCTCATCCACTTGACTCGAGCCATGCTGCTGGCGATACTGCCGGCGACGCTGGTGACCGTGTTCTGGGGTGGGTTCGGGCCTGGGCCGCTGGAGCTGGTCCTGGGAGTGGTGAAGTTGGTGGTGATCGTGGCTATCATGGTGGTGATCCGCAATACGAACCCGCGCCTCAGGATTGACCAGGCGCTGAAGTTTTTTTGGTTCCTGCTGGCGCCGATCGCGATGGTGGCGGTGGTGCTGGCGATGGCAGGCTACTGAAGTGGAGAGGGACCGATGAGTTGGCAGCTCTGGGGACTGAAGCGGTCGCCCTGGGTGTACCACGTGAACGCGGGGGCCTGCAACAACTGCGACATCGAGGTGCTGGAGCTCTTGACCCCCCGCTTTGACGTGGAGCGGTTCGGCATCATGCTCGTGGGCAGCCCCCGACACGCCGACGCCCTGCTGGTGACCGGGATCTGCACCCGCCAGATCCGCCCGCGCCTGCAAGAGATCTATCGCCAGACCCCCAAGCCCTGCGTGGTGTTCTGCATCGGGGGCTGCGCCTGCTCCATGGGCATTTTCAAGGACTCCTACCACGCCGCCGGGCCTGTGGACGAAGTCATCCGCGAGGTCGATCCGGACGCCATCATCGCCTACGTACCGGGCTGTCCACCCAAGCCCGAAGCCATGATCTTGGGGGTGGTCAAGGCCCTGGGAGCCTTGGGGGGCGGAGGGAACGGCAGTGAGCCTGAGTGAACTGGTCGGAAGCATCCAGAGCCGACTGGCCGACGCCGTGCTGGCCGTCGAGGAGCGTTCGCCGCGACGGACCTGGGTGACCGTCCGTCCGGAGCGCATCCGGGAGGTGGTACGTTACCTCTTCGAAGACGCGGGCGGACGCTTAGCGACCATCAGTGGGGTGGACGGCCGGGACGAAATCGACCTGCTCTACCACTTCTGCTTCGACCAACTGGAGGGGGTGGTGACCGTGCGGACCTCGGCAGCGAAGCCCACGCCGGAGATCGACTCGGTGGCTACCCTCGTGGAGGGGGCCAACTGGATCGAACGGGAGATTTACGACCTGCTCGGCGTGAAGTTCCGAGGACATCCGGACATGCGTCGGCTCATCCTGGCCGACGACTGGCCGGAAGGCTTTTACCCCCTGCGCCGGGAATCGAGGGAGAAACTGCCCAACTACGGTCGGAGATAAGCAGCAGTAGGGGCACTGCTCGCTGCGCCCTCGCCTTTGGGCGGGGCAAGCGCCGCCTCTACAGGAAGGATTGGCAATGACGGTGGAAAAGACGAGCAAGACGCACAGGACGCTGCTCCCCATCGGTCCTTTCCATCCGCTCCAGGAGGAAGCGGAGTTCTTCCAACTCACCATCGAGGGTGAGCGGGTAGTGGACATGGACGTGCGCCTTTCCTACAACCACCGGGGCATCGAGCAACTGTGCACCACCAAGACCTTCGACCAGATTCCCTTCCTGGTGGAACGGGTCTGCGGCATCTGCTCAGCCAGCCATCCGTTGGCCTACGTGCAGGCGGTGGAGGAGTTGGCGGGCATTGAGGTGCCGGAGCGGGCCCTTTACCTGCGCACCATCGTCAACGAGTTGGAGCGCGTCCACAGCCACCTGCTCTGGGTGGGCCTGGCCGGTCACTTCCTGGGGTACAACACGGTCTGGATGTGGGCCTGGCGCTACCGGGAACCGGTGCTGGATCTGCTCGAGATTCTCACCGGTAGTCGAATCAACTACGCCAACGCCCGGGTCGGAGGCGTCCGCAGGGAGATCTCGAATGACCTCTGGCCGGTAGTGAACGAAAAGTTGGGTGAGGCGGTAGCCGGCCTGGACATGATCACCAAGGCGGTCCTGGACGATCCGGTGCTTCACGCCCGGCTCAAGGGTGTCGGGGTGCTCAGCAAAGAGGACGCCATTCGTTTCTGCGCGACCGGGCCCACGGCCCGGGGCAGCGGCGTACCCATCGACGTCCGCCGGGACGACCCCTACGCCGCCTACGACCGGGTCGATTGGGAAGTCATCGTCCAGGAGGAAGGTGACGTATTCGCCAAGGCCGTGGTCAGGCTGCTGGAGACGTACGAGTCGGTTAAGATTATCCAGCAGTGCATCGAGCAGATACCTGACGGTCCCATTTCGGCCGAGGTGCGGGAGATTCCGCCGGGCGAGGGCATTGGTCACGTGGAGGCCCCGCGGGGAGAAACCTTCCACTACGTCAAGAGCGACGGGTCAAACTTCCCCGTGCGTCACAAGATACGCGCCCCCAGTTTCGTCAATGTGCCCAGTTTCAAGGCCAGTTGTATCGGCCAGTTGGTGTCCGACGTGGCCATCACCATGGCCGCAGTGGACCCCTGCTATAGTTGTACCGAGCGGGTGGCCGTGGTCCGCGACCGGAACCGCCCCGAACAGACGTTCGGGCTGGATGAACTCATAAGGCTGAGCCAGGAACGAACCGCCAAACTCAGACGCCAATTAGGAGCGTAGGGTGACTACAGGGCAGGCAGCACTACTGACCGTGCTGGCGGTACCGACCGCGGGAGGGGCGCTCTGCTACCTGCTGGGTCGTCGCCTGGCGGGGGTCATCCGGGTGGTGGCGGTGGTGACCGCTTTTGTGACGCTTCTTTCGGCCTGTCGGTTGGCCAGCGGACTGGCGGAGGCTGCCCGCACCGGCGCCGCCAGCAACCACTTCCTTTGGGTGTGGTGGGCCGACATAGGAGGCATGGACATCTCCCTGGCCTTGCGGGTGACGGCGCTGACCGTCTTCCTCTCGGTCTTCGTGGCGCTCTTCGGGTTCCTGGTGGTGCTCTTCTCGCTGGACTACATGGGCAAGCACCCGCACCAGGACAAGTACTACGCGTTCACGCTGTGGAGCATCGCCGGGGCCCTGGGGGCCATCATGGCCAACAACCTCCTCTTCTTCCTCATTTCCTGGGAAGTGGTGACGGTGATGCTCTTCCTGCTGGTCAACCTGGGGCGGGAGCCAGCGCCCAGGGGAGCGATGAAAAGTTTCATCATGTTGGGCTTTGCCGACTGTGCCATACTGCTGGGCATCGTCCTGCTGATTCTGCCCGCCCGCCACGGCGTGGGGCCGGCCCTTGTCGGAGCCGGGACCTGGAATATGGACCTGCTTCGCGTGGAGGTGGGCACTGCCCTCAGTTACATCGTCTACCTGCTGTTCTTGGTGGGGGCGCTGGCCAAGGCGGGAGCCATACCTCTGCACACCTGGATACCGGCCGCCAGCGAAGGGGCGCCGATGACGGTGATGGCGCTGCTGCCGGCGTCGGTGGACAAGTTGCTGGGCATCTATCTTCTGGCGCTCATCTCGCTTCGGATGTTCGTCATCGACGACGCCCTGAGGATGCTGCTGATGGTCATCGGGGCGGTGACCATCCTGGGAGCGGTGATGATGGCCATGGTGCAGCACGACCTCAGGCGCCTGCTCTCCTTCCACGCTGTGAGCCAAGTGGGCTACATGGTGCTGGGCATTGGGACCGGGGTCGTCGTGGGCATCGCCGGCGGGCTCTTCCACATGCTCAACAACGCCATCTACAAGAGTTGCCTGTTCCTTACCGCCGGGTCGGTGGAGCGGCAGACCGGAACCACGGAGCTGGACCAGTTGGGCGGGCTGGCCAAGACGATGCCCGTAACTTTCGTCAGCACCCTGGTGGCGGCCCTGGCCATTTCCGGGGTGCCGCCGCTTAACGGCTTCGTCTCCAAATGGCTGATCTACCAGGGGGTGCTTCAGACCAGGTCGCCCCTGATGCCGTTGCTCTTGGTGGCGGCGGTGTTTGGGAGCGCGCTGACCCTGGCTTCTTTCGTCAAGGTCATCTACTCGGTGTACCTGGGTCGACGGCCCACGGCCCTTAAGCCCGCGCAGGTCGCAGAGCCCACTTGGCGGATGTGGGGGCCAACGACGGTCCTGGCGCTCATCTGCGTCCTCTTCGGGGTCTGGGCTCAGTGGCCGCTGGGTCAACTCATCGCCCCGGCCGTCCTGGAACTGACGGGCGACGTCGAGACCTTCGCTGCTGGCTGGGGTCCCATCAGCAGCGTGGTGCGGGAGACGGGTGCGACGACAGGTTTCTGGAGTCCGACACTGGCCACACTGCTTATCCTTGTGGGCATCATCATCGGCGTGGGTTTCTACCTCATCGGCCGGGGGTTCAAGGTGCGGGAGGTCCCCACTTTCATCGGTGGTGAGTTGGTCACCGACGACCGCTCGCGGCTGAGCGGCACCGGGTTCTACGACAGCATTCGCGAGCTGCCTGTGATTGAGACCATGTATCGAGATGCGGACTCCGGCGCTTACGACGTCTACCATTTAGGCGGCCGCTATGGACGGCGCGTGGTGGAACTGCTGCGCCGACTCCACAGCGGTGTGCTTCCGGTTTACGTCGGCTGGTGTGTGGTGGGAGTGGTTCTGGTGGTGGGACTCTTGCTCGCGTACGGCGCAGGATAGGAGCGGTACCGTGCCGGAAGTGCTTATCATCCTGTACGTCCTCATGGCCTTCATGGTCATTGGCAGCCTCATCGCCATCGAGACCTCCGACCTGCTGAGCTCGGTCATCGCCGTGGGGGCGGTGGGGTTCGCCCTCAGTGTCATCGACCTGCTGCTGGGAGCCCCCGACCTGGCGCTGACCCAGGTGGTGGTGGAGGTGCTGATCCTGGTGTTCCTGCTTCGGGTGGTGGTAACCCGTCGGGACGAAACTCACGAGACCCACAAGGACACCTTCGCCGTGGGGTCCGTGCTGCTGCTTCTGGGGGTGCTTCTGGTCTGCTGCTTCTACGCCTTCCACTACATGCACCCTTTCGGCCAGCCCCTGATGACCATGTCCCGACCCTACCTGGAACAGAGCATCGACGGTACTGGCGCGGTCAATGCGGTCATGGCCGTCCTGCTGGACTTCCGGGCCTACGACACCCTGGGCGAGGCGACGGTCATCTTCGCCTCGATTATCGGGGCCCTGGTCATCTTGCGGAAAGTGGGGAGGAAACGGCGTGAGTGAACCCGCCGAGGACCGCCGAGAACGCCTGGTTGACGACCCGGCTCACGGCATGACCCTGGTGGTCAAGACCATCACCAGGCTGCTGGCCGGCTTTATCCTGATCTACGGGCTCTACGTGGTGCTTTACGGTCACCTGAGCCCTGGGGGCGGTTTTGCCGGCGGCGTGGTGTTGGGCTGCGGACTCATCCTGATGGTGTTAGCGTTCGGTCGGCGGTTCGTCGTCCAGTTCATCAGCGACCGGGGGGCAGGGATGTGGGACTCGGCGGGGGCCTTGGGGTTCCTGTGCATCGCCGTGCTGGGGTACCTGGCCGGTCGGTTTTTCCAGAACTTCCTCGGTACCGGCAAGCCTTTCCAACTGTTCAGCGGCGGGACCATTCCGCTGTCCAACATCGCCATTGGCATCAAGGTGTCGGCGTGTCTGTTCGTGGTGTTCGTAGCGCTCGCCGCCTTCAAACTCGGCGACCGGGACGCATCTGAACCCGAAAAGCCCGAGGCCGGTGACCGGGAGAGGAGATAGGCATGTTGCCCAAGGAGATGCTTCCGTATATCGGGGCGATCCTGCTCCTGGTGGTGGGTACGTATGCCATCGTGGCAAAAAAGAACGTCATCAAGATCATCGTGGGGCTGCTGGTGGTGGAGTACGCGGTGAACCTGTTCCTGCTCCTGCTGGGCTACCGGGACCTGGGTAAGGCCCCCATCTATCCTGCGGGCGTCGACCCGCAGGAGTACCTCAGCCAGAGCGTTGACCCTCTGCCCCAGGCCCTCGTTCTCACCAGCATCGTCATCGGGCTGGGGGTGGTGGCCGTGATGGTCTCTCTGGCCGTCAGGCTCTACGACAAGTACGGAACCTTCGACATCACTAAGATTCGGAAACTGAGAGGATAGCAACGTGTCCGCATCCGGTAGGGACGGGCAGGTATGAGCGCAGTGTTGCCGGTATTCGTGGCCTTGCCTTTGGCCCTGGGGTTCGCCTTGCCCATCCTGGCGAAACTGAAGAACCGGGAGAGGTGGGCCCACCCCCTGGCGGTGCTGGGGACGCTGGCGCTCCTGGTGATGGCGCTGGCGCTGATGGGGCAGAAGGAGGCTGTGTACTGGGTTGGTGGCTGGAGCCCCCAGAGCGTGCTGGGTATCAACCTGGTAGCCGACGGCCTCAGCCAGTTTTTCCTGCTCACCATCGGCCTGGTCTCCTTCCTGGCCACGGTGTTTTCGGTCCGCTACATGAGCCGATTCACCTCCATCAGCCTCTACTACAGCCTGTTCATGCTCATGGTCGCGGGGATGAACGGGGTGGTGCTGGCCGGCGACCTGTTCAACCTGTACGTCTTCCTGGAGGTGGCGGCGCTCTCAAGTTACGCCCTGGTGGCCTTCGGCTGTGAGAGCGAGGAACTGGAAGCCTCCTTCAAATACCTGGTGCTGAGCGCCCTGGCCTCCACCTTCCTGCTCTTCGCCGTGGGCATGCTCTACAACCTCACCGGCACGCTCAACATGGCTCAGGTGGCCCGGTTCATTCAGGAGCAGGGCAAGAACCCACTGGTCTATCTGGCCGTAGGGTTTTTCACCTTCGGGTTCGGTCTGAAGGCGGCCATGGTGCCCTTCCACGCCTGGCTGCCTGATGCGCACCCGGCGGCCCCGGCCCCCATCTCGGCCATGCTCTCGGGGGTGCTTATCAAGGCCGTGGGGGTCTACGGGTTCTGCCGGGTCTTCTTCAACGTCATCGGGGTGACCGCTCCCATTGGCGCGATGCTGATGGCTCTGGGTACCATCAGTATGCTCGTCGGCGCTCTGATAGCCATGAACCAGCCCGACCTGAAACGGCTGCTGGCTTGGAGCAGCATCAGTCAGATGGGGTATGTGGTACTGGCCTTTGGCGTGGGGGCGGCAGTGCTCTCGCGGCCGGAGCCCGACCTCAAGGTTGCGGGGCTGGCCATTTTCGGCGGCCTGTTCCACCTGTTTAACCACGCCGCCTTCAAGTCCCTGCTCTTCCTCTGCTCCGGGGCCATCGAATACGCGACCGGTACCCGCCAACTGAAGGAGATGGGGGGGCTGGTCGAGCGCATGCCCTGGACCAGTGGCTCCTGCCGGGTGGCCGCCCTGAGCATCTCCGGGGTGCCTCCCTTCAACGGGTTCTGGAGCAAACTTATCATCGTGGTGGCTCTCATCAAAGCCGGTTTTCCCCTGCTGGCGGCGGTTACGGTGCTGGTGAGTTTTCTCACCTTGGCGTACTTTGCGCGAGTTCAGAGGGAGGCGCTTCAAGGTGAGGTGCCCCGCCGGCTGCGGGAGGTGAAGGAAGTTCCGGTCTTGATGTGTGCGGCCATGGTCGCCCTGGCAGTCGTATGCGCTACCGTAGGGCTGGCCGCCGGGCTCGGGGACTTCCGAGCCTGGCTGCTGGACCCGGCCCGCGACGTGATGCTCGGTGGGCTGGATTACGCCGAGACCGTACTGAGGCAGGCGATACAATGAAGCCGTTGACCTGCGTGGTATTGGTGCTTCTGACCTGGCTGCTTCTGAGCTGGCCGTTCCACGCCGGGGGCGTGCAGGACGTATTCGCCGGCGTGCTCTTCGCCGTGCTCATCGCCCTGTTCCTGAGCGACATCTATCCCCAGCGTCCCCTGCGCCTACTGGACCCCCGACGCTGGTTCTGGCTGGCGCTCTACATCCCCTACTTCTTCTACTACTGTCTGAGGGCCAACCTGGACGTGGCCTACCGGGTCCTCCACCCGGACGTGCCCATCCGCCCGGGCATCGTCAAGGTCCGCACCACCCTCCAGAGCGACCTGGCCAAGACCTTCCTGGCCAACTCCATCACCCTGACCCCGGGAACCCTCACCGTGGAGTTCGACGGTCAGGACCTCTACATCCACTGGATCTACATCACCACCGACGACCCCCAGGAGCAGACCCGGATCATCGTCGAGCGCTTCGAGCCCATGCTGAAGGAGATCTTCGAGTGAGTGGTCCTCTCCTGGCGGCCATGGCGGTGCTGCTCTTGAGCAGTTTTCTCTGTCTCTACCGCATCGGCATGGGGCCGACGGCTCCCGACCGGACCGTGGCCATCGACATCCTCGGTACCCTCATGGTGGGGTTCTGCTGCGTCTTCGCACTCTGGTATGAACGTGACTTCTACATGAACATCGCCATCGCCTGGGCCCTGGTGAGTTTCATCGGCACCATCGCCCTGGCCAAGTACCTGGAGGGACGCTCCTTCGATGATTGAATCGGTGGCTTGGGTGTTTATCGGCGTGGGTCTGGCGTTCGACCTGTTGGGCACCATCGGCCTGGTCCGCCTGCCCGACATCTATAACCGGGTGCAGGCAGCGACCAAGTGTGTCACCCTGGGCACCTGTATGATCCTCTTCGGGGTCTTCCTGCACAGCGGGGTCAACTCTCTGGGAATCAAGGCTCTCATCTGCATGGTCTTCGTGCTCTTGACCTCGCCGGTGGGTGCGCACGCTCTGGCCCGTGGTGCTCACATCTCGGGCGTGTCCCTCTGGAAAGGCAGTGTGTGCGACGCCTTCAAGGAGTTCCGTGAACGCCGGGCTCGCAAACGAGCCGACCAGTAAAGTGTGCTGACGTGAGGACGTGACCATGCGCAAGCCCAAGTTGCGGGAACTGGCCGAAGCGGTACGAGCCTTCTTCCGCGGCCCCTACACCCTCCCCTTCCCGGCCGAGCCCGCGCCCTTACCGGAAGCCTTCCGCGGCGCACCCCGGTTCCACGAGGAGGACTGCATCGGCTGCAGCGCCTGCTTCGAGGTCTGTCCGGCCAACGCCATTCACAAGGTGGACGACGTCACCAGTACACCACCCGTCCGCCGACTGACCATCCACCACGACGAGTGCATCTTCTGCGGGCAGTGCGAGCTCTACTGCACCACCGAAAAGGGCGTCACCCAGACCCACGACTACGACCTGGCCACCTTCGACCGCACCGAGGTGCGGGAATCGGTGGAAAAGGAACTGGTGCTCTGCGAGGTCTGTGGTGTGGTGGTGGGCGCGAAGGAGCACCTGCGCTGGATCGCCCGCAAACTGGGGGCTAAGGCCTACGCCAACCCCACCCTCATCCTTATCGCCGGAGAGGACTTCGCCCCTGCGGTCAAGGAGTCGCCCCGTCCCAAGGGCGCTGCCCCGGACCGGGCCGACCTCATGCGCCTCCTTTGCCCCAAGTGCCGACGGGAGATCCTGGTCGAAGACCTCTGGGGATAGAGTCCCCGTCTCCGCGCCGGGAACCTTGTTCTACTTCCCTCCTCCGGAGCGAACGGTGTCGGCGTCAACTCCAGACTGGCAGAAGGAACTCACGCGACTCTGGCGGCCCCCGGTGGTTGTGCTCGGCGTGGGCCGCCGAGGGCACGGCGACGATGCAGCGGGGCCACTGCTCATTGACCGTCTGCCGACGGCAGCTGAGTTGGTGGGCATTGATTGCGGCACCACGCCGGAGAACTTCCTGGGCGTGGTCGCCCGGCATCAGCCTGGCCTGGTGCTCCTGGCGGACGCCGCGCACGTCGGCGCACCACCCGGAACGGTCCAGCTCCTCGCACCTGAGCAACTCACCCACACCGACCTGGGCACCCACGGCCTCACCCCTGCCCTGTTCCTGCAAATGCTTCAGGAGCAGGTGGGTGCGCCCTGCCTCGTCGTGGCCATCGAACCGGAACGAGTCGGCTCCGACCTTCCTCCCTCAGCCTGCGTGCTCACAGCCATCCGCGCTATCGTTGAGTTTCTCGGCTCATGCACGCCACAGGCGGACACATCGTGAGCACCACTGCGGCCTGTGGCCAGCGCCGGCTGCGCAGGTGAGGCTCTTTCCTGCTTGGACAGGGTGGTCGAGCCTGATCTTACCGTAGAGCATTGTCACACCAGCGGACGGACGTACGCTCACTCGCCCCCGCCGCGCTACCACCAGTGCACCTCGTGGCCCTCGCCCATGGACCAGATACTGTCCACCACCAGGCTTAACCCCACACCGACAACATAGCCCACGATCAGGCCGATGAACAACGGAATCGTCCTCCGATAGAGCCGAATCCCTCCCATCTTGAGCACGATAAGTTTGACCAGCCAAGCCAGAAACACGCTGAAGGCCCCCATCTTGACCGGCAGCGCCATGCACACCGCGAAGCCCACCGGATGGATGGGCCACCAGGCGAAGCGGTAGCGCATAAAGGTCACGAAGGCAGCAACCAGGTTCCCGATGCCGAAGAAGGTCAGGCGACCCAGGTCGGGGGGCTCGGGGTTCCGCATCTTGGCAATGATGGCATTATAGATAAAGGAGTGGGATCCCTTCAGGGTCCAGGCCTGGGAGTTGTAGGCGCCGTAGGTGTAGCCCAGGTAAAGGGTGTAGGCCACCGAAAAGAGAAAGGCGACCAGGAAGGTGGCCACCAGCACCCCGGCGAAGGCGCGCTTGTTGAGCCCGGGCAGTCGGCCGGCAATGCGGGCGTCGTGACTCAGGGAAGGGAAGAAGTAAGGGTTGCCGTCGAAGATGAACGCAAAGGTCATGGCCAGGGGGACCAGGTTCTGGGGGCCCAGCCGAAGCGTCCCCAGGGAACGCATGGTGAAGTTCTGGGCGGTCATGGTCCCCCGCACGTAGACCAGTCCGCTCTGGGCGATGATTTTGCCGCCGCCGACGTAGAGGATGAGAAGAACGATCAAGAAGACGGTGATGGGGAGCAGCCCCATCCCCATCTGGTGAAGCCACATGACCACATAGGCAAGGGCCAGCAGCAGACCCACCACCGCCGTCCGATAACTCAGCAGTTCATCCGAATCGTCCAGCGCCCCCGGTCCCGGGCGAAAGGCCGAACGCACCACCTGGACGATATGCCGACGGGCGATCCACAGCCCCCACACGGTGATGAAGAAAAAACCCCCGAAACTTTGCCAGCCGATGGTGGCGAAGCCCGTGCTCCAGGGCTCGGAACTCCCCAGGTCCAGCCCCACCCGGTTCAGGAGCCCCACCTCCATGACCCCCAGGAGGTAAAAGAACCAGATGCTGAAGAGCACATCCAGGTTGGCCAGGAAGGCAAACCCCAAGACAATGACGTTGAACTTGATGCGGATGCCCGGGAAGCCTCTCCCGAAACTGAGCCACTTGATATGTTGGCCAACAAGCGGAATCTCTGGCCACACGGGCTGGAAGTAGCCCACGATATTCCAGACGATAACAAACAGGGGGAGCGCAGCACCCACCCAAAAGGCCCGGCTGCGCATGAACGCGGGCAGCATCCCCTTCCCCGGCTCCATCATGGTCAATGGCAGTTCAGCCAGCGGAAAGACCAGCCGCTCCTTATCCTCCCACTGCTTGCGCAGGATGACCACCAGCGCCAGACAGACGAAGAACAGCGCCAGGAAGAAACTCCCCCACCACAGCACCGGCACCACCCATACCGACCAGGGGATCTGCTCACCCGCGGGAAGTCCCTCGTAAAAGTAGCGCATGGCGCCGGCTGTGTCGGGAGGGACCAACCACTCAGGCATGTAGGGCTGCAGGAACTCAGACCAGCCGTTCTCCGTAGTCGCGAAGTAGTAGGGCGAAGCGATGAGGCCGAGGAAGAAACCCGTCAGCCGAAACTCCGGCACCACCACCGCCACCAACCCCATGGCGAAGATGACCGCTAACTCCACCTTGCGAAGACGAAGGCCCGGGCTGAGCCAGCCCACCAGCGGATTGACCACCGCCACCAGCAGCACGAACGGCAGCAGCAGCGCCACCGGCATGTGCCCGTAGACCAGGTGGATGGAGCCGACACGAAAGATGGCAAAGAGAATAAGCCAGTCGATGAAGATAGCGAACAGGAACCCGAGCACGACGCTCCGGAGGGTCAGCCCACCTCGGTTGTCAGTCCCTCGCAGGTCGTCCATGCGCCATCCAGGTCGCTACTGAAATCTGACCGGACTGGGTTTGGAGCGCTACTCCACGGTGTCGTCCACAGGCAGGCCCAGTTCCTCGTATCGACGTCTCCGGGCCCGCTTGTCACCCTCGAGCACTTCCGCCGCCACCCGAGCCACCAACTGGGCCGACTCCTGCGGCACCACAATGACCCCGTCATCGTCAGCCACCACCAGGTCACCGGGCCGCACCCTGACAGCCCCTATCTCCACAGTCCCCCCCATTGACTCAAACTCCAGCCGACCGATGACCGTGGTCCGGGCCACCGTGCGGGCCCAGACCGGACACCGCTGCAGGGCCACCTCGTGGGTATCCCGGCAGCCCCCGTCGATGACCACACCGGTGACACCCTTGACCACCGCCGACAGGGCCACGCTGGACCCCCAGAGCCCCACCTCCAGGCCGCTCATGTCGATGACCAGGAAATCCCCCGGCTTGGCCTCCTTGATGTACGGGTAGGTGCACTTCTCTCGGTACCAGCGCCCCTCGTACTCGGCGTACTCCTCGGGGGTCATGTGGGGGACCGTCTCCCCCGAGGGGACGTACCGAGCCGTCACGGCCCGGCCCGCAGCCCGCGCACCAGGCCAGATGGGCCGGATAGCCCGGGAGACCAGGCCCACGTCGCGCAGGTTCGCTGCGTCCATACCGTCGCAAACGTCGGCCACCCGCAGTTGCTGGTAGAGGGCGAGAAGTTCATCCGAAACGCTCACTGTCACCACCCCTTCCCGTGCTTGACGCTGTGTCACAGACTGGTTGAACGGAAGATACCGACGGACTTCCTTCCCGTCAAGCAACCTTCCCAAAGCGGCGCGACCGCCCGCTGCCACTTGCCCTGTTGCAGCCTTGCCCGGATGCGCACCCCACGCTATACTCACCCCCTGGCAGTGCTGCGGTCCCTTGCCCCCAAAGGAGAGGAAGTGTACCGGTGGCTACGTTCGACGTCATCATAAGAAACGGCACCCTCTACGACGGCTCCGGCGGCGAGCCCCGCAAGACCGACCTGGGCATCGTCGGCGACCGCATCACCGCCATCGACGACCTGAGCCAGGCCCAGGCCACCAGCGTCATCGACGCCTCGGCTCTGGCCGTGGCTCCGGGCTTCATCGACATCCACACCCACAGCGACTTCTTCTCGCTGCTCGTCCCCGGAGCCGAGAGCAAGGTCACCGCGGGCGTCACCACCGAACTCCTGGGCAACTGTGGCGGCTCGGCCTTCCCCCTGCGCGGCGAGGCCAAAGACCGGGCCCAGCAGGTTTATGGTGACTACGGCCTCAGCATCGAGTGGGAGGACATCGACGGCTACTTTGACTACGCCGAGCAAGTGGGCTACGCCATCAACCGCGCCTGCCTGACCGGTCACGGGACGCTTCGGGCCTTAGCCGTCGGCTACGGCGCCGAGGCGCCAACGAAAGCACAACTAAAGCAGATGAAGCGAGAGCTGGCTGACTGCCTGGACCGGGGGTCGGTGGGGCTCTCTACCGGACTCATCTACCCGCCCGGCTGCTACGCGCGGACCGAGGAGATCATCGAACTGGCCAAGGTTGTGGCCCGGTACGATGGGCTCTACGCCAGCCACGTCCGTGGCGAAAACGAACGGGGTATCCAGGCCATCGAGGAGCACCTCCGGATCAGCCGCGAGGCGGGCGTGCGCAGTGAGATCGCTCACATCAAGTGCTCCGGGCGGGCCAACTGGGGCAATCTGCCCCGCTATCGGGAACTTATCGAGGAGGCTCGCGCCCAGGGAGCGGACGTCACCGCCGACCGCTACCCCTACGTGGCCGCCTCCACCAGCCTCAACACCGTCTTCCCCAACTGGCTGCACGTGGATGGAATCGAGGCTGAACTCGCCCGCCTGCAAGATGCTGAGACGAGAGAGAGGCTCCGGCAGTACGTCCACAAGAACCACGGCGAGCGCGGCCACGAATACTGGCAGGCCATTATGATCTGCTACGTCAGTTCCGACGAGAACAAGCACCTGGAAGGCCTCCGCATGAATCAGGTGGGCGAAGAAATGGGCAGGCCTCCGGTCGAAGCAGCAATGGACTTGCTCCTGGCTGAACGCTGCAAGGTGAGCGCCATCTTCTTCCGCATGTCCGAGGAGAACCTGAAGGAAATCTACACCTGGCCCTTCGTGATGGTCGGCTCCGACGCCGGCGTCCGCAGCGCGGAGGGGCCCACCCGGGTCGGCAAACCACATCCGCGGGCCTTCGGCACCCCGGCCCGCTTCCTGGGCCGCTATGTCCGCGAGGCCCGCGTGGTGTCGCTGGCCGAAGGGATTCGGAAGCTCACCAGCCTGCCTGCCCAGCGCATCGGCTTGGCCCAGCGGGGGAGGCTCCAGAAGGGGTACTTCGCCGACGTCGTCGTCTTCAACCCAACGACTGCGAACGACCGGGCTACATTCGAAGACCCCTTCCAATACTCGGTCGGCTTCGCCCACGTGCTGACGAACGGCGTTCCCGTCATCCGCGGCGGCGAGCACACAGGCGCCCGCCCGGGCCGCATCTTGGGGAGAAGCCAGTGACTCGGCCACCCATAGGCATCACCACCGGCTACCAGCCTGAGGAACGCCCCAGGGTTTCTCTTCCCGGGGACTACGTCGAAAGCATTCTCCTGGCCGGAGGCCTGCCGATCTTGCTTCCACCCGTCGACGAGGAGGCCGTGGGCCTCCTTCTGGACCAGGTCGCTGGCATCCTTCTCACGGGGGGCCCCGACGTGGACCCGGCCGCCTACGGCGAGGGACCTCACCCCGAAACGAAGCTGCTGCATCCCCGGCGGAGTCGGTTCGAACTGGCCCTGGCCAGGCTGGCCGCCCACCGGGGCGTGCCTCTCATGGGCATCTGCCTGGGCTGCCAGGTGCTCAACGTGGCCCTGGGCGGGACCCTCTACCAACACCTCCCCGAGCAGGTTGGGTTGTCGCTATGCCACAGTGCCACTGAGCCGGGCCAACGAACGCACCATCGCGTGCACATCGCCCAGGACTCCCGCCTGGCCCGCATCCTGAGGACGACCGACCTGGAGGTCAACAGTTCCCACCACCAGGCCATACGGGAGGTAGCACCGTCGCTGCGGGCCGCGGCCTGGTCCGCGGACGGTGTGGTGGAGGCGGCCGAAGCCGGCGACGAGCGCTTCCTCCTGGCCATCCAGTGGCATCCAGAGAATCTGGCCGCTGAACGACCCCAGCACTTAGCGCTGTTTGCGGCCCTGGTCGAGGCCGCCCGCTGCGGAGGGGCCTGAATTTCCTTGCAGCGCTCGACCCATGGGGGTAGGCTAAGGATGGAGACTGATGGGGAGCAGGAAGGAGATGGGACGATGATGGGACGACGGGTGCTGGCTTGGTTCGCATTGGCGATGCTGTGCGTGAGCCTCTGCGGTCCGCTCTTTGATCTCCTGCTCTGGGCCCAGGAAGGCGCCCTGGGCGAGGCCGAGCGGTTGGAGAAGCGAAGCAAGAAGGTGAGCAGCCTGACCTCACGTAGAGGGCTGGCTGCCTCCGAGGAGGCTGCTACAGGGAAGTCGCACCGATGGGCGAATATGAACTGGTTCGCCCTTTACCTGGTCCTGGCCGGACCGATCACCTATTTCGTCTTCCGAGGCGCCGCCCGTTGAGGTCGGCCCCGGGAGGTTCCCACTGAGGTATCCTGTAGTCGTGGAAGGAGGTGTCGCAGTGAGGACCATTACCGTGGTAGTGGTGGGGTTGATGTTGAGCAATGTGCTCCTCTCGGGGCTTTTGCTGTGGGAGCGCTCTGCGCCTGCGGTGTTTCCCCTGGCCGAGGCTCAGACCGTCGCCCGCGGAGGGAAGTACATAGTGGCCACGGGCAATTACAGTTCCAACGAGATGTGCCTCTACCTCATCGACGAGACGACTGACCGCATGCTCATCTACACCTGGGATCAGTCCAAGAGGACCCTGCGCCGGCTGGCCTTCGCCGACTTGCGTGAAGACTTCGAGAGGCGCGAGACTGTGGAGCGCACGCGCACTCGGTAGCCGGGCGGGAGTCGAAGGGTCAGCGCCGCGAACAGCCAGGTTTCGGTGCGGGTGAAGCGAGGAGCGCTGGCGTGCGCCCAGCTGTGAGCCAGCCGCTGGTAGGCGCCCGGTGTATACGTCAACGGAGCAGCAGCACATGGACGCCATCGAGGCCATCAAGGCGAAGGCTCGGCTTCAACGTCGTCGCATCGCTTTGCCTGAAGGCCTGGACGAACGGACGCTCAGAGCAGCCGAGACCATCGTCAGCGAAGGGCTGGCTGAGCCGGTCCTGGTGGGGGAGGAGGAAGCGGTTCGAGAGAAACTGCGCCAGGTAGGCGTGTCCGGCTCTGGGATCGAGGTGCTGGCGCCGGCTTCCTTCCCGCGGTTGGGCGACCTGGTGCAGACACTGTATGCGCTGCGCAAGCACCGGGGGATGACGGAAGAAGAGGCGGCCGAGTTGGTCCTGGACCCGGTCTATTTCAGCGCGCTGTTGGTTCGGACCGGTGAGGTGGCGGGTTACGTGGCCGGGGCCGTGCATTCGACAGCCGACACCTTCCGACCGGCCTTGCAGGTCGTCAAGGCCGCCCGCGGGGTTGCCTTGGTCAGCGCCTGCTTCATCATGGTGCTGCCCGCCACCGGCACTGCTGAAGAGCGGGTGCTTCTCTACGCCGACGCCGCCCTGGTCCCCGACCCCGACGCCGAGGAACTGGCCGAGATTGCCGTCGCCTCGGCCCGCACCGCCCGGAGCCTCCTGGACATGGAACCCCGTGTCGCCATGCTAAGTTTCAGCACCAGAAGCAGCGCACGACATCCCGTGCTCCAGAAAGTCATCCAAGCCACCCAGATCGTTCGCGACCGCGAGCCGGACCTCCTGGTGGACGGCGAACTCCAGGCCGACACGGCCCTGGTCCCCGAGGTGGCCAAGCGCAAGGCCCCGGACTCGCCGGTGGGCGGCCGGGCCAACATCCTCATCTTTCCGGACCTGAACTCCGGTAACATCGGCTACAAACTTACCCGGTGGTTGGGCGGGGCCGTCGCCATCGGTCCCCTCTCCCAGGGATTGGCCAAGCCGGTCAACGACCTTTCCCGAGGCTGCTCGGCAGAGGACATCGTCAACGTGGTTGCCGCGACAGCCGCCTCAGCCAACCTGGCCCCAGAGGAGAACCAGCCGCCCGCGGCCGCGACATGACGCCGCTGGGGCTGCCGGTGTGAGGCGGCTCCCTGGAGCGTTCTCCCAGCCGACGTCCGCCAGCGCTGTCAACGCACGTGTGGGAGCCGGGCGGGCCGACGCTTTTCCAGGTCGCCTTGCGGGTCGGTGAGGAGGATGAGCATGCGACGGGCTGTCTACCCAGGGACGTTCGACCCCATCACCTACGGCCACCTGGACCTCATCCAGCGTGGGGCCGCGCTGTTCGAGGAGTTGATCGTATCGGTCAGTGAACATCCGGAAAAGCGGCCGCTCTTCGACCTCCAGGAGCGAGCGGCGCTGGTCCGTGAGGCGACGGCTCAGTACCCGAACGTCCGGGTGGAGACCTTCACCGGGTTGGCTGTCGAGTTTGTTCGCGCCCAGGGCGTGCGGGTTATCCTGCGGGGCATCCGCACCGCGAGCGACTTCGAGTACGAGTTCCAGATGGCCCTGACCAACCGCCAACTGGCTCCCGACATCGAAACCGTCTTCGTGATGAGCGATCCACGCTACGCCCATCTGAGCAGCCAACTCATTCGCGAGGTCGCCACCCGGGGAGGTGACGTCAGCGCCTTCGTGCCGGCGCACGTGGCCCGGCTTTTGACCGAAAGGCTGAAACCGACCTAAAGAACGACGCCGACACGAAGATGGACGGTGAACCGACGACGGGGTTAGCGCTGGGAGTCAAGTTCCTTGCGGATGAAGGTTGCCCGAACGACGCTCCGCTCTTTGCCGCTGAGTTCCGCCCCCTGGAGTTTCTGGAGGTGGGCCGGCTGGACCATCAGGAAGATGCGATTGACCGTCTCGATGGGCAGACCTTCCAGAATCCCCATGTGCACGCCCATGCGCACGGCCGAGAGCAGGCGGGAGGTCCCCTCGGTGCTTATCCGACGCGCGTGGGTGAGCAGGCCGTAGGCTCGCCAGACCCGGTCCTCGACGCTGGCCCGGCTCTCGCGCATGAGCGCTTCCCGTCCCCGTCGTTCGTAACGAACGATCTGAGGCACCACGCTGGCCAGCCGCTCCAGGATTTCGGCTTCGCTGACCCCCAGGGTGACCTGGTTGGAGATCTGGTAGAAGTCCCCGGTCGCCTGCGTGCCCTCACCGTAGAGTCCGCGCACGGCCAGGTTGATCTTGAGCACGGCCCGGAAGACCTTTTCCAGTTCCCCGGTCATCACCACCGCGGGCAGATGAAGCATCACCGAGGCCCGCATGCCCGTCCCCACGTTGGTGGGACACGCGGTCAGGTACCCCAGCCGGGACGAGTAGGCGTATTCCACCTCCTCGCTCATCCGCGTGTCCAGCGCATCCAGCACCTTCCAGGCCCCTACCAGGTCCTCACCCGAGTGGATCACCTGCATCCGCAGGTGGTCTTCTTCGAGGGTCATGACACTGACGACCTCGTCGGGGGAAAAGCTCACGGCCCGGGGCCCTTCGGCTTCGGCGTGCTCCCGGCTGATGAGATGCCGCTCCACCAGAAACGCCCGGTCCAGGCCGCTCAGCCCTTCCAGACCCAGATAGCGGTGTTCCCCCGGCTCGGTGCAGGCAGCCAGACTCTCCCGCAACAGTTCCACCAGTTCTTGCCCCTGCTCGGGCGAGAGTCGGCTCCGGAAGGGGTAATCGGCAACGTTGCGAGCCAGTCGGACCCGGGAACTGACGATGACGTCACCGTCGGGACCACTGTCCCGAAGCCACTCACCGGTGCGGTGTAGGAGTTCATTCAGTTCCACCGCCGGTCCCCTCCATCTGTTGGATGCGGTCCCGCAGCAGGGCTGCTTCCTCGTAGTGTTCCTGGTCGGCCGCGCGGCGAAGGGCCTGGTGGAGCCGGCGCAGTTCGGCCTGCCGAGCGGCCCGGCCGTCCGCCCCCGCTGGCACCTTGCCCAGATGACGAGTCTCACCGTGGATCTTCTCCAGCAGCGCCGTCATCGATTCGCCAAAGGCCTGGTAATCGTACGGACACCCCAGCCGACGGTTGGTGTGAAAGTCCAGGTAACTGCTCCCACAGCGTGGGCAGAGGAGTTTGGCCATCTGGGCGATCTGCTTGGCGGAGCTCTTCACCAACTCAGCCAGGAAGGTGGTCACCGACTTTGGTTGCTTGCTCTTCTCCTGAGTACAGTCCTCACAGATGTGCAACTCCCGGCTTTCCCCGTCGACGATGTCAGTAATGTGCCAGGTCGCTTCCTTCTTGTGACAGAGCTGACACATCCGATTCTGCTGCATCACTGAGTCTCCTTGGCGGGCGTCCCTCACCAGGCTCGACTATAGCACACACCCAGCAAACCGGCAAGTCCTCCGGCCGCAAATCTCAGGTCGCCCGGAACCGGCCGATGTAGGACATGCAGAACTCGTCGCCGCCCAAGAGGGCCTCGGCCGCGATCACCGACTCGGCGAATCCCGCCGAGGTCGGGTCGGCGATGACCGCGTCCAGCCCCGCCGCCATGAGCATCACCAAGAACGTGTGGGTCAGCAGGAGCCGGTTTGGCAGCCCGAAACTGATGTTGCTCAGGCCGCAGATCAGGTGCGCCTCAGGAAACTCTCGCCGGATGCCGGCCGCGGCCGCCAATACCTCCTGCCCCTGGGTGTGGTCGGTGGCCAGCGCCGAAATCACCGGGTCAAAGTACACCCGCTCCAACGGTATGCCCATAGCGGTCACACGCTCAGCAATGCGTCCGGCCACCCGCACCCGCTCTTCAGCCGTGCGCGGCATGCCGGCTTCGTCCATGGTGAGCGCGACCACCCTGGCGCCGCTCTCAACGACCACCGGCAGCACACGAGCCAGCCGATCCTCTTCCCCGGTGATGGAGTTCACCATGGGCGCCCCCTGGTGGACCTCCGCCGCTCTCCGCAAAGCCTCCGGTCGGGGGCTGTCCAGGCACAGGGGCACCTCGACGGCTCCCTGCACCGTCTCCACCAGCCAGACCAGATCCTCGGGCTCACCCTCCAGCGAGGCCCCGGCATTGACGTCCAGCACCTGCGCCCCAGCGGCTACCTGGCGCTCGGCCTCTTCCTGAATGTGAGCCGCGTCTCGCTCACCGATGGCCCGAGCGATGGCTGGTCGGCTGGAGTTGATGCGTTCCCCGACGATGAGCATACCAGGCGACCCTTTCAGCTACTTCGGCTTCTCCCAGCGCAACAGTTCCATGACCTGGGCCAGGGTAGTCTTGCCCTCGAGTATTTCCTGACGGATGCGGTTTTCCCGCTCCAGGCAGTCCATGGCCCGATTGGCCAGCTCCACGACCCGATTGCCGGGCAGCACCACCACCCCATCGTCGTCGCCCAAGAGCCAGTCCCCCGGCTCCACCCGCTGCCCGGCCACGCGCACCGGCACCCCGATCTCCCCCAACCCCTTCGGCTCGCCGGCCTGCGGGCTGATGTGCCGGGCGAAGGCCGGAAACTTTAGCCCCCGTATCTCGGCGGCGTCCCGGATGGCGCCGTCGATCACCACACCAGCCAACCCCTTTCCTACGGCCGACTGGGTGGCCAGTTCACCCCAGACCGCCGGGGGGACACCACCGGCGTCGATGACGATGACGTCGCCGGGCGCCGCCTCGTCGATGGCTTCCACGGGCTTGGCCCAGTCACCCGGGTAGGTGCGCACGGTAAAGGCCGGCCCGACCAGTTTGAGGCCCGGCGCTACCGGCCGGATGCCTTCCAGGGGTGGCAGCCGGTGGCCTCCGTCAGAAGCGTTGGCGCTGGAAACACCCAGAAGCACCTCCCGCACCCGGTCCAGGCCTGCCCGCCGGTAAAGTGTGGTGGGGATTTTCTCCCCGGTGGTGATGGCCCGCTTGATTTCTTCGGTGGCCTGTCGTGGATCGGCCGATTTGGAGATAGCGCCGCCCACGATGACGATGTCGGCGCCGGCAGCCACGGCCTCGGCGGCCGTCTCCGAGTTGATACCACCAGCCGCCGCCAGCGGCAAGGAAACAGCCTGCCGCACCAGCCGCAACCGCTCAAAGGGATCGGCGCCGCGCATCTGCTCGTCGATGGGTGTGTGGATGTCCAGGTGGTCGGCGCCCAACTCCTCACACCGACGGGCCAAGGCCACGATGTCCTCTACACCCAAGAGGTCCACCCCTACGGAGACGCCGTAGTTGCGCCCGGCCTCGATACACTCCTGGATGGTGGCCTCAGAAGCGGCTCCCATGACCACGGCCGCATTGGCGCCGGCCTTGGCCGCCGCCTCCATTTCGATGCGACCAGCATCCATGGTCTTCATGTCGGCCACCAGGCGCATCCGAGGGAAACGGGCCCGCAGTTCGCGCACCGCATCGAGCCCCTCGCTCTTGATTAGCGGGGTACCGGCCTCCAGGATGTCCGCCCCACCGGCCACAGCCGCTTCGGCCACCTTGAGCGCCCGGCTGAGTTCAAGAAAGTCGAGGGCCACCTGAAGCAGGGGCCCTGCGGACCCCCGTGAGGCGGTCATGGTCGTGGCACTCCTTCGACAGGTGTGATCAGGGACGGTAGGTGGCGGCACAGCCCGGCGTCTCCCAGGCGGTCACTTCAGTCAATCTGACCCCACCAGGGAGCCTGGCTGACAGGGCCTCGAGAATGTACTGGGCCAGCCTCTCCGTGGAGGGGTTTTCATCGCGGAAGGGCTCCAGTTCGTTCAGGAACCGGTGGTCGAGGCCCTCCAAGACCTCTTCGAGCAGCGCCTTCGCCTGGCGAAAGTCGATGGCCAGCCCCTGCTCGTCAAGCCGCTCCGTCGCCAAGCGGACTTCCACTCTCCAGTTGTGACCGTGGAGCCGCTCGCAGTTCCCCTCGTACCCACGCAAGGCATGCGCGGCAGAAAAGCGCGACTCCACCCGCACCTCGTACATGCGACCCCCTCCCCTCACCGATTATAGGTCGGCAGGCCGGGTAATCAAGGAGATTTGCCCCCCACCGGGGGGGTCGTTGACAGTCCAATTGGGCTACCTATAATGAGTTGGTCGGTGGGCGGTTCGTCGGGAAAGGGCATAGGGTGAGCGAAGAGAGGGTGACTCGATACTATCCGTCCCTGGCGGAGTTTGAGCGGCTGAGCGCCAACGGCGCGCTGGTACCAGTCTATCGGTGTCTTCTGGAGGACACGCTGACGCCGGTGTGCGCCTTCCGCCAACTGGCTGCGGACGCCGAACATGCCTTCCTGCTGGAAAGCGTGGTGGGTCTGGAAAGCAGCGCCCGATACAGTTCTCTGGGCGTGGGGCCACGCCTCACGGTCACCGCCACGGGCCGCCGGCTTCGTCTGGAGAAAGGAGCGGAGGTCCGGGAGTACGACGTCTGTGACCCCCTCCAGGAACTGGGCGACCTCCTGAGGTCCTATCAGGCAGCCGAGGTGGCCGGGGTCCCACCCTTCACGGGCGGTCTGGTGGGCTATGCCGGCTACGACGTGGCGCGCTACTTCGAGCCCCTGCCCCACTGTCCGCCCGACGTGCTGGGACTCCCCGACCTTTACTTCATGCTCTTTGACACCCTGGTCATCTTCGACCACGTCTTCAAGACCGTGGCCGTGGTCTCCCACGCTTCGTGCCGGGAGCAGCCCGCTCGCCAGGCCTACCGGGAAGCCTGCGGCCGTGTGGACGCCCTGGTGGAAAGGCTGCGTCGGCCCGCAGCCGAACTGGTCGACGACCTGCACACGGCCGAACTTCCTCCGCCCGAGTTCGACTCCAACTTCACGCAGGAAGGCTTCCTCGAAGCGGTCAACCGATGCAAAGAGTACATCTACGCCGGCGACATCCTCCAGGTGGTCCTCAGCCAGCGGCTCCACACCCGCACCCGCGCCCACCCCTTCAGCCTCTACCGAGCGCTGCGGACGATCAACCCCTCCCCCTACATGTTCTACCTGCAACTGCGTGGGGTGACGCTGGTGGGAGCCAGCCCCGAGGTCATGGTCAAGGTGGAGAACGGACGGATCACCCTGCGGCCCATCGCCGGCACCTACCGCCGGGGGCGCACCGAAGCCGAGGACCAAGCACTGGCCCGCCGACTGCTGGCCGACCCCAAGGAGCGGGCCGAGCACATTATGCTCGTGGATCTGGGGCGAAACGACGTCGGACGGGTGGCCCGCTTCAACACCGTCGCCCTGGACGAGGTCATGGTGGTGGAGAAATACAGTCACGTGATGCACATCACCAGCAGCGTCTCCGGCGAACTGGAGGAAGGACGGACCGCGGTAGACGCCCTGCGGGCCTGTCTCCCCGCGGGGACGTTGAGCGGGGCGCCGAAAGTGCGGGCCATGCAGATCCTCGACGAGTTGGAGCCCAGCAAACGGGGTCCCTACGGCGGGGCCGTCGGCTACATCGACTTCCGGGGCAACATGAACACCTGCATCGCCATCCGCACCATCGTCCTGGTCGGTGAGGATGCGTACGTGCAGGCCGGCGCCGGCATCGTCGCCGACAGCGTGCCCGAACGAGAGTACCAGGAGACGCTGAATAAAGCCCAGGCCTTGCTCCGGGCCATCGCAGTCGCCGAAGCCACTTTCCCTCCCCAGTAAGCCGGACGAGCGCACCTGGCCGAAATCCGCGGTCTCAAGGGTGCCCCCCGACCATCCCCGACCTCACGCAGAAACTTTTGTGTTGACAACTGAGCACCGGGCGGCTAAAGTGGACAGTTGAGATTGAGACGCAGTCTCAACGGGCAGACTCAAGGGCATCACTATGATGGGACCGGGTTCACACGGGCAGCGACGCTGGCGCCACCGGCGCCGCCGCGGACCTCGGCCTCGCCTGAAGGCCGAGGCCGGCCTCATTGCTCTGGTGGGCTCGCCCAACGTGGGCAAGAGTTGCATCTTCAACGCTTTGACCGGTCTCTATGCCACCGTCAGCAACTATCCCGGCACCACCGTGGCACTCAGCCAGGGTGCGCTTACCCTCGGGGATCGCCGCTACCAGGTGGTCGACACTCCGGGAATGTACTCCCTCATCGCCATTTCCGAGGAAGAACGCGTGGCCCGCCGGGTCCTCTTCGACCCCGCCATCCGTTGTGTCGTCCACATCGTCGACGCCAAGAACCTGGAGCGGATGCTGCCGCTGACACTGCAGTTGGTGGAAGCGGGGCTCCCCGTCGTGTTGGACCTCAATATGACGGACGAGGCCGAGAAACTGGGCATCCAGGTGGACGCCGACGCCCTGAGCCAAGCACTGGGCATTCCGGTGGTGGCCACCGTCGCGACCTCGGGCGAAGGCATCGACACTCTCCGCGAGGAGATCCGTCGCCGCTCGGACGACGGCGGCAACGGGAAGTTCATGGTTCGCCACCGAGGCCCCGTGGAGGAGGTGGCGGGGCAGGTGAATGGACTGGTTCAGGAAGACTACGGCATGGACGGACGCGCCTTGGCCTTGCTCCTGCTCCAGGAAGACGAGGAGTTGATGCACCGACTCAAGCAGGCGGAGCCAGACCGGGCCGAGCAAATCCGCCAGCTGATTCACCGGGCTAACGCCGGCCTGGCCCACTCCCTGGGCTATCAGGCCCGGATGAGCTATCAGGAACGGGCCCGGGAACTGACCGCCACCGTGACCAGTCGGGGGGATCGGCGACCCCACGGACTGGGGGTGCGGCTGGGCCGACTGTGTATGGAACCGCTGACCGGCATCCCCATTCTCCTGGCCGTGCTCTACTTCGGCCTCTACAGACTGGTGGGTGGCGTGGGAGCGGGGACGCTGGTGAACTGGATGGAAGGGACGGTCTTTGAGGAGTGGGTCAATCCAGCGGCCCTGCGACTGACGGGAGCCCTGCTGCCCTGGCAGAACTGGGTGTCGGTAGCGCTGCGCGACTTGCTGGTCGGGGAATATGGTCTGGTCACGCTGGGCTTGCGCTATGCCATCGCCATCGTGCTCCCCATTGTGACGGTGTTCTTCCTGGTGTTCAGTGTGATCGAGGACAGTGGCTACTTTCCCCGTCTGGCCATGTTGGTCGACAGGCTCTTTAAGCGCATCGGGCTGAACGGTCGCGCCGTCATCCCCATTGTGTTGGGGTTCGGCTGTGCGACCATGGCCGTCATGGTGACCCGTCTCCTGGAGACCCGCCGAGAGCGCGTCATCGCCATCTTCCTGCTTTCTCTGGCCATCCCCTGCTCGGCCCAGTTTGGTGTCATCACCGGGCTGCTGGGTCGGCCCGGTCGTGAGAGTGCGCTGGTCTTCTGGGCCGTGTTCGTGGCCCTGTGCTTCCTGGTGGCGGGCCTTCTGGCCTCACGGCTGATGCCCGGCGCGGCACCCAGTTTCTACATGGAACTGCCGCCCATCCGGCTGCCCAAAGTGAGCAACATCCTGAGCAAGACCTGGAGTCGGATGCGCTGGTACTTCTGGGAGATCCTGCCTGTGTTCCTTCTGGCCAGTGTTATCCTCTGGCTGGGGACGTTGCTGCAACTGTTCCCGCTGGTGGAGCGGGTGCTGAGTTATCCGGTTCGCGCCATGGGCCTTCCCGAGGAGGCTTCGCGGGCCTTCCTTTTCGGATTCTTCCGGCGGGATTACGGGGCGGCCGGGCTCTTCGACCTGGAGCAGGCGGGGCTCCTGAGCGTGCGACAGCTGACGGTGGCGGCGGTGGTGCTCACACTGTTCGTCCCCTGCATCGCCCAGCTTCTCATCAACCAGAAAGAGGCGGGACTGCGAACCACCGTGTTGATGGTCGCCATTATCGTGCCTTTTGCTTTCCTGAGTGGTATGCTGACCAATGCCCTGTTGGGGGTCTTCCCACAACTCATCCCACAGTAGGAGCGCCAAATCGTGGCCAGAGTCAGCGACGCAGCCGACGAGATCCTGGAGCGCATCTGGACCCAGTTGGAAGGTGACCGAGGTGAGGTGGACCTGGGCCGTCCCCTGGACCTGGAAGAGCTCGGCGTCTCACCCTACGAACTTCGCGAACTGGTTGACGCCAGCCTGCTGGCAGTGACGGAAGAGGGGGTCCGAGCCACCCTCACCGAAAGCGGACTAGAAGCGGCCAGGGACATCGTCCGCCGACACCGCCTGGCCGAACGCCTGCTGGCCGACGTGTTGGACGTCCCGGGGAACCGACTCAACCAGTCCGCCTGCCAGTTCGAGCATCTGCTCCATCCTGACATCGAGCAGAAAGTGTGTCTTCTGCTCGGCCACCCCCGCACCTGTCCCCACGGCAATCCCATTCCGCCGGGGCCGTGCTGCCGGGCGGGGCGCGCTGCGGAAGGGCGCATTGTCAGCGCCCTGGTCGATATGCATGCAGGCGAGCGCGGTACCATTGCCTACCTCCACACCAGCCGTCACGAAATCCTCCGGAAACTCATGGCCCTGGGGATGCTCCCGGGAGCGCCCGTCGAGCTTCTTCGCACCTTCCCTTCCTACGTCTTTCGCCTGGGCGAGACCGAATACGCAGTGGACAAGGACATCGCTGCCGAGGTCTATGTGCGTCTGGCCGACTGACCTGCCCGTCACGACGCCGCGGCCCCCAGGCCGGAATGGAATTCCTTGCAGAACCGGCGCCCATACGTATAATGAGTAGTGTGGAGTTGGCGTCTCTTCTTCGCACACATTTGTGTCAGCCGAAGACGCTCAGGGGAGAAAGGGATGGCAATGCGATGGCGACTTGGACGGTGCGCTCTGTACCTTGGCATTCTGTTGGCGGGGATGCTGAGCGGTCCTCGGCCTCTGGCCGGACAGCCTGCGGATGCCCGGCCGGCCATTAAGGTCCTCGCGTCGTTCGAGCGCAGGCGGATGGACCTCGAACGAGGGCCCTGGCGCAGCAACACCGGCGGCGGCGGCGTGACTCGTGAGCACGCCACCGACGGCGAGCGCAGCCTCTGGACCACCTTCCCCCGCGCGGCAGCCGTCCTCTGGAGCACCACCGGAGCGCTGGCCGAGGACTGGAGTGGATACGAAAAACTCAAGCTGGACGTCTACCTGGACGGATCACCCCTGATCCTCACCATCCAAGTGACCGACCAGGACGGGGTGCGCTACACCGTCCCCTACTACTACGTGCGACCGGGAACCAACACCGTGGAGGTTAACCTGGTCGGGGCGGCCCGGGTCGTGGACATCGGTCACATTGCCAGTTTTTCCCTCCGGGCCGCGCGGAGTCCCGAAGGGAGCAACAAGGCCTACCTGGACAACCTCCGACTCACCCGGGGAACGCCCGACACCATCCCCCCCGAACTGGCCACCATGGCCGAGATCCCCTCGATCGTCGGGAACCTGGTGAGCAACCCGGGCTTTGAGTACGGGCTGGAGGGCTGGCAGTTCTGGGGTCTGTTCGACGGGGGGAAGTACCAGGCCACCAGCGCTTCCCCCAGCGAGGCCCACACCGGGGCCAGCTGCGCCGCCATCCGCGCGGTCGGGCTCAGTCCGGCCCGCGGCGGCCTGGCTACGGATCGCATCTGGGTGCCCCGAGGGGGTCGCTACGGGGTGACGGTGTTCGTCAAGGGGAAAGGTGGCGCGGTGTTCCGACTGGGGCTGGCCAATGCCCGGTTCTGGGGGGGAGCAGCTGACGTCCAGGTCACACTTGACTGGCAGGAACTCACCTACGAGATCGCGGTGGATGATGACCGCAAACCGGTCCGCCTCTGGCTCTACAACGTGGGCTCGGGGGTGCTCCATATCGATGACGTGGCCCTGGTGCCCGAGAAGGTAGAAGAGGAGGAGGTCAGCGACGAAGAGGCCCCGAAAGGACAGGCCGAGGTCAGACTCAGCGGTGAGTTCATGTATGTCAACGGCAAGCCCTTCTACGCCAAGGGGGTGGTCGGCTGCCAGGAGCCCGAGAAGCACCTGACGGGAACGGCTTTCAACCTGGCAGTGGCCCCGGTGGTCATGGGGAGCCCTCGGCCCTTCCTGAATCGCTGCCATAAGGCCGGCATCATGGGGGTGGCCAACCTCTCAGGAAGCATCCGGACTCACGCACCCAAGGCCGCCACCACCATCGCCCATGACCTGCAGGAGCACCCGGCGGTCATCGGCTGGCTGCTCGGTGACGAGCCCGACGGCGAGGCCCACCCGGCTTCGCCCCCGGAGGTGCGCCTGGCTCGTCAGAGCCTCCAGAACGCCGTGGGCAGCGACCTGCCCATGCTGCTCAGACTCCAGTCCCGCTACCAGAGCAGCGTGTACCAGTACCAGGGGCTGAGCGACATCGTAATCGTGTCCACGGAGGCCGTAGGGGGCGCCCGGCCCTTCGACCTGCGGGGGATCACCCGCCCCATCGACAGGGCCAAGGCGCTGCTGCGTGGCAAAGTTCCCGTTTGGGTGGTGCTGGATCTGGGTGACGAAGGCAGTCTGGAGCCGGAGCCGACGGAACTCTCCGTCATGACCTACCTGGCGGTCACCCACGGGGCCAACGGCGTGCTCTGGGAGCCCTTCTTCTACGCCAAGGAGCATCCGGCGGTCTGGCAGGCCGTCCTGGATATCACCGAGGAACTGCGTCAACTGACCCCGGCGCTGGTCAGCCCGACGGTCCACGTCATTACCGCCACCAACAAGACCACCATGCACGGAGCCGCGCGCCAACACCAGGACCAGCTCTACCTCATCCTGGTCAACGCCAGTCACGAGCCCCAGCCTGGGACCACGTTCACGCTCACCGGTGTGCCCAAGTCGGCTCCCGTGGAGGTGCTCTTCGAAGACCGGACACTGACGCTGGAGCAGGGCGTGTTGACCGACGACTTTGAACCCTATCAGCGCCACGTGTACCGGCTTACCGTACTGGAGGAGGTCCCGACCAGCGGCTCCGAGTAGGCCGGCGCGGCCGGCGGCGCCCAGGGCTGGGCTCCTCAGAAGGTTTCGGGCGGGGGCCAGCCGGTGGTCGGCTCTGTCGGCTGCTCGCTCGCCGGGAGCCTGACGCTGAAGGTGCTCCCGGTGCCCGGTGTACTGGTGAGCCCGACCTGGCCGCCGTGCACCGTCACCACTCGCTTGACGATGGCCAGGCCCAGACCCGTCCCGCCCGGCTCCACGGACTTGGCGTTGCTGGCGCGGTAGAACTCCTCAAAGATGTGTTGCCGGGCCTCAGGCGGAACGCCGATCCCGGTGTCACGGACCTCGAAGCGGACCCACTCCTCCTCCTGCCAGAGCCGTACCCTCACCTCTCCGCCCTCCGGCGTATACTTGATGGCGTTGCCGACCAGGTTGGCCACCAGGTCACCCAGGTCTTCCGGGTCACCCAAGACAGTGGCCGGCTGGGCCGAGACCTCCAGGCTCAGTCCCTTTTCATCGGCCAGGGGCTGCAGGACGGCCACGGTGTCGGCGAGAAGGGCTTCCAGGGAAACGTGCTGTGGGGCTTCCGGTTCGGTCACCGCCTGAAGTCGGCTGTAGCGGAGCAGGTCGTTGACCAGGGCGATGAGTTCGTCGGTTCGGCCGACGGCTCGGGTGATAAGTTCACGGGGACGCCTGTCAACCTCCCCGGCAAACCCCTGCGAGATGAGCCGAAGCAGGCTCTGGATGGCCGCCAGGGGAGAGCGCAGCCCATGGCCCGCCCGGCGCATAAAGTAGCTCTTCTCCGAGTCCACCGCCTGCAGCCGGTGGTAGGCCCGTTCCAGGTCGCCCTGCCGGGCCCGGAGCCGGGCGGCGATGGAACTGGCCATGAACACGGCAACGTAAAGGGCCGCCGTCCCGATGCAGGTAACCGTCAGAACGTAGAAAAACTCCTGGTGCAGCCCGTTGCCGGTACGCGCCGCCGGACCGGGGAACAGGCCCACCAACTCGTGGTGGTGAAGAACACCGAGATACTCCAGCCAACAAACACCGTTGACGAGTAGCGCGGCAAAGGTAGCCTGCAGGTAGGCGTTGGGTAGCGAGAGCAGTTCGGCGGCCATGATGATGGGAATGAGAAAGAGCATGATACGTAAGGTGACCACTCCGCCGGCGAAGTGAATAAAGACCCCCAGGGCCAACAGGTCCATGGCAATCTGCACGTTGGCAAAGACCACGATGAGCCTGGGTGTGACTGTCCGCCGATCGCGCACCATCTTGGCGAACAGGGCGAAGACGGCGTTGTAGAAGAACGCAGTGAGGATGACCGCCACCAGCGGCCAGACGGCAAAGCGTAGCCCCAAGCCATACCAGGCCACCAGCAACGTCAGCGCGACCGCCAGCAGGGCCAGCCAGCGCAGCCTGATGTACCAGCCCACCCGGTCGAAGAGTTCCTGCTCGGCCAGGCTCAAACTTACCGTCGGGCGCCCTTCCGGCTCCATAGGTGCATCCCCGCTCCGGCCAACTGCGCTTGCGTTCTTGGTATCGGCCAAGGCTCAGCCTGTCGTACACCGCCCGCTCGCGGCCCCGACCCGGACAAAAGCACGGGACCGCCCTGTTCGACGGCCCCGTACGCAGGATGACCTCGCGTGTCCAACGCGTGCACGTCAACGCTTGGAGAACTGGAACTGTTTGCGCGCCTTCTTGCGACCGTACTTCTTGCGCTCCACCGCACGGGCGTCACGGGTGAGGAGTCCCTCACCCCGGAGCAGTTTCTCCCAGGAGGAGTCAACCACGATCATGGCCCGGGCCAGGCCCAGCGCCGTGGCGCTTGCCTGTCCCTTGAACCCCCCACCCCGGGCGTTGACAAAGACGTCAAACCGGTCGGCGCTCTGGGTCAGTCGCAGCGGAGCCCGAACCGTCAGTCGGTCCCGCTCCAGGCAAAAGTACTCATCCGCCGGACGGCCGTTCACCAGGAACTGGCCCGACCCCGGGCGAATGCGCACCCGACAGACCGCCGTCTTGCGTCGTCCCGTCCCCCAAACCCATGGTGATGTCCGCGTAGCGGTGGTCATGCGCGCTGCCTGCCTCCTTACTTTAGGGCGAAAGTGGCTCAGGCTCCTGAGCCTGGTGGGGATGGTCAGGGCCGGCGTACACCTTCAACTTACGAAACATCTTCTCCCCCAACTTGGTCTTGGGGAGCATTCGGCGGACGGCCCGTTCCAATACCCGTTCGGGGTGCCGAGCCAGCATCACCTCCAGGGACCGCTCCTTCAATCCGCCGGGGTAGCCCGAGTACCGCTGGTACATCTTCTGGGTCAGTTTGTTGCCGGTCACCCGTATCTTCTCGGCATTGACGACCACGACAAAGTCGCCCGTGTCCACGTGGGGAGTATAGGTGGGCCTGTGCTTGCCCTGGAGGATGGGGGCCAGCCGGGCGGCCAGGCGACCAAGCACCCGCCCCTGGGCATCCACCAGGTACCACCGCGGCTGCACGGTTTCCTTTTTCGCGACGTAGGTCCGCATCATCGGTGCCCTATTTGGAATCCGAAACCCAAAAGGAGACGGAGGACCCCCTCCCTCCACAAAACTATATTCCCACCCCAGGAGCAGGGTGTCAAGGCGATTCTTGGTGAAGGGGTTCCGCCGCTACAGCTCCCCCGGCACCTGGTAGGACTCGTCGAAGGCTTGGCGGAAGTCGTATACGTCCTTGAAGTCGTCCTTGCTGTCCTTCTCGGTCCTGAACAGCAGTCCGTGGGCGATGAGCAGGTAGACGATTTCTCCGAAGTCTCGCGTTCCCTCTACCCCCCACTGCTCCAGCACCACCCGGGCCATAAGCCCGAAGCGCTCCAGCGCCAACTGGCGAATGCCATCCAGCAGTTCCTCGGCGGTGAGGTGTCGGTGCTCACCCAACTGACGCAGTTTGTACGTCAAGGCCCGGTGGACGAAATAGTAGGCCTGGGGCATATAGCGACCGTCCTCGGCGGCGATCCGCTCGATCGATACCGGCGGACCCGTCGTCGATCGCGCCTGGGAATGCTTCTCAGCCATCACACCACCTCGTGGCTCTTGCGGGGCTACCCCCTAACACCGGCTGGGCGCCGGGGCGCCGTCATCCCCGCGTCTCCTGGGAAGGACCCTCGTCCTGCTTGGCGACCAGTGTGCGAATCTTCTCCTCGCGGACCTCACTGACCGGCACCGTCACCACGGCGCCGGACTTCGTCTCCACCTTCACCGTCTGTTGAATAATGTCGTAATCCACCACCTCCCCCTCGGCTGTTTCGGCTACCACATAGGAGCCCTTGCGGGGGAGGTTCCGCTTGAGCTGACGATACACCTCGTCCTCAAAGCGCAGGCAGCACATGAGCCGACCACACTGACCGGAGATCTTCGTCGGATCCAGCGTGGCCTTCTGATTCTTGGCCATGCGCATGGTCACCGGCTCCATCTTCTGCAGGTGTCCACGACAGCACAGCAGTCGGCCACAATGGCCGTAACCACCGCGCAGCCGAGCCTCGTCGCGCACCCCAATCTGACGGAGTTCAATCCGGGTCCGGTACTCCTTGGCCAGGTCCCTGACCAACTCGCGAAAATCCACCCGCCCATCAGCCAGGAAATAAAAGATGACTTTCTCACCACCGAAGAGGTGCTCCGCGTACACCAGGTCCATGGGCAGTTCGTGGGCCTTGATGCGCTCCAGGCAAAAGGTCAACTCCCGGGGGACCTCTTCCTCCTGGACGCTCCGCAGCCGCTCCCGGTCCCCCTCCGTCAACTCACGCAGAATCTGTCCGACGGCAGCAGCCTTGGAGCCGTCCTCGAAGGGAAGCTCGGTGAGCACTGTCGCCACTTCCCGACCCCGGTCACTGCGCACCACGACCACAGCCTCAGGCCGGTAGCGGGCCCCCGCCGACGAAAACAGGCCCACATGGGACATGGCCCCGTATCGCACAATGTAGTAGAATGTCCGCGGCTCACTGACCTCAGACTCAGCAGCCGCCGACGGAAATGCTCCGCTCATGTCGCCGCCTCACCAACTCAACCAGCACATCAGAGAGTTGCAGTGCTGGATTCGTCTTCTCCAATTCTACCTGAGCGCGGAGTAGCGATGCAAGGCTTTTTCCCAGCCCCCGGCCGTCGCTCCGCCGGGCCAGTTCCTGAACCACGTCGGCCGGTGCGGCGCCCGAGAGCAGCCCCTCTTCCCCTGTCCGCTGCCACACCACCGCATCTCGGTACAACCAGAGGGCCGCCCGCAGCAGGTCCACCACCTTCAGGTTCCGCTCCACCGAGGCCTCACCTCCACCAGCTGCGCGCTCCAAGATCCCCTGGCAGACAGCCACCACGTCAGCCGGGACCAGCCGACCCACCGCCTCCGCCACCCACTGGCGCTCGGCTACCCAGGCGTCCAGGTCCTCAGCCACCGGCTCCACCGAGCCTCGAAGCAGGCGGAGCACCCGGCGTGCCGTCTCCGCAGCGACACCGCAGCGCTCCACCAGCACCCGCTCCAGCACCTCCGGAGCCAACCTGTGGAACCGCACCACCTGGGCCCGACTGACCACGGTGGCCGGCAGGCTGTCCAGTCCCTGAGCCACCAGGATAACGAGGTTACGGGGCGGAGGCTCCTCCAGGCGCTTGAGAACCGTGTTGTAGCCTTCTATGCCGAACTGCTCAGCGTCGTCGATAACGAATACCTGCCGCTCGTCCGAGGCCAGGCGCCGGCGCATCGGCTTCAAGAACTCCCGCAACCGTTCCACCTCGATGACCTGTTTGCCGCTTCTGCGAGCCAGTTCGAAGCATCCCGGGTGGTTTCCGTGGTCGACCTGTCGGCAGGCGCGGCACTCGTCGCAGCCCCCCTGCTCGGGGTCAGCCCGGAGACAGAGCAGGGCCTTGGCCAGTTCCCGGGCCGTCAGCCTTCGGCCGACACCCGAGGGCCCGACGAAGATAAGCGCGTGGGCCAGCCGGCCACGGGCCAAGGCCTGGCGGAGAAAGCCGATAGCCTGCTCCTGTCCCCACACCCGGTCAAAGGACACGCTCTAACTCCTCCATGACCCGCTGGTGGACCTGCCCGGCTGGCGGCGCGCCCGAGAGCAGCACCGTGGCCGGTTCCCTGTGGGCGGCAGCCAGATAGCCCTGGCGGACCCGCTCCAAGAAGGCCCGGCCTTTCCGTTCCATGCGGTCAAGAGGTCGGCGCCTGCGGGCCATGGCCACGTGGACCGGGACATCGAAGATGATTTGCAGGTCGGGAGTCACGTTACCCAGGACCACGCGGGCCACCGAGCGCGCCGCCGATTCCGAAACCGCGCCGCTGACCGTCTGATAGATGAGACTTGACAGAACAAAACGGTCGGTAATGACGACGGTGCCTGAGGCGAGCGCCGGCGTCACCACCTGGCGCAGCAGTTGCGCCCGACTGGCCATGTAGAGCATCAGTTCGGTCTCGGCCGTCATCTCCCGGTAGCGACGGTCCAGCAGCAGTCGGCGAATGCGCTCTCCGATGGCCGTCCCCCCCGGATCCCGGCAAAGCAGTACCTGTCGTCCCCGCCGACCCAGCGCCCGCGCCGCCCGTCTGGCCTGGGTGCTCTTGCCACACCCGTCCAGGCCCTCGAAGACAACGAACCGCCCCTGCCCGCTCGCCCTACTCATGGCTCTCAACCACAGCCAGCACATCGCCTGGAGCCACCTTGTCGCCCTCTCCGGCTCGCAGCTCGGTCAGCCGACCGCTGGCCGGCGCCGCCACCGTGAAACTGGCCTTATCCGTCACCAGTTCTACCAGGTCCTCACCCGCGGAGACCTTGTCCCCCACCTCGAACATCCAGAACGAAACGGATGCTTCTTTGGGGCCGTCCTCGCCCGGGTCAGGCACTGTCACCTCGATGCGCATGCTCCTCCTCCGTCATCGAATCCCACGCTCAAGACCGAGGCGCCGCCACCTTCGCCTGAAGCCCGGCGAAGAGCTCCGCAGCCCCGTGGGAACTGCGGACAAAGGGGTCCGCCGACACCACCCGAAAGCCCAACGCTCGGGCCTCCTCGGCCATCTCCTCAAACTCCTCAGGTGGCACGAAGCGGGCCACCGGCAGATGTTGCGGCGACGGGGCCAGGTACTGTCCCAGGGTCACCACATCGCAGCCGACCAGGCGCAGGTCGGCCAACGTGCTCCGGAGCTCGGTGCGTGTTTCCCCCAGCCCCACCATCAGCCCACTTTTGGTCACCATCTCGGCGGCCAGGACTTTCACCCGCTCGAGCAGTTCGAGGCTTCGCCGATACGACGCCCCAGGTCGCACCTCGCCGTACAGCCGAGGCACCGTCTCCAGGTTGTGATTGTAGACGTCGGGCTCGGCTTCCACCACCGTAGCCACGGACTCCCAGCGCCCGGAGAAATCGGGCGTGAGCACCTCGACGCGGGCCCCGGCGCAGCGCCGGACCTCAGCAACCACGCGGGCAAACTGCTCCGCGCCGCCGTCGGGGAGGTCGTCCCTGGTCACTGAGGTGACCACCACGTACTCGAGTCCCAGCCTGCGGGCCGCCTCGGCCACCCGGACGGGCTCGTCGCCATCCACCGGGGCCGGCTCGCCCTTGGGCACGGCGCAGAAGCGACACCTGCGGGTGCAGTTGGGCCCGAGGATGAGGAAGGCGACGGTACCTTGGGCGAAGCATTCAAAGACGTTCGGGCAGTGGGCGCTCTGGCAGACGGTGCCGAGGCCCGTTCGGCTCAGGGCCCGGCGGACCCGCTCCACCTCACCCGCCATCGGCAGCCGCTTTCGCAGCCACGGAGGCAACGAGACCCGCTTCATATCTCACGGTGCTCCTGTCAAGGACAGGGTTCTCACCGACCGATTCTCAAAGACCACCTGCGTGGGTCCGAGCCCGAAGACCTCGGCGAACGTCTCCGCCACCCAGCCGGCCAGAGTGTCGAGGTCGGGCACGTCCTGAAGCAGTTCGGCCAGCGAGACGATCGTTTCAGGCGGCAAGCCGCAAGGCCGGATCAGGCTGAAATGCTTCATCTCCGGGGCCACGTTCAGGGCAAACCCGTGCGCCGTCACCCAGCGACGAATGGCGACTCCGATGGACGCCACCTTCCCTTCACCCACCCAGACGCCGGTGTGACCGGCGCGTCGCCGGGCCTCCACCCCCAGCCGACGAAGCAGAAGGATGAGCACCTCCTCCAACTGCCTCATATACCGGTGGACGTCGCACCCGTAGGCCTTGAGGTCAAGCACCGGGTAGCCCACCAGTTGGCCAGGGCCGTGGTAGGTGAGCCGACCACCCCGGTTACTCGTAAAGAACCCCACCCCCAGTCGGGCCAGTTGCGCCGGGGATGCGCGCAGGTCTTCCAGATCAGCGGACCGCCCCGCAGTAATGACCGAGGGATGCTCCAGGAGCAGGAGGTAGCCGGGGTGACCTCGGCGAGCGAGCACTTCCTGCTGGAGTCGGCTCTGAAGGGCCACCGCCTCCTCGTACAGCACCTGCCCCAGCCACCAGGCGCATAACCTGAGCTGCTGGGTGGGGTCGCCCGCTTCGGCGCTCATGACGAACTCCGTCGAGGTAAGTGAAGGGCTCTTCCCAGGCTGTCCAGCGCGGCTTCGTGGAGACCTTCGGCAAAGGTCGGGTGGGCGTGGATGGTGTCGACGAGTTCGTCCACGGTCGCTTCCATCTGGATGGCCAGGGCTGCCTGGTGCACCAGGTCCGCCGCCCGGGCTCCCAGGATGTGCACCCCCAACAATTCACCGGTGCCGGCGTCGGCCACCACCTTGACGAACCCTTCGGTCTCCCCTGCCGTCACTGCCCGCCCCAAGGCGGTAAAGGGAAAGCGCCCCACTGAGACCTCCCGCCCGGCCTCCTTGGCGTCTGCCTCGGTCATCCCCACCGCGCCGACCTCGGGCAGGCAGAAAATGCCGAAGGGCACCACGTCCCAGCGGACATAAGGGGTCTCGCCGAACATGTGTTCGACCGCGACCACAGCCCCTCGACTGGCCACGTGGGCCAGGAGCCAGCGACCACCCGTCACATCCCCGGCCGCCCACACACCCGCAACAGAGGTCCGTCCCCGCTCATCCACCACAATGTGGCCGTCTTCAACATTGACCCCAACGTCCTCCAGCCCAACACCCTCCACACTCAGCCGGCGACCGACCGCAACCAGCACCGTGTCGGCCTCCACCGGGTCACCCCGGCTGAGTTCGGCCACGACGGAAGAAGCCCCCCTGCGGAGCGCCTCCACCCGGGTCCCCAGCAGGAGTTTGACCTTCTGCTTGCGCAAGGCGTTGGTCAGTCCGCGGCGCAGGTCTTCGTCCAGGTCGGGGAGGATGTGGTCGAGCATCTCCACCAGGACGACCTCGCTGCCCAGTTGGCGAAACATGCTGGCGAACTCGCACCCGGTCGCCCCGCCGCCGATGACCAGAAGCCGACGGGGGAGGCGCCTCATCGTCAGCAGGTCATCGCTGGTCACGACCCGTCTGCTTCGAAGTCTCAACGGCCCCGGGCTGGCGGGTTCGCTCCCGGTAGCGACCAGCACGGCCCGCCCCCGCACTTCTTGGTTACCGTCTTGGTTCTCGACCAGCACGCAGCCCGGCTCCAGGAGCCGGCCCCTTCCCTGAACGAGTTCGATATGGGAAGCGCGGAACAGGGCCTGGATGCCTCCGCGGAGCCGGTCCACCACGCCCTGGGCCCGGGCGACGACCTGTTTGAAGTCGACCCGCCGCACCGACAGGTTGATGCCCAACTCCCTGGCCCGCTGGGCTTCATGCAGGACCCAGGCGCTTTCCACTACGGCCTTGGTGGGGATACAGCCCCGGTTCAGGCAGACGCCGCCCAACTCCCGGCTTTCCACCACCGCGGCCGAGGCTCCGAACTGGGCGGCGCGCAGCGCCGCGACATAGCCCGCAGGGCCGCTGCCCAGGATGACCAGGTCGTAGACGGTGCTCACGAATGCCCTTTCACGTACCGTCGGAGGCCGCCGTGCTTGCTGCGAGGAACGCCACCAATCGCGCCTAAGCGAAAAAGCGCACGGCATTTCGGAAGAGCGCCAGGCCGTCGCCCTCCGGTTTCAGGCCTTCTCGGGTCCAGCGCGGATGCTGGTGCGGCTCCACGTGGCGCTCGGGGTGAGGCATCAGCCCCAGCACCCGGCCGCTGGGGTCACAGATGCCGGCAATGTCGTCCACCGACCCGTTGGGGTTAACCGGGTAACCGCCCACCCGACCCTGGGCGTCCACGTAGCGCAAGACCACGTGACGCTGACCTCGCAGTTCCTTTAGGACTGCCTCATCGCGGGGGACGAACTTGCCCTCCGCATGGGCCACCGGCAGGGCGATAACTGAGCCTCCTTCGAGGAAAATCGACGGTGAGTCCTCGGCCGCCAGGTACACCCAGCGGTCCTCGAAGCGGTTGGAGTCGTTGGCCGTCAGGGTGCACTGCTGCTCGCCCAGTCCGTCGAGCCCCGGCAACAGCCCCAGCTTGACCAGCACCTGGAAGCCGTTACAGATGCCCAGGATGAGTTTATCCTCGTCGTGGAACCGAGCCAACTCCTCCCCCAACCGGTATCGGAGTTGGTTGGCCAGGATTTTGCCGGCGGCCACGTCGTCGCCGTAGGTGAAGCCCCCGGGGATGCAGAGGATCTGGTAGTCGTCGAGGCGCTGGGGGTTTTCGATGAGGCGGTTGACGTGCACCCGCTCCGCCTGGGCCCCCACCTTCTCGAAGGCGTACTGGGTCTCGTAGTCACAGTTGGTGCCTGCGGCCCGCAGGATGAGTGCCTTGACAGTGGCCACGGGGTCCCGATCCTCCCGGAGCTGTCCGTTCCCGATGTCCGGGCCCTATGTTACCGGCACCAGGGGACTGCGTCAAGAGGGCGGTCCACTGAGTGATCCCCGGTTTTGGTAACTCATTTGGTAGCAAAGAGTAGAGTTGTCAGTGGTGGCCCCCCTTGGCAGAGCCAAGGTGGGTGCGGAGCGCGGGAAACATTGTTTGAGTTTCCCA
>CBDVDV010000004.1:0-51335 GCA_965372835.1 uncultured bacterium | reverse complement strand
ACCGGAGCAGGTGAGATGCTTGCGGGGCAGCGTGTTAGTCCCCGGCTCCTGCGGGTCCGCCCGAGCCGAAGAGTTGGTTGCTGAGGCCCAAAGCGTCGACCAGTTCTTTGACGCCCGCGGTAGCCTGGGCTTCAGTGGTCGCCTGGTAGACGATGGCGCCTTCACCGACCTCCACCTTCAAGAGTCGGCCGGCGGGTCGGCTCTCGGTCGGTTGGCTTATCCAACGGTGGACCTCAATGGGCGGACTCTCGGGCATCAGGGTCCTGCTCTTGACCACCCAGGTGTCGAAGGTGCGGTCGAGCGCCCGAACGGATTCGGCTCGCACCACCTCCACCTGCTCGACCCCCTTGAGGCCGCTGATAAGGTCGAAGAACTTGTACTGGCGTTTGCTGTCCGCAGAGAGGGCTCCCCCGGCAAGTAGGTGGTACATGGAGCTGTCCAGCATACAGGAGTCGGCCGGGTACTCGATGGTGCGGAGGCTCGTACCCTCGTTGGTAATGGTGGTCAGGACCAGTCCGTCGCCCTTCTTTTCTCCGGTCACCTTGATGTGCCATCGGCGACCGAGCGACTCGGCCGTGTAGCTGATAGGCTCGAACTTGCGGTTGGTGATGACCTCCATAACCAGGTAGGAATCAAGCCGTCGGCTGTAGCGAAGCAGGACCGATTCCACCGTCAGCCGATAACCCGATTTGTCGCGCAGCGGAGCCAGGACGGTATGGTTGTACCCTACGTGGTCTCGGCTGACCTGCGTGGCGGTCTCGCTCTTGGTGACGAGAAGCGCGCGCAGCCAGTAGTTTACGGGTGAGAGGTCCAGTTCCTGGAGCGCATCAAAGTGAAGTTCGCGTTTGTCTGTCGGCCTGGGCCCTGGCTGCTCAGGCGTGGGTGTGGCTTCGGCCCGTTCTACGACGGGTTGAGGCGGGGGCGGAGCCTGGGGCCTGGGGATGTCAACGGGCTCAAAGCGTTTCCGTTCGATGCGCTCGATGTCGGCCCGGTCGATGTAGAGGGTACCGGCGTCGGTGACGATGACCACCTGGGTGTCCGTTTCCCGCTTGATGACCCCTTCGATAGTGCTCTTGTTCTTCAGGTAGATGACATCAGCCTGAGCCACCGAGCCCAGCAGACAGAGCAGGAAGAGGATGCCGACCACGAGAGCGCACGGAACCAGCCAACCTACGGGGGAACGCCTTTTGGCCATGATGCTTCCTTTCCCGCTTTGACGCGCTGATTCTTGTTCACCACCAGGCGCGCAAGAGGCGAATGCCCAACCGCGCGGGCATCCGCCTCCTGCGATAAGTGCTTATCCCCCTACGATCTCGTCTCGCGCCAGGCCACGATCACCCACTCACCGGTACCGGGGTCGATCTCGGGCAGGCCAGGCAGGATCAACTCACCGGTAAAAATCCGGTCGTCGAGTTCGATGACCATCTTGGAATGGTGGGTCCCTTCCTCGTCAGTGGACACCCAGGTACGGTGCGGGTAGGCGCCCTGCCAGTAGCCGCTGCCGACGAAGTCACGGTTCATGGCGATGTGGTTGCCGGCGCTCATCATGCCGTTGATGTAGAACTCGGCGGAACCACCTTCGTCGAGGTTCTCATCGATGAAGTTGTTCTCGGCGTAGAGGAAGGCATTGATCTCTTGCACGGTACCGAAGACCGGGTCGCCGACGTAGATGTTCCCACTGTACTCCCCGTTCGAGTCGCCGGGAGCCTTGATGGCGATGAAGGCCACGCCGCTCTTGACGTCGTTGTGGTAGTGGAAGTCATCGGCGATGTGGATGCTCCCCTGGACCACGATGGTGATGTGACTGTCGGGGTTCTTCAGTTGGAAGCCGTAGGTGTTCTTGTTGTGAATCCAGAGGTCACCCTCGACGAAGTACACTTGGTCGTTACCCCCCGGGGCGACGCTGATTCGGGTGTTGTAGGATTGACAGTGCTCGTAGACATCTTCCATGAAGAAGTCGTCACCCGGGGTCATGCCACACTCGGTTTGCCGATCCGAGGGGTTCTTGTGGAAGATGTGAGCGGAGTTGTCTTCGGGCACCGCGTCGCCGGTTCCGTAGCCGTCCACCGAGGTGGAGTATCCGAAATCGTCGAACTGCTGGTTCACGTTGACGTCGTGGTTATTGGGGTAATCCATGCCGGCAATGTCGGGAATGGGAAGGGCCCCGTAGGTTCCCGTGCCTCCTACGATCTCACCTTCAGCCCTGAGCTGGCCGTCGATTTCGGCATCGTCTGCTATGACGATATCCTCGCCGGAGTAGACGTCCCCAGTCACTTCGTCCTGCCACCGCTGATTGGCGCCGTCGTCCACACCTCCGAACCCCAGGGCGTAGTCGGGGTCGTCGGAGGAATCGCCGGCAAACACGGCGTGTCGAAACATCGGGTGGACGCCGTTGTACGCCGTGATTTCCACCGTGCGCTCAGTGTCAGCAAATGTGCCATGGGAGGTCATGACCAGGGTGTCCGTCCCCGTCGGGACCGTGGTGGTGGTGTAGGTGCCGCCGAACATCCCTGATTGGGGGTCGAGGTTGCCGGTTCCCCCGTTCTCAAAATCGAACATGGCATCGGCCAGGCCCGCCTCCGCCAGGTAGAGCGCCCGGTCACTCTTGTAACTGACGTAGGCGCTGGCGGCCTGCCTGCCGGTGATGGCCACGTAGGCCATGGCCAGCCCCGCCAGGAGCAGCACCAGAATCATGGCCACCATCAACACCGTACCGCGCTGCGACTCGATCTTGTGTCGCATCGTTCCTTCCTCCTTCCAGCTCGGACCCTATGAAACCCCTGCGGCCATCAATTACGAAATGAGACGGATGATTTCCCAGTATAGTTGTGCACATGGCCGGTGTGGTCTCTGGCAGAGGCCTCGAGTTCGATCGTTAGTTGGTCGTTGGAACGAGTAAAACTCAACCCCGTGACCCGACCGCAGATCACAGTGTCCGAGCCGCCCTGACCCCGGATGAGGACACCCTCATCGGTCAGACCGTCACCATCGTCATCGGCGCCAGGCGTGGTCTCCTCGTTGGCATCATATTGGAATCGATACGTAATCGGGTTGCCCCACTGCACGTCGCTGCCCACCACGCCAACCGCCGGGATGAAGGTCACGTTGTCGTAGGCCTGCCCCTCGATGAGGAACTGCGGCGGGCTCCCGCTGCTGAGGTTCCCCAAGGACCCCAGGCGCATCTCCCTGACCATCTTGTCCAGGGCGATCTGGATTCGCAGCTGCGCGCTGGACCGGGTGGCCAGGGTATCGAAGGTGCTCTGTCCCTGGACCAGCACGACCATCAGCGCCATAAGCAAGATGGACAGGATGGCCGCCGCGATCATCGTCTCCAGAAGGGAGAAGCCCGACTGCCGGGACTGTCGGCGACACCCAGGTCCCCGTCCCCAAATCCATCGGAGCCGTTGGACGGGCGCCCTCACCGGCGCTTTCAATCCACACTGCATTACAGAGCCTCCTTGCCCTGCTCTACCGCAACTTCGCATGAAGCACCGTGTCCATTCGCACCTCACGCTCATCACCAAACGAGCCTTGCCACTGCACCAACACGGCGACTGGCAACCGCTTGTAGTCGTCGGAGACGTTCAGGTCGTTCACGCTCCCGTTCTCGTTCAGGTCGCGAGGGGGTCCAAAGATATCAAACGGGGGGGTTGTTTGCCCCTGCTCGGAGAGCACGGTGTTACCGGCGTCCACGGCCTCGGGGAAGAGAATGACGCCGACCACACCGTCAGGGTCTGTGGCCCGGGGGGCCAGCCCGTCCACGACGAAGTTGTTGCCTATACCGTCACCCAAAGCCGTCAGCGGCGCAAGGGGCGTACCTCCGCTCTCGCGTTCGAATTCGTCGTTGAGGGGGGAGAGGTCGTTCTCGGCCATGCCCGGCCCGTTCGGGTCGTCGTTGGTATCGGCGTTGAAGGACCGGTAGATGAACGCGAACTCGTAAGCCCGAACCGCTTCCAGGGCTCGTTGGGCGGACTCATGGGCTGTCCGCAACTGCCGGGACGTCTCGTTGAGTACGCTGCCGTAGTGAAGCGAGAGCAGCAGCCCGAAGAAGGCCACCACGATGACCACCACGGCCACCATCAGTTCAAGCAGCGTAAAGCCCGCCTGGCACCGCCTTGTGCTCAAAACACCCATCTCTTTGGCACCTCCGGGAGACCGCCCCGCCGGCGGGTCGGCTCCCCAAAACGAAAAGGCCCGCATGCTCAGCCTATCACCAAGCCTGCGGGCACTCTGCATTGCCCCATCCTTTCGGCAGCCAGGCCACCATACCCGCCGGCTGGCGGGCTTCAGGTCCTGTCGCTTTGCGTAGCCGACCTTTCGGTCGGCTTGCCTTTGTCGTGGACGAAGCCCGGCCGCCTGCACCTCGACAGTACTGACGGCCTTTCCCTCGCCATAAGTATTATACCCCAATTACGACTTCCTGCAAGTCATTACCACAGATTTCTCAGTCTTTTTCTCTATCGGCCCAGCCCCTTTACGGTCCGCTTTCAGTCTCAGCCGATGGCATCGCTCAGACCCTCCAGCACCGCTTCGTAGCCGTCCAAACGACTGGCCAGAAACTCCTCGACCTCAGCGCCGGGGAGGGCTTTCCGTAACTCCTTGCTGAGACGACGCTTAAGTGCGCGAGCCCGCGCCAGCACACCCCTCACGCGTTCGTTTAGTCGCTTCCGGGAACTTCGGGGGAGCCGACCCGCTTCGGACAACGGAAGTTGGTGGACGACCTGTTTTTCGACCTCCTGGCAATGGTCGATCCAGGCCTCGAGTTCGCACAGCGCCGACAGAAGCAGCCAATAGTCCCGCCGGCGATCGCCCGAGGCCGCCCGGACCCTCAAAACTTCTGCCAATCTGACATAACCAGGTCGCCCCGGATGGAGAATCAGTTCCGCAAGTCGGTCATCCGCCACTCCTCCCTCCAGGCGAAGGAACCTTCGGACGAAGACGTCCGGGGTGGGAGGCCGAGCGGTCCAGTAGGCCTCGGCAGACCCGGCGAGACTCAGCCAGACGGTCTCAAAGGGCTCGCACGGGGCCAGGAGATACGTGTAGCGGGACCACGCCGTGGAGACGACACCGGCGATCCCGTGTCGCCGGGCGACCCCGGCCCAGGCGAAGACGTTCCTGAGTCGGCGATCGAAGTTGGGAAGGTTGGCGAAGCGTCCGTCGGCCCCCTTCGCCGCCGAGGCCCCCAGAACGTCGAAGCCCTGCTTGAGGTAGCGGGGGAGGTGAGGGAAGTTGGTGGCGACGTCGGGTTCGAACCGATTATAGAGCCAGTACATCAGCACCACGTCTCGAGGCACTTGCCTCAGTTCCTTGAGGGTGAAATGCCGAAGCATGTCGTCCCACGTGATGGGCCTCTTCCCCAGCGAAAGGACGTGCTGCCAGACCGGCTTCATGTGTTTGAGATAGAGCCCGTTTCTGCCAACTCTCCTGGCGGCACGCTCACACCGTGGGCAGGTGCCCAGCAGCCAGGCCTCGTCGGCGCCGACGTGGAAGAAGGGCTCCTCTGGATGGAACTCAGCCACCTCATCGATGAGTCTCTTGACCAGTTCGACGGAGCCCCGGTTGCTGGGACAGTACTGGTAAAAGTTGTCGCGGACCTCCCTGAGCCGGGCGTACTTCCTGTGCCGGAGCACCATCTCGGCGTGGCCCAGGCTTTGCACCAGGGGAATGACGCGAATGTGCCTGGCGCGGGCCTCCGCCAGGAACCGCCGAAGCTGCCGCTCGCCCAAAGCCAGGGCTGACGCCAACCCCGATTCCCTGCTCCAGGGGAACTTGTCTTCGTATTCGAGCAGGATGCAGTTCAGTTTGAGCCGGGAGAGTTCCACCAGCGACTGCATCAGCGCATCGAACTTGGGCATCACCCCCTTGAGGTCGTAGTGGACGCCCCGCAGTGCCAGCGCGGGCCAGTCCCGAATGGTGACACAGGGGATGCGTTTTCCACCCGCCGACAACTGGCGCAGGGTCATGACGCCGTGGAGGAGCCCCGCCGAGTCACCGGCCACGATCTCGATTGAGCGAGGCGTCACGCGGATCTCGTAGCCTTCCTTTCGCAGGCGCCTTGTCTGCTTGGGTGCTTGCGCCCGGGCGTCCTCCGGCGCGACTCGAAGCCACTGCGACTTTCGCCGTGAGTCACGGTGGAACCTGGTCTGACGTTCACCACCCATACGAGTCGCACGGCCGAGCAGCCGATAGAGCTCGTTCAGGAGCACGCGCACCCCGTGCCCATCCCCCGCTTCGCTCGCGCCACCGATGTCGACGGCAAGCCTGCTGCGGAGAATGAACTGGCCCCGACGAGCGGTCAGGTCTTTCGGTTGTGGGATAAGGGCCGGCTGGGCGTCTGTCATGGTCTGGGGTCTCCTTTTCCCGCTGCCGGGTCGCGCTCCTCCTACGACGGCAGGCAGGTTCCTCCTGGCTTTGACCTTGACCGGTCGAGGGGCGCAACTGAGAATAGCGCAGGCTCGCAGGACGAGCAACGGGAAAGCCTCTGCGGAGTTGGCAGGGAAGGGCAACCGATGGAAGGCATGGTGAAGCGTTTGCGGGAACTCGTGGGGCAAGACGTGGTGCTGGACACCGCCAGTCCCTACCTCTACATCGGTCGGCTGACCGAGGCCGATGAGTGGTTCATCCGCCTGGCCGATGCCGACGTCCACGACGCCAGCGAGACCCACACCACTAAGGAAGTCTACCTCATCGAGGCCCGCAAGTTCGGCGTGAAGAAGAACCGCGTCAACGTCCTGGTCCGGACCGATAAAGTGATAAGCATCTCGCTCCTGAGCGAGGTCATCGAGTACTGACCCGACGGGCGCCCTCAGTCGGCGGACGGGCTGGGAGTTGTCGCCGGGCGGACCGCCCGAGCCTTTTGCGGGCGGTCCTCTCCTGCCTTATGGATGTGGATCACGAGCACCAGCACATCGTCCTGGAGTTCGCCACCGGCGAACGCCTCGGCCTCAGCCAGCAACCGCTCAGCCAGCTCCTGTGGGAGCAAATGGAAGTTTTCTCGCACCACCCGCACCAGACCCTCTTCACCGAAGAACTGCCGGGGTCCCCGGCTGGCTTCGGTGAGCCCGTCGGTGTAGAGGACGAGCCGGTCGCCAGCCACCAGGTCGGTCGCCCCGAGCGCGTCGATGTCACAGACCAACTCTTCTTGGATGCCGAGGAAGGTGCATTGGGACTCGAACCTTTCCGTGGTCACCTCCCCGTCCCCTCGGCGGAAGAGGAGGGCCGGCGGGTGGGCGGCGTTGGCGAAGAGTACCTGGCCGTACTGGAGGTTGATGTTGGCACACAGAAAGGTCATGAAGGTGGCTTCCTGCTGGAAACTGGAAAGGACGGCGGTGTTAATCCGGCGGAGCATCTCGTCCGGGGAGAGCTGCAAGTGGACCAGTTGATCGATAAGGCTGTGGGCCCGGTTGACGAGCAGCGCCGCTGGCACTCCGTGACCGGTCACGTCGCCGATGCAGACGTAGAGGACGTCCGGGGCGGCGAAGTAGATGTGAGCGTAGTCGCCGCCGACGCCCACCAGGGGCCGGTAGGCGACGGCCACCTCCATCCACTCGCTCCTTTGCGGCTTGGGGATGATGGAGGCCTGCACCCGCCGAGCCAGGTCCAGGTTCAGATTGTCCAGTTCGCTGATGCGCTGTCGCAGCGCCTGACGCATCTCCTCCATGGTGCCGGCAAGCACACCGATCTCTCCAGGCCCACGGCCCTCGACGGGCGTCTCGTAATCACCCTCACCCAACCTGCGAGCCACCTGCACCAACATGCGCACGGGCCCAAGCAGCGACCGCACAAATAGCAAACTCAGCGCCGTGGCAAAGGCCACCCCCACCAGGGCAAAGTAGGCCGTGCGCCTAAGGGTCTCCTGGCGGTGCTGGCGCACCTCCTTGGGGGTGGTTTCCACCGCCAGTAGGCCCACCACCGCACCGTCGCTTCGGCGGATGGGGGCGTAGGCAGTGACCAGGTGGCCAAACTCGGGATCGTCACGGTGCATGTGGCCAGCCGTCAGCCCGGCCAGTACCGGCCCCTGTTCAGGCACCAGAGGAAGGCGCGTGCCGGCGGCAATCCTGGGAGCGGCGCTCACGACAACCACCAACTGGTCGCCGTCTCGCACGAGCACGCAGAAGCGCCTGTCTTCGAAGGTAAGACAGTCTCCCAGGTACGCTAACTGCCTCTCCACGGCGACGTATGCCGGGTTCGTGACGTCGGGCGTCAGAGGAATCTCCGCAACAATGTCGCCTGAAATCAAGTTGGCCGACAGTGAGGCAACGTCGGTGAGGCTGTCCCCGAGAACGTGAAGCAAGGCCTCAGTGTCGTATCGGTATTCCAGACTGGCCACGACGCCAATCGAGACCACGGCCAGCAGCGAAGCGAACAGCGCCACGCGAATGCTCAGGCTCACCCTCGCCCCCCTGAATGGCGGCTGGGGTCTTCGTCGGCCTGTTTGAGCAGCGCGAACAGCGAGCGCACGCTGGTATGCTCTTCGCGAGGTGGTCGGTAGTGGGGACGATCCTGGACGTACGGGCAGTCAGCGGGAAACACCCCGAGCAGTATGCCTTCTTCCAGTGACAGGCACTCGGGGTTGGTTTCGTGGCGCCGGTCGTAAACCGTGCATAGATGGGTTTTCATATCCAGATAGCGACAGGAAAAGGGCGTGTAATGCACCTCTTCACCAATGAGCACCTTGCTGGCGCAACACCGACCACAGCGCCGACACACTTCTTCGAAAGCCATCACTTCACCCGAAGCGGATAAGTGCAGAGACCGAGCGCTCGGTCCGTAGACCCAGCCCGCCCGCCAACTACCAGTATACTCGCGCCTGCATCCGTCGTCCACCGCCATTCCCCATGCCTCCCGCTCCGCGGGCGCTTGCGACACCGGCTCCGGGAGCGACGACCCGCGGGAAAGCGCCGCCTGCCTTTTCCGTTGACTGGTGGTTCGTTCGGCGGTAGGCTGCCATCGGAGGAGGTGCAGCAGGTCACCTGAGCGACAAGGAGGACGAGGGTGAGACGGCGGGCCTGTGTAGGTAGTGTGTTGCTGCTTCTTGTCTTCTGTCTGGGCTGTGGAAGTCTGGACCAGTTGAGGTTCTGGTCCTGGGGGAAGTCCAGACCGTACGAGGGCAGCCTGCCGAAACTCTTTGGCGCCATCCGTCAACGCTCTCTGGAACTGCGCTCCTGCCAGTTGGAGTTTGAGGTCCGGGTCACCGAAGGAGAGACCACCAGGATCCGGCGGGGCACGGCTTGGGTGTGGGGGCTGGCGGTTCGCCTGGAAGAGGAGATTTCCTTCCAGCCCCTGGGTGGTGCCAGTCACGAGGTGCGGGTCAGCGACGGCCAGGACAGTTGGGTCTACCGGGCCGATGAGGGGGTAGCTACCCTGCGACCTGTCTCACGGGAGACCCAGGAGGAACTGGCCGCGCGTGTGGTTCGCTACGGGCCGCTGGCGCTGGTGTTGGATGTGCCCGTGTACGGTCCGAACCTGCAGGTTCAGGAAGTGCGCACGCGCAAGGGGAAGCAGTTCCGCATCGAGATCAGCCAGGGGGCCCCGGACGGTCGTGGTCCATGGACCAGACACACGACCTGGGTGGACGCCCGTGACTTTCTGGTCAGGCGAATACAGGTCGAGGGGGCCCGGCTGCAGGACGGTCGGCTGGTACGCCACCACCGGGAAAACCGGTACTGGGGCTACGAACTGAACCCCGAGTTGACTGCGGACCTCTTCCAGTTCAGCCCGCCTGTGGGGACGCGCATCGAGCGGCTCCCACCCATATGAGCAACCGACTCGCCCGCCCGCTTCCCACGGGTAGTGCCGATACGCAGCCGCGGAACCGACGCCCGTGGCAGGGCTCGGGCGCCCCTCAGCGCGCTCAGGTTTAGGCCCCCAGCAGGAAGTATCCCAGGGGACGGATGAGTTGGCGGAACTGGGCCGGTGGGATGTGTCTGGCTTTCCAGCGCGAGGACCGGGGCTGGCTCCAGCGCAGAAACTCCTCCAGGGTCAGTGCCACCAGCCCGAACTCTCGTCCCTGCCACGAGGACCGCGAGGGGAAAGAGTCGGCGTGCTCGGGCTTGGTAATGAGGTAGGCGTAGCACACCAGCCCGGTAGAGCCGAAGCCGAAGTAATCGCGCCAGAGTCGCAGCCCGTCCAGGTCTTCCTCGTGCACCCAGTTCTCCCAGTACACTGACTTGCCGCGGAGCACGTAGGGGAACTGGCGACCCTTGACCTCGACCAGGTAGTGCTGGCCGGAACGGGCGTGGACGAGGAAATCGAAGTTCTTGATGGGCCCCTGGGCGCTGAGGGGCCGTCGACGCTGGTTGATGGCCAGATACGGGAGGCGGTGGGTACGCAGGAACTGCTCGACGGAGCGTTCGTACGCAGCCGACGTAATCCGCACGGTCTTCCTTCCTTTTCCGTGTGAGGGTGAAGGTCAGGATAGCAGGAGAGGACGGATGGTCAAGTTCCGACCGGTCCAGCGACTCGCCGGGTGGCACGGACACCGCCCGGGGCCCGCCACAGGATCTCCCTGTTTGCTCCTTTGACAATACAGACGTCAATACGAGTCCCTATGGGGTTGACAGGTGGGGCCCCGGCGGGGCATCATAGGTAGCCTTGTTCCATTCGCCGTTCGGCGAATTGGAGTGGAGAACCGGGAAACGAATAGCGGAGTTCGCCGTACGGCGAATCGGGAGGCCAGGGGTGACGCCGTTGGAGCAGATTGCCGTCGTGGTCGTAGGGCTGGTGTTGGCGTTTATCGTCTTCATCGTTATTGTGGTCGTGGTGCTCCGCTGGGGCAGCCGAACAGGCAAGGGGCTGGTTCTCGGTGAGTCCTTGCCTCCAAACCAACCGACGCCCGACGTGTCGGTGGACCCGGCGGAACTCGTTGGCCGCCGCGGGGTCGCGGTGACCTCCCTGCGACCGGCCGGCACAGCCATGTTCGGCGACCAGCGCATCGACGTGGTCACCGAGGCCACTTTCGTCCCCCAGGGCGCCACCGTTGTGGTGACCGCGGTGGAAGGCAAACGCGTCATCGTCCGCCAAGCCACCGGGGATCCCCCTACCTCCGGCTGAAACGCTCGGCAGACCGGGAAAAGTTCGGCCGACACGCGACCGAACTCACCCAGCGGAGTTCGCCGTTCGGCGAATCGGTTCCCCACCAGCCTACCGTTCGATGCTCTTCCTGAGTCGCCGAAGCGTGGTGCCGGCTGGTGGGGTGTCGGGTTCGGTGAGGGTGACGAACTGGTTGGCCGGGATGTCCTCATACGTGGTGACGATGCCGCTGGGCCAGCGCACCTCCAGTTTGTCCACCCGGGTCTGCTGGCCTAAGCCGAAATGCACCCGGCGGTCGTTGGCGCACAGGTAACTGAAGGTGGCCTTGCAGTCACCCATGAGTTTGAGGTCGCCGGCGCTGAGGTAGAGGCGGGCGCCGAGGGCGTTGCGGTTGCTGATGGTTCCCCGCAGACTGAAGGTGATCCAGTTGTTGGGCTCGACGTCCTCGTTCCACTCGTTGATGAGGACATTGCAACGGCCGTCGATGTTCCTGTCCTCCAGGGGCATGTTGCCGACGATGACGTCGATGTCGCCGTCGTCGTCCAGATCGCCGAACAGCGCCGCCCGGCTCCATTTGACGGGCTCCATGCCCGGACCGGCCAGTTTGGTGACGTCGGCGAAGTCGCCCTCTTCGGTGAAACGGTTCTCGAAGAGGAGGTTGCGCTGGGGGACGGGTTGATTCTGGACCAGCTCGGCGTTATCCATGACGTGACCACAGGTGATGAAGAGGTCCAGGTCGCTGTCATTGTCGAAATCCACGAGGCCCGTGCCCCAGGTCAGGTAGTCGCGGGTCAGACGTCCGAGGTCGATGGCCTCGGCGACGGCCTGGTAGGCGCCTGCGGGCGTACTGACATATACGTCTTGGGGGCGCTTGTGGAAGTTCGAACAGACGAAGTCCACGACACCGTCGGCGTTGAGGTCACCGTAATCGATGCCCATCAGGTTACAGAACAGGCCGTCGGCGCTGCGAACCAAACCGTAGATCTCTGCCGACTCCGTGAAGGTGCCGTCCTGGTTGTTGATGAACAGGAACTGGGGGTCGTTGTCGTTGCCCACGAAGATGTCGGGCCAGCCGTCGTTGTTGACGTCGGGGAAGGCCAGCGACATCCCCTTGCCCCGGGGTGAGTAGATTCCGACCTCGGGAAGCACGGCCCAGCGGACGTCCAGCCCGGCCTCCACGGTGACGTCGGTAAAGGTGCCGTCGCCGTTGTTGTGGTAAAGGATGTCCTGCTGGCCCCGGAGGGTGGGGGGCCCCCGGTAGACGGTGATGCCCGTGTCGCTGTAGAGATCCTCGTGAGTCTCAATCCGGTAACTGGAGTAGTTGCAGACGTAGAGGTCCAGGTAGCCGTCCAGGTCGTAGTCGAAGAAGCCACAGGAGTTGGCGTAGTCGTCGTCATAAAGACTAAGGCGGATCCCGGACGTCTCGCTCACGTCGGTGAAGACGCCGTCGCCGTTATTGCGGTAGAGGACATTGGGACCGTAGTTGGCGACGAAAATGTCGTCCCAGCCGTCGTTGTTGTAGTCGCCGACGGCCACCCCCTGACCGTAGCCCCGGTCGCCGCACTCTGCGTTCACGGTGACGTCCTTGAAGCCATCCTCGCCGAAGTTGTGGAAGAGCTGGCTCCGGATGTCTTCGCCTTCTCTTTCAGAGCCGGGCAGGTAGTGGCCCTGGGCGAAGTAGACGTCCAGCAAGCCGTCGTTGTCGTGGTCGATGAACCCCATGCCCGTGCCGGTCTGTTCAATGTGCCAGCGGCGACCCTCCCGACCGCCGATATAGGTAAAGGTGAGTCCCGTCTCGACGGACCGGTCCACCAACTGGTAGGGGAGGGGCCGTTCCCCCAACACGAACGGCAGCACCAGCACAGCCACAGCTGCCGCCACCACGACGTACAGCGACCCCCGCAGCACCCTTCTCAGCAGATACCTCATGCGCTCCGCCAGGCTCTCGAACCTACAGCGTTTCCAGTTCCACCCGTCCCCGGCTCGTGTCCACCAAGGCGTACCGGCCGTCCTTGAGTGCGCCCGGGTTGACGATGACGGTGCCGGCCAGTTGCTCCTGGGCCTGGGCCTTGTGGGCGTGTCCACAGAAAAGGTAGGCGGGGGCCAGCATGTCGATGAGCCGATTGACCACCAGGGAGCCTTTGTGACCTCCGGCGTCGAGGTCCACTTGCGCTCCCACGGGCGGGGTATGGGTGAGAAGGATGAGGGCGCGGTCGGCCCCCCGGCCGGCGACCGCCGCGTAGCGGGCCTCCCACTCCGGAAACACCAACACAAAAAAATCCTCCCGCTCCCTCTCACTGAGTTCGCCGCCAACGCCCAGGAGCACAAACTCCTCACTTAGGGGGAGGAGCCTCTGATGTGCAAAGCGCACCCGGGGGTACTTCGCTGGGGCCTCCTCGGCCACCCGGCCGTAGCGAGCGAACGGGGCGTCCATGTTCCCCGGGACCACGTAGGTGGCCGCCGACAGTTCGTTCATCGAGGAGTAGAAGGTGTCGTAGAGGGTCAGGTCCTCGCCGGCTTCCTTGCTGATGCTGGTGAGGTCCCGTCGGGGTGGTCGGCCCTCCCGGCGGGCGGCGAGCCACTCGTCCCCGCGCGCGTGTCCTTTCACGATGTCGCCGCAGAAGAGGACTGCCTCCACACTTGACTCCCGGGCGCGGTCCTTGATCGGCTCGAGCCGTTCCCCGGCACCGTGGAAATCGGAGATGACCAGCAGTTTCATCCCTTCTGGCCCCTCCTCCGTGGCGATCGACGTCGGAGCCAGCGTCTGAGGGCGGTCGGCGTCATCGTGTTGAGGACGTCGTCCTTCTCGAGCCAGCCGCGCCGGGCGGTGAATACCCCGAACCTCATGAGTTTCAGGTCGTCGGGACTGTGGGCATCGGTGCCCAGGGCAACCTTGAGGCCCAGCTCCTTGGCCCGTTTCAGATAGATGTCAGCCAGGTCCAGTCGCTCGGGGTGAGCATTGAGTTCCATAGCCACCTGGTGCTTGCCCGCGGCGGCAAAGACTGCTTCCAGGTTCACTTTGTATGGCGGTCGTCTGCCGATGAGTCGGCCGGTCGGGTGAGCCAGGACGTGGATGAGCCCGGAGGAGAGGGCCCGGACGATGCGTGTGGCCATCTCCTCCCGGCTCATTTCGAACCGGCTGTGGACGGCGCCGACGACAATGTCGAGTTCCCGGAGCAACTCTGCCGGCAGGTCCAGTGAGCCATCGCCCAGGATGTCCACCTCTACGCCCGTCAGGATGGCGATGCCTTTCACCTTTCGACGGACCGCTTTGATCTCGGCCATCTGCTCCCGCAGGCGCTCCTCATCCAGCCCACCCGCAATGCGAAGGGCCTTGCTGTGGTCGGCAATGGCCAGAGCGCGATAGCCGAGCGCTTTGGCCGCCCGGGCCATCTCCTCCACCGACGCCGAGCCGTCACTCCAGGAGGTGTGAACGTGAAAGTCAGAGCGCACGTCCCCCGGCTCCACCAGGTGGGGGAGGTCGGCGGCGCGGGCGGCTTCGACCTCACCCCGGTTCTCCCGCAGTTCAGGCGGAATGTAGGCCAGCCCCAGCGCCTTGTGGACCTCTTGCTCGGTCCGCCCGGCGACCATGGTCTGGTCGCGGAAGAGGCCGTACTCGCTGAGCCTGAGGCCCCTCTTCTTTGCCATCTCCCGCAGCGCCACGTTGTGGTCCTTGGCGCCGGTGAAGTAGCAGAGGGCCGAGCCGAACGACTCCTTGGGCACCACCCGCACGTCCACCTGCATCCCTGAAGCGAGGATGACCGAACTCTTGGTTTCGCCCTTCCCCACCACCTCGCGCACTCCCGGGTAGGCGACGAAGTGGTCCATCACCGCTTCGGGGTCGCCTCCCGTGACCAGGATGTCCAGGTCGCCCACCGTCTCCCGCCAGCGCCTGAGGCTCCCCGCGGGCACCATTTCGTGGATGCCTTTGACCTGGCTGAGATAGGCGGTGAGTTTCTCGGCCGCGGCCAGCGCCTCGTCCAGCCTGAACCGGCCCATGGCCCCCCGCAGGTCGCTAATGCCTTCCAGGATCTTCTCCTGTGAGCGCTTGCCGAAACCCGGAAGCCCGCTCAACTTGTCGGCTTCAGCTGCGGCCTGGAGTTGGTCCAGGTTCGTGACCCTCAACTGTTCATAGACAGCCTTGACGGCCTTGGGTCCCACCCCGCGCACCCGGAGCAGTTCCAGCAGGCTCTCGGGCAGTTCCTTCTTGAGTTTCTCCACGAAGGTGACGGTGCCGGTCTGGAGCGCTTCGATAATCTTCTTGCTGATGGCATCGCCGATGCCCGGGAACTCGGAAGGGTCGCGGCCCTGGACCACGGTGTCGGCCAGTTGCTCGGGCAGACTTGCGATGGTCTCAGCGGCCCGTCGGTAGGAGAGGATGCGGAACCGGTTCTCACCCTTGATCGCTAAGAGGTCGGCGATGTCGGTAAAGATCCGAGCCAGTTCCTGGTTATCCATCCTTCGCCCTCTCATACGAGTCGAACGACCTGAGCCGCGGACGGCCCCCGTACGGGTCAGTATACCGCTCGCCTCTGGCGATAGGCAAGAGTGGGCGCGAAAGGAAGGACCGCCCCCTTTTTTGTGCACCGCAGCGCCGAGGGGAGGCGTACGCTGAGGGGCGGCGTCGTTGGCTTTTCCCTTGTCCTGTCGCCCCCGTCCGGGCACACTCTGGAGATGAGAAGAAGGGCGAGTGCATCGCCTGTCAGGGGCTGCGGCAATGGAGTCTCGTCAATCGCAGAGGTCGGAAACCCCACTGTACGATCGGGCAGTGACCCTCCTGCGCGAACTGGTGGCCATACCGAGCGTCAACCCCCTGGATGAGCAACCCGCGGAGGCCCGTACGGGCGAACTCGCCGGCGAGAAGCGAGTAGTGGACTACTTGGAGCAGCACGTTCGCAGCCTCGGACTCCCCTACGACCGTTACGAGGTGCTCGCCTTTCGCCCCAACCTGGTGGCCCGGCTCCAGGGCACGTCCTGCAAAGTGCTGGCCTTGGTGGGACACACCGACACCGTGGGGGTGGTGGGCTTTGAAGGGGACCCCTTCTCCGGTGAGTTCCGCGACGGTCGGCTCCACGGTCGGGGCTCGGCCGATGCCAAGGGGCCGCTGGTGGCGGGCCTCCTGGCCTTGGAGATACTTTCGGAGAGAGCCGAGCCGCCTCCCGTGACCGTGCTCCTCGGCGCGGTCTGCGACGAAGAGTATCGCGGTCGCGGTGTGCGCAAACTGGTGCGGCTTGGTCCGCAGATTTCGCGGGTGGTGGTGCTGGAGCCCACGAGTTTAGAAGTGGTGATCGCCAATAATGGCGGCGCCCGTTGGCGCATCCGCACCCACGGCCGGGCCGTACACAGTTCCCGAGCCCAGGATGGGCTCAACGCCATCAGGCTGATGGCCGAGGTGGTGCAGGCGGTTCGCCAGGAGGTGGACCCCTGGCTGCTCCGGCGTCGGCACCCGCTCTGCGGTACGCCCCCCGCCAACATCGGCTCCATCCATGGCGGCGGCAACGCCAACACCGTCCCCGACCTGTGCGAAATCGAACTCTACGTGCGCACCCACCCGGGGGAGAAGCCGACCGACATCGTCACCACGGCGAATGACCTCATCCGCTCCTCTCTCCCCGCCGAAGTCGTCGAGCATCTCGAGTTCCTCAAGCCCTATCACACCAGCAGGGGCTTCTCCACCGATCCTGAGGACCCGCTGGTCGAGGCGCTTCAGGAGGGCGCTCGGAGTCTGGGGATTGAGGCTCGGCTGGCAGGGCGTCCTTACGGGTCCGACGCCAGTTTCCTCTCCACCAAGGGCATCGTACCGGTCGTCTTCGGCCCCGGTGACGACCGGGTCGCCCATGCACTTGAGGAGTCCATTGAGGTGGCCGAAGTTGTGACCGCCGCGGAAGTCCTGGCTGAAGCGGTGTGCCGATTGCGTTTGGGGTAACTTCCGGGATAGAGTAATCGGTGTAACAAGATTCACTCTTGACGCGGGCCTTCGTTGCCTTAACGTGTGACCTTCGACACCAGGTCGGGGAGACGGATTCGGTGACCGCCATCAAGGAGGACGAGTAATGGCCTATGCCTTCTCAACGTTGGCGAATCTGGTGAACTTAGAGATCGGGCAGGCGCTGAGCGTCGGGCACAAGGTCGGGAGGTACCGGCGGCGGTTGGCTCGTTTGGCTGACCCCAAGGCCAAGCCGAATCCCCGCGCCCTGGCCAGGCTGTATGAAGATGTCAAGGCTCTGGGCCGGCCAAAGAACTTCCCGTACGAAGAGCCTTCCGAGTTGGGGGCCATCCGTCGGCTTCGTCCGCGGGCCCGGCGGACCTACGAAGTGAGGTTGAGTCGGCGCCGACTCCAGGACCGCATCCTGGGAGCCTGGCTGGGACGGTGTGCGGGCTGCATGGTGGGCAAGCCCGTGGAAGGGCGCCGACGCGAGCAGATCCGACAACTCCTCGAATCGGCCGGGGCCTACCCGCTCGACGGCTACTTCCCCGTGCCTAAGGGTAGGTTCGATTTCTTCCGCGCGCCCGAACGGTTCCTGCGTGGGGGCATCAAGTTGGCAGCCCGGGACGACGACACCGATTACACCGTCCTGGGGCTCCACATCCTGGAGACCTACGGCACCAGGTTCACCACTCACAACGTCGCCCGCGAGTGGCTGCTTCATTTCCCCTACCACCTGGTCTACACAGCCGAGCGGGTCGCCTACCGGAACCTGGTCAACGACATCCGGCCACCGGACTCGGCGACGTATGACAACCCCTACCGGGAGTGGATCGGCGCCCAGATCCGGGCCGACGCCTGGGGTTACGTCTCGCCGGGCCGTCCCGCCAGGGCGGCGGAACTGGCGTTCCGCGACGCTGGACTCAGCCATGTGGCCAACGGTATCTACGGCGAGATGTTCGTGGCGGCGATGCTGGCCGGGGCCTTCGTGGCCGAGGACCTGGAGCAGGTGGTTCGCATCGGCCTGGCTGAAATCCCCAGGACGAGCCGACTCCACGAGGCCGTGAGCCAGACGGTGGAATGGTGCAGGGAAAACGATGACTGGGAGGTGACCTGCGACAGAATACTGGCCGCCTACGGCCACTATCACGGCGTCCACACCATCAACAACGCCTGTCTGGTGGTGATGGGACTGCTCCACAGTGGTGGCGATTTCGGCCGGGCGGTCGGGATGGCGGTGATGGGTGGGCTGGACACGGACTGCAACGGCGCTACCGCCGGGTCGGTAATGGGAGCCTGGCTGGGCGCGGTCGCGCTCCCGGCCCGCTGGACCCGCCCGCTCAACGACCGCTTGCTCAGTTACGTTGTGGGGATGACGGACAACTCCATCAGCGACCTGGCCCAACGCACCCTGGCGATGGCCGAAGCCCGCCGTACGGCCGGGTGAGGGGGGCCGACTCAGGCCGACTCGCTGCTCGCGGCGTGGTGCGCCTGATTTGCTTCCTGTTCTGCGGATCCGTCGGAATGGGCGGGTCCGTTCTCAGCTGAACGCGCGAACCACTCGTCCAGGCGCTTCGCTGCTTCCAGCAGGAGCTCGGTGGGGTTCAGGGTGAGGGTCGTGTAGGAGCGAGTCTGGTCGTGGAGTTCCTCTGGGGGTTCTGACTCCCGGAACTCGAACTGGGCCTTTTCCCAGGAGAGCATGTCGAGGATCTCTTCCTGAATCTGCTCGTGGACCAGATCGTAGATTTCGTCCTCACTGACCAGGTTCATCTCGCGGAGGATCTCCCCCAGACGTTTCTGACCCCCGCCGGCCGTCTGTTTCTTGAGGGCTTTGTCCAGGTCGTCCGTAGTGATCTTGCCCTTCTTGACCAGGGTGCTCCCCGCCGGTGGCGTGGACTTGTCGGACTGGGCAAAGAGCAGGGTCACACCCCGACGGGAAAAGTAGACGCTCTTCTTCTGCCGCTCGTCCCAGACGGTGAGCAGACCTTCCTTGGAAGTCATGGCCAGCAACTGGGCCAGCATGTGAAAGATGGCGGGAAGGTCCTGTGAACCCGTCGAGCCACGGATCTCCATGCCTCAACCTCAGGTAACCTCGGTTTCCCTTCGCCGATATGCCATAATACTGCTACCAGAAAGCCCAGCCGCCTGTCAAGGCTTTTTCGGGCTTTCGCGCCTAACCGAACGCCAACGTTTGGCACTCTTTCCCAGGCGGCCATTCCGACCGCCGGGCTGGAGCCTGTGGGTCGGAGGCCGGCACTCGATACCCAGAATACTTTTGACAGCGGCCCAGCCGCTGATACAATCCCTGGCAGAGTCGGGGCGGACGTTGCCGCTGGCCCAAGGGTGAACAGACAGCGAGGGCTGTGCCATGACTGAAGAGGGCTCACGTCCCGTTGGGGACAAGAGTAAAATCACCATCCTCATCGTCGAAGACGACCCGGTGCACGTTGACGTCCTTCGCGGCTACCTCGAGTCCGAAGGGTACCGACTCCGGGTCGCCGAAAGGCAGGCTGAGGCCATAGAGATGCTGGAGACGGAGCCTCCCGACCTGGTGATCCTGGACCTGATGCTCGAAAACGGGAAGGACCTCAGCCGACCCAAGGGCTACGAGGTGTGTCGAAGTCTGCAGCAAAACCCCAAGACGGCAGGCATCCCGGTGCTCATGTTCACCGTGCTGGATCAACTGGAACAGATTGAGCGCGGTGTGGAGGTGGAGGCGGACGACTACCTGGTCAAACTCTCGTCCCCGGAGGAGGTTCGCTTCCGGGTGGAGAAACTCTTAGAGGTCCGCCACATCAAGAACAAAGCCTTCCGAACGATTGCCTATCTTCGCCTGCTCGAGCGCGGCCATCCCGATGTCTCCGGTTCGCCGGACCCTCCCGACGGGGGATAGCCCAGGCGGAGGAGGCTTCTCCGAAAGGCTTCTTGTCCATGTCAGGCGCAGACCTCTTTGCCAGCGCTGACGACCGCAAGGAACTCGTTGCCTGGCTCAGCCAACTGGTGGCCGCCCGCACCGAGAATCCGCCTGGTAACGAGTCGCTGGTGTGCGACGTTATCGAGCGCATCGTCACCCCCTGGGGACTCACCTGCGAACGCTACGCCTCCCAACCCGGTCGCGACAACCTGCTGCTGCGGGTGGGGGAGGGCAAGCCCCGGCTGATCGTGGCCTTCCACACCGACGTGGTCCCCGCCGGCAGCGGCTGGGGTCAGGACCCCTTCAGCGCCCAGGAGAAGGACGGCCGGCTCTACGGTCGGGGCACCTCCGATGACAAAGGGCCACTGGCGGCGATGCTCTTGGTGGTGCGGGAACTGAAGCGGCGCGAGACCGACCTCCAGGGGCAACTCATCCTGGCTGCGGTCGCCGACGAGGAAGCCGGCAGCGCCCACGGCGTCGAGTTCCTCCTTGACCGCGGACATCTCCAGGGCGAAATGGCCATCATTCCCGATGCGGCCAACCACATGGACGAGGTCGTCGTGGCGGAAAAGGGCGCCCTCTTTGTCGAACTTATCTCCCTGGGCACTCAGGCACACGGCTCCCGTCCAGAGAAGGGCTTCAGCGCCATCTGGCCCATGCTTCGGCTGCTCGAACTCCTGCGGGACATGCCCCGCAGCCAGGTCACCCATGACCTGCTCTCCCCGCCCACCATGAACGTGGGCGTCATCCAGGGCGGGGCCGCACCGAACATCGTCCCCGGCAAGTGCATCGCCAAAGTGGACTTCCGCCGACTGCCCGGCGAGCCGAGCGAGGACATCGTTGAGGCCATCCGCGAGGCTATTGCCCGGGTGCAGTCCGAGGAGCCGCGCGCCCGACTCGCCGTCGAGGTCCGAAGCGACCTGAGTCCCACCGAGGTCGAGCGGGAAAGCCCCCTGGTCACGGCCATCCAGGAGGCAACCGCCGAGGTGCTGGGGAAGACTCCATCGGTGGCCGGCATCTCCGGGGCGACGGTGGCCAAGCAGTTCCTTGCTGCGGGCATCCCGGCCGTCGGCTTTGCTCCGGGCGATCCCGACGTGGCCCACATCGCCAACGAGTACATCGAGATTGACGAGTTGGTGGGCTTCGCCGGCGTCATGCTGCGAGTAACCGAACGCCTGCTGGGACCGGCCGACTGACGCGCGACTCTCCCGTCGGCCTTGCCGCCGCATTTCAGGAGACTCCCCGTCCGCTTTTGAGGTTGTCCCCGACCGGCGAGAGCCGTACAATACACCTGTTTGATGTGGCGTCAAAGCGCAGCGGTTTCCAGCGCAGACCTCTTGGGTGGGAAGTGGACCGGTGCACGTGTCGAGGCGGCGAGTGGTCTTCTGTCTGCTGGCGGCGCTCCTGGTGACTTCAATGTCGGGGCGAACGTGGGGAGAGACGATGAGCGGAGCGCCTGACCTCTCCGGCCTCCTGGCTGGGTTCGGCGAGGGTGAGCGGGTGGAGCCGGTGGTGCTGGAGAACGGCCTCACCGTGCTCATCAGGGAGATGCATTCGGCTCCCGTGGTCACTGTCCAGGTGTACGTCAAGACCGGAAGCATGTTCGAGCGGGAGTACGCCGGCGCGGGGATCTCGCACGTCCTGGAGCACCTGGTGCACGGCGGCGAGACGCCCACCCGCTCCGAGAAGGAGACGACGACCATTTTGGCCTCCATCGGGGGGCAATCCAACGCCTCCACCTGGAAGGACAACACCCGGTACTACATCAGTACGCACCGAGACTACCTGCCGACGGCCCTGGAGCTGCTGGCCGACTGGATGGGCAACTCGCAGATCAGTGAAGACGCCTTCACACGCGAACTCAAGGTCATCAGCGAGGAGTATCGGCGGAACCGCGACAACCCCTATCGGGAACTCTGGCAAAGCGCCACCCAGACCCTCTTCCAGGTCCACCCCAGCAGGCTGCCGGTCATCGGCTATCCCGAACTGACCAACGCCCTCACCCGCGAGCAGGTCATTGACTACTACCATCGCACCTACGTTCCCAACAATATGCTGCTTATCATCGTCGGCGACGTCGATGGCCGCCAGGCCCTCCAGCAGGCCACGGTTACCTTCGGCAGGCTCAAGCGCGGCTTCATCGAGCCTCTGGCCCTGCCGGAGGAGCCTGAGCAGGTAGCCAGGCGGGTCACGACCAAGGAGTTCCCGGCGCTGGCCGCCGGCGGCATCGCCCTGCTCAGGATGGACGTCCGCACCGTGCCCCTGACCCACCCCGACCTCTATCCCCTGGACGTGCTTTCGAACATCCTCTCTCACGGGCGAAGTTCTCGGCTGGTCCAGCGGCTGCGGGAGGAACGTCGGCTGGTGCGTCGGATCACCTCCTACTCGTTGACTCCCGGCTTCGACGCCGGCTTCTTCTCCGTCTCGGCAGACCTGGAGATGGGCAAACGCGCTGAGGTGGAGGAAGCCATCTGGGCCGAACTGACCAGCCTGCGCGACGAACTGGTCACCCCCGAGGAACTGGCCAAAGCCAAACGGCAAAAGATTGCCGAATACTTCTACAACCGTCAGACGGTGGAAAGTGAGGCGGGGAGTCTGGCCTCGGGGTTCCTGGCCGCGGCCGATCCCAACTTCGACCTGACCTACGCCCAGAACATCCAGCAGGTCACTGCTGAGGACGTCCGGCGGGTGGCGCGCACCTACTTTCGCGAACAGGCCTTGTGCGTCACCACTTTGGTGGCGACACAGAAGCCGGCTGGAGCCCCTGAGGTGAGCCCGGCGAAACCGGCGTCAGTGGGCGCCGCGGCTGCCCGGCGTCCCGCCAAAGGACCCGTCTCCCACGCCGTCGTCGAGAAAGTGACCATGCCCAACGGGCTGGTGCTCCTGGTCAAAGAAGACCATCGGCTGCCCGTGGTGGCTTTGCAGGCGGCGGCTCTGGGAGGGTTGCGGGTCGAGAGCGAAGAGACCAACGGCCTCTTCGTCTATACTGCTGCCATGCTCACCCGGGGCACCGAGCAGCGGTCGGCCCAGGAGATCGCCCGCTTCCTCGATGAGCGTGGTGCCGGCCTCTCCGCCGCCTCCGGCCGGAACACCGTCTATCTCTCCGGACAGTGCATCTCCGCCGATCTTGATGACTTTCTCGCTTTGGTGAGCGAGGTACTCACCCAGGCCACCTTCCCGGAAGAGGAGATGGAACGGCTGCGCCCGTTGCTGCTCGACCGCATCCGCCGACGCAACGAACGGGGGGAGCAGGAAGCCCTCCTGTTCTTCGCCGAGACCATGTACCCGGACACGCCTGGCCGCTTCTTCCCCGGCGGTCGGGAGGAGGTGGTAGCCAGTCTGACCCGCGACGACCTGCTGCGCTGCTACCGCGGGTACGTGCGTCCTGAGCGCATGGTGCTGGCCGTCTTCGGCGATGTCGATGGTGAGGAACTGGCGGCGAGGCTCCGGGACACCCTCGGAAGAGTGACCCCGGAAGAGCCGTTAGGCACGCTTCCGGAGCCGCGGCCCAATCCACCTCGCGCCGAATCGGTGCGGGCCGAGAAGGTGACGGAGAAGCAGAAGGCCTACGTGGTGGTGGGCTTTCCGGGGATGCGGATCACCGACGTGGAGGACCGCGTGCCCATGCTGGTGTTGGACGCGGTGATGTCGGGCATCCGTCTGCCTGGGGGCTGGCTGCACGAGGCCCTGCGCGGCCCTGCGTCCGAGGGGCTGGTCTACGGCGTCCATGCCTACGACGACGTGGGTCTGGACACCGGCTCGTTCATTGTGTTTGCCGACTGCAACGCAGAACGGATTGACGAGGTCACCGACCTCATCCTCCAGCAGGTCGAACGGGCCAAGACGACCGTGGTCGGTGAGGAGGAACTGGAACGAGCCCGGCGAACCGCCATCACCGCCGAGGAACTCGGCCGCCAGGCGCTCGGAGAGCAAGCCCTGGATGCCGCCTTGAACGAACTCTATGGTCTGGGTTACAACTTCACGGACAGCTACATTGCGCGCATCCGCAAGGTTTCGGCTGAGGACCTCCAGCGCGTCGCCCGCAAGTACTTTGGCAACCACGTCCTTGCCGTCTGCCGACCGCCGTTGAAGACCTCGGAACCCCAACTTGGCGAGGAAGCAGAAGAGTGAACTACCTGGAGAGGCCCCTGCGCGACTATGTGGAGACGGCAGCCAGCGGTCAGCCGACACCGGGCGGCGGCAGCGTCTCGGCTCTGGCCGGTGCCCTGGGTGTGACCATGGCCGAGATGGCCGCCAACTTCACTCTGGGGAAGGAGAAGTTCCGTGACGTTGCTCCCCAGGTGATGGAACTACTGGCTGCGCTGACGGACGCCCGCGTCAAACTGCTCGACCTGATGGGGAAAGACATCGCTGCGTATGGCGAGGTCTCCTCCGCCTACGCCCTGGCGCGGGGGACCGACGAGGAAAAGGCCGCCCGCACGCAGGCCATCCAGGAGGCCCTGGCCGTGGCTCTGGGCGCACCTCTGGAGGCCATGCGGGTCGCCGCGGCTGCCCTGGCAGCGACCCGGCGATTGGTCGGTATTGCCAACCCGAATCTGATCAGTGACGTGGGCGTCGCTGCGGAGTTGCTTCTGGGAGCGCTGCGCGGTGCCCGGCTCAACGTGGACGTCAACCTGGCCTACCTCAAGGACGAGGACCTCATCGGCCGGTCGCGTCGGGAGGCGGACGGTTTGGAGGTCGAGGCACACCGACTGCACGACGAGACGGTGGATGTGGTTGGCCAACGGCTCTCTCGCTCATAGGTTTCAACGTGGCTGTCGACTATGAGGACAAAGTTTCGGCCGCCCGCAGTTGCTGTGTCTGCGGCCGGGAGTTCAGCCCGGAAGAGCGGTACCTGAGTGCGCTCTTCGAGCAGGGCGAGGAGTTCCATCGCCGAGATTACTGTCAGGGCTGCTGGCAGGGGCCGCCGGAAGGCAGTTTTTCGTACTGGCGCGGACGGCTGCCGGCCAGGCAGGAGCGGCCGGAGCGCTTCGTAGACGAGGGGGAACTGGTGGAACTTTTTGCCCGGCTGGAGGCCGTGACGGAGCCTCGGCAGTCGGCGTTCCGCTACCTCCTGGGTCTGCTTCTCATCCGCAGGCGTCTGCTTAAACTGATGAGTTCCCGGGGCCGGGAGGGCCGGCCGCTGATGGTTGTGGAATCGGGCCAGGGGGTGACATACGAAGTCCCTGTCCCTCAGTTGAGCGATGCGGAGCTGGCCGAGGTCTCAGCCCAGATGGGAGCGGTGCTGCGGGTGGATATGAAGCCGCCGGCGTCGGACACGAAAGAAGGAGGCGAGGATGTTCAAACTCGCGGTCTTTAGCGACGAGATCACCCAGGACTTCGCCCGGGCGGTCGAGGTGGCTAAGCAGTTCGAACTCGACGGGGTGGAGGTGCGCTCGGTCTGGAACAAACCCCCACAGGACATCGACCAGGACGACCGCAAGAAGATGAAGGACATCCTGGACGACGCCGGGCTGGTCGTCTGTTCCATCGCCTCCCCTTTCTTCAAGTGTGAACTGGACTCGCAGGACGAGTACCAGCAGCACCTGGACATCCTCCGCCGATGCATCGACCTGGGGAAGCACTTCGGCTGCGACATCGTCCGTGGGTTCACCTTCTGGCGACGGGGCGATGTGGATGAGGTCTGGCAGCAGGTCATCGACAAGTACGAGGAACCGGTGAAGATTCTCGAGGAGATGGGGGCGAGGATCGCCATGGAGAACGAGTCGAGCTGCTACGTCGGAAACGGTGCCGACACGGCGCGGTTCATCAAAGACGTGGGCTCGGACCGTGTGCGCACCTGCTGGGACCCATGCAACGAACTGAGCGATTCCCGTGGCTCAAAGACCCCGTACCCGGACGGCTACCACTCCATCAGACCCTCCATGATCCACATGCACATCAAGGACGCGGTCCCCGGCGAGGGTGTCTGCGCGGTGGGCGAGGGGGTCATCGACTACCACGGTCAGTTCCGGGCGCTCATCGACGACGGCTACGAAGGCTTTGCCTCGCTGGAAACGCATTGGCGGCCCAAGAAGTTGGACCGCAAGGTTGTACGGACGCCCGGCGGGGCCGAGTTCTCCGAGGGCGGTGAACTCCCCAGTTGTATCTGCCTGGAAAGCATCAAGCGCATCATCGCCGAGGTGGAGGCCAAGTAGCACCTGGAAGGGACGACGTTCACCATGAAGATCGCGCGCTTTGTGGGGCGAGGAGGTCGGCCGGCGCTGGGGCTTGTCCTCGAAGAGGAGGTGGTGGACCTGACTCGGGCCCTCCTCTTGTATGAGACCGCGCGGCGTGGGCAGACTTACGGGGCGGCCACCGATCCGACGGACCTAATGAAGCGCGGCCTCTTCTCAGCGTCGGGCCTGGCGCCGGTGCTGAAGTTCATCGACGCTCGCAATCTCAGGAAGCCACTGAGTCGGCCACTTGATGAGGTGAGGCTGCTGGCCCCCATCGCTCGGCCGACCAAGATCTTGGCCATGGGCCTGAACTACCGGGCCCACGCGATGGAAAGTGCCGGCCAGGTTCCCGAAGAACCTGTCTTCTTCCGGAAAGAGAGCACCGCTGTTATCGGGCCCGGGGACGAGGTAGCCATCAAGCCGGGCATCGGCCGGGTGGACCCCGAGGTGGAGTTGGCCGTGGTGATTGGCCAGGCCGGTGCCAGCATCCCCGTGGAGGAGGCCGGCGAGTTCGTGGCCGGCTATACCATCCTCAACGACGTCACCGCCCGGGCCATGCAGCGCAAGGACATCGGGGCGTCCCACCCCTGGTACCGCTCCAAGTCGCTGGATACCTTCTGTCCGATAGGCCCTTGGATTGTCCTGCCCGACGAGATCGCCGAGCCGGTGGAACTGGACCTCCAGATGCGGGTCAACGGCGAGGTACGCCAGAGCGACAACACCCGCAGCCTGATGTGGAAGATACCCGAACTCATCAGTTTCATATCCTCGCTTATCCGTCTGGAGCCGGGCGACATAGTCTCCACGGGCACACCCGAGGGGATGAGCGAGGTCAAGCCCGGCGACGTGATGGAAGCGTACGTGGAGAGAATCGGCGTGCTGCGAAACCCCGTGGTGGCCGCCGAGTAGGCCCGGTCGTAGAGGACGGCGCTTATGAGGCGTTGGTGTTGGCTGGTCTGGAGCCTGGGTCTTCTCGTGCTGGCTGGGTGCGTCGAGCCGGAGAGCCGCCGGGTCGAACTCGTTTACACTTACGGGCCCGCTCAGCTCCTCGAGGCCCTCCGCCGACGGGCCGACACCGTCACCACCCTGAAGGCCAGGCTCAACATCCACTTCGAGGGCCCGGAGATGGAAGGGCCCCGGAGTTGTGACGGGCTGCTCCGCTACCAGGCCCCAGACAGAATACGCCTGCGGGGCGAGCGCGACTTTGTCGGAGAAGTCTTCGACCTGGCCTCGGACGGGGAGCGCTACCAGTACCGGCTGCTCGATCCCGAAACCAGAGCCCTGGGGCCCGAGCAAACGGGTTCGGTGGCTGACTTGCGCCAGCAGCCCGAAAGGGGTCTGGCGACCCTGTCGCTCAACCTGGGGGAACTCCTGGGGCTGGTGCGTCCACCCGAGCAGACAGCCACCGTCAAGGTGCTCGTCAAGACCTACCCAGACCACTACATCATTGACCTGGTGGATGTTGCCGGCGACACGGTTTATCCCCTGCGCCAGTGGTGGGTGGACCGCGTTGACCTGACCTGTCTGCGCATCGAAGCCTTCGGGGCCTCCGGAGAACTGGTGATGGAGGCGGCCCTCTCCGACTACGACACTCTGGGGCCGGGGCTCTCCCAGATCGCTACCATGCTGCGCCTGCACTGGCCGGGCTCAGGAGAGACGCTCACCTTCGAACTGCGCGGCCTGAAGGCCAACGAACCCCTCAAAGCCAGCCTCTTTCGCCTCCGCGACGACTAACCCGTCTTGCCCTGCCAGTGGACGGGGACGCGGATTTCGTGGTCGTGGGAATCCCGGATTGCGTGCAGGAGTTCGGACGTGCGTATGGCGTCTTCCAGCGGGGCGATGAGCGGGGCATCCTCAAACACGGCGTCGAGGAAGTTCTGGCACCTGGTGTAGTCGCCGTGCTCGTTATCGTGCGTGCCGACCTCGATTTCGTGGTAGCCGTCCGCGTTCTTGTAGTAGCCCCGGTACCGCGGGGTCACGTCTTCGTGCTTCTGAGGCTCGTTGAAGGTTGCCAGGACCCCTTCGGTGCCCTGGACGGTAAGCACGTTGGGCGCAGCGACGCCCAGTTTTGAGGCGGAACCGGAAATGGCCTCGGCCACTGCGCCCGACACGAAACGCATTATCACGAAGGTGCCGTAGGGCTCGCGGAAAGCGAACAGGTCCTTTACCTCGCCCAGCAGGTACCGGCAAAGGTCAAAGATGTGGGTGGTGGCGGTCATTTCCGACCCGGCGATGTAGCGGCCGCCCTTGTCCGACTGGGAACGTGGCCCCCGGGGGCGCTCGAACACCCGGGACATGTCGTGGGCGTGGTTGTGCACCGCCTGGGCATACATGGGCCGTCCGATAACTCCGTCACCGAGCAGCCTGCGCACCTCCAGGTTGACCGGGTAGTAGCGCAGCGAATAGGCGACGGCCATCTTGAGATGCCGGTACTTGCTGGCGTACCAGCGGAGCCGCCGACAGTCCTCCAGGTCATAGCCCACGGGCTTCTCCGACAGCACGTGCTTGCTGGCCTCGAGGCTGGCCCTGATGACCTCCGAGTGGGTGTCTGAATGGCTGCAAATGTCAACGGCCTCGACCTCGGGCATCTCAAGCAACCTCCGATAGTCGCTGAGGACGGGAACGTCACCGAGGCCCAACTCCTTGCTCTTCTCTTCACAGAACTCAGGCACAAGGTCGCACAGAGCCACAACCCGGGCTCGGTCTGCGTGTTGCAGCCAGCCCCGAATGTGACCACCGGCTACGTTCCCGCAGCCGATGATGCCTACGCCCAGTCTCTTCATGTCTCGTCGTCCTCCTGTGTTGTTCAGCGGCGCGGTGGAAGTGAGTGGTGTGAGCCGGATTCATGGAGAGCGTGGGGCCTCTTACCCCGCCGCCTCCGGTACCCCACGCGGGCTCTCCCGCTGCAGGGCTTCCCAGGCGTCCTGGTTGAAGATGCAGCCTGGGTCGGGCATGGTCAGGTCGCCGTAGTAGCCGTAGGGACGGGCCCGGCAGCCGCCACAGAAGTACTTGTACTCGCACACCCGGCAGTGCCCTTGACGACGTTCCCGGTCGCGGAGCAGTTGCAGCACCGGGTGGTCCTCCCAGAGGTGGGGAAGGTCATCGGTCAGGATGTTGCCCACCGGCAGTGGCATGAAAACGCACGGTGTTATCACCCCGTTGGGCTGGATGGCGCAGTACACGCGCCCGGCTCCACACCCACCCACGTACTCCGAGAGGAGTCTCGCCCCCCCGCCCCGACCGTGGCCGTAGTGACCGGTGTTGACAACGGTGGCGTCATCGGCGTGGCCGAGGCAGTAGCGGGCCAGTTGGGGGGCCGAAGTGATGATGGTAATGGCATCGTTCTGCATGTGCTCGTAGAGAATGCGCAGCATCTCCTCCCGTTGGGCGGGGGAGAGGTCGAGGTCAACGATCTCCTTTCCCCGACCTGTGGGGATGAAGTTGAAGGCGTAGAAGCAGTTGCAGCCCAACTCCTTGGCGAACTCGATCAGGTCCTCCAACTCGTCGAGGTTGAGTCTGGTGATGGTAGCGGCGAGGGCCACCCGCACGCCATCGATGGGGGCGACGGCACGGATGCCGGCAACGGCCCGGCGCCAGTAGCCCGGGCTTCCACGGAAGCGGTCGTGCGTGGCCTCATCGACACTGTCGATGCTGATCTCCACGTACTTGACCCCGACGTCGCAAAGGCGGTGGGCGGCGGCCTTGTCAATGAGGGTGCCGTTCGTAGCCACACTGACGTGAAGACCCATCTCGGCTGCACGCTCGGCCACCGGCCAGAAGGTGGGGCTGATCATCGGCTCCCCACCGGACAGGGCGAGCATGGCCACGTCGTTTCGCCGGAGTACCTCCAATACGCGCAACTGCTCTTCGAGCCCCAGTTCGTCGGGAAGCCGCCGACGGGCGTTCTGGTAGCAGTGCGCGCAGCGGAGGTTACAGGCCTGGGTGAAGTTCCAGACCACCATCAGTGGGCTGGTGAAGCGCTGTGGGCGGGTGAGTCCGTAGCGGCCCACGCTACGAGCGGTGGCTATGAGCGCCCGGGCCCGAGTCTCATGACTGAAAACTTTGTCGCGGACGAACTGGCGTCGACTCCCGGCCAGCCTGACCAGGGCGTCGATGAGGGCGAAGGCGACGCCGTAGCGCAGACGCTCACGCGGCAGGAGGTCGCTCTGGCCGTAGCGGGCGAAGATGTCGGACAGCTCGCAGCCCCCATCGGGCCGCTGGCGGGTCAGCGCCCGCAGGAGCGTCCGCGTGAGCGGATTCCCCAGCACGTGAGCCGCGATCTCCGGTCTTGCCTTCATCCCGTCGGCCTCATCCGGTCTCCGGCCTCCCCGATCCTGCCACCGGCGCTGAGCCACACACGCGCTGGATGTGTTCCAACATTAGCCGGCGCAGTTGCCGGGAGACCGGACCCGGTTCCCCCGTACCAATGGTGGTATCGTCCACCCGAATGACCGGCATCACTTCGGTGGAGGTTCCGGTCAGGAACACCTCGTCGGCGCCTTTGAGTTCAACAACCGTGCAATCCCTCTCCACCATCTGGAAGCCGCCCGCGCGGGCCAGTTCCATAAGCCGGGCGCGGGTGATGCCCGGGAGGATCTTGTTGGAGAGCGGCGCGGTGACGATGCTGCCGTCGATGACGCAGAAGACGTTGGTGCTTGCCCCTTCGTAGACCACGCCGGTGGGGGAGTGGAAGATGGCCTCGTAGCAGCCGGCCCGGTAGGCCTTTTCCTTCGCCAGGCAGTTGGCGAGCAGGGCGATACTCTTGATGTTACAGCGACCCCAGCGGTCGTCGGGGACGGTGATGGTGGCCACGCCCTTCTCGTAGTGCTCGGCCGCCCGACCGGCAAACTCGATTGTGTAAACCACCACCGTAGGCTTCACTTCATCAGGGAAGGCATGGCCCCGGCGAGCGTAGCCCCTGGTGACCTGGATGTAGACCAGGCAGTTGGCGAGTTGACTCTCGGCCAGGAGGTCCAGGCAGATGGATTTGATCTCCTCCGGCGGGTGGAGAATCTCAAGTTCCAGCAGCCTGGCGCTGTGGAACAGGCGGTCGATGTGCTCCTCGAACTCGTACGGTACGCCGCTATAGACCACGGCCACCTCGTACACCCCGTCGGCGAACTGGAAGCCCCGGTCTTCTACTGACACCTTCCCTTCCTCGAGGGGCATCACCCGTCCGTTCAGGTACAGCAGTTCGGGCATGACTGTCCTTCCCCGGCCGGTCGCCGGCCGTCGTCCTTCGATCCTCGACCTCTGCCCACCAGTCTACTTCACCAGAACCACCGGACAAGGCGCTTCGTCGACGAGGTACTGCTTCTCCTTGGCCAGGACGTCCCGGCGGGTCATGGTGGAGGTGAAGCCGCTCAGGACGATGAGGTCGGCGCGGCGCTTGCGCGCCTCGCCCAGAATCGCGGAGTGGATAGTGCCCTTCAAGAGCACCGTCTCCACGGGCACTGCCGCACGCTTGGCCTGGTTGGCCACCATGCGCAACTGTCGCTCGGCGCTGGCCTCCAACTCGACGTCCAACTCAGCCATCTCTTCGTCCACCAGGATGTGTCGGCGCATGAGCATGGACAAGGTCTCCGTGTCCACCGCGGCCACCGCTACCAGGTCGGCCTCGTGCACACGGGCGAGAAGCACGGCCAGCTCGGCGGCTCGCACCGCCCCCTCAGAGCCATCGGCGAACAGCAGGACAGTGCCAATCTGTGTCTCCGGAGCCACCCCGATTCCTTTCGGCTCTCCTCAGACCCGGCGGCGCTTCCGCGCTCGCGCCAACTTGGCCTTGGCCATCTTCATGACGACCAGGTCTTCTCGTTCGTGCCCTTCCAGACTGTCACTGACGTACTTCAGGGTTGCCTGGTAAGTGGGGATAAAGATTTTTTCCAGGGCGTTGACCCGTCGTTGAGTCTTCCTGAGTTCCTGGGCCAATTGGAAGACGGCGTTCTCGGTTTCGGCCAGTCTGGTGACCGCCTCCAGGGACGCTTCGAAGGCCCCCTTTACTACGTCGGAGCGCGCCGAACTGTCGGCGAACCCGAACTCGGGTCCCCCGGGAGCCAGTTCGGCCGAGAGTTGAGCCAGGTGTAACCCCATCACTCGGCGTTCCTCCACCTTCACCTGGTGGGCGGGGCGAATGGCTACCGCCTCGCGCTCCAGCCGAGCCGCCCCGGCGGCCAGGGCCGCCCGGCGAAGGGCCTCGTAGGCCCGGGCCAGTCGCTCGTTCACTTCCTGCTCGACGGTCCGCGCCCGGGCCAGCCAGCGCATCAGTTCCATCATCAGGATCTGGCGCTTCTGCTCCAGGAGTTCAAACCCCTCGGTGGCGAATTCGAGACTCCGCTCAATCGCCAGGGCGCTGGATTTGGTCACGGGCACGTTCAGTCTGGCCATGGCTACCCGATTCCTCTCTCCGTCTCTTCGCCGGACACGTCACCGGCTTCCTCAGCCGTGGCGGCCTCGACGCGCTTCTGGTAGTGGGTGTCGAGCTCCTTTTCGGTCAGGCGGTGGAGTTCACTCCGGGGCAGTACCGAGAGCGCCTTCCAGCCCAGTTCCAGCGTCTGTTCGATGGGCCGCTCTTGGAACTCCCCCTGGGCCAGGAAGTCGTGCTCGAAGTGCTCGCCGAACTCCATGAAGCGCTTGTCCAGGGAGGAGAGTTCCTCCTCGCCGATGACCGCGGCCAGCCCGCGCACCTGCTTCACCCGGGCGTAGGCGGCGAAGAGCTGACTCTGCAGGTTGGCGTGGTCGGCCCGGGTGCGACCCTCACCGATGCCGTCCTTCATCAGCCGGGACAACGACGGCAGCCCGGCGATGGGCGGGTAAACGCCCCGCTGGAAGAGGTCGCGCTCCAGGACGATCTGCCCCTCGGTGATGTAGCCGGTGAGGTCGGGCACCGGGTGGCTGATGTCGTCGGAGGGCATGGTGAGGATGGCCATCTGGGTGAGGGAACCGGGGGAGCCCTTGACCCGGCCGGCCCGCTCGTAGATGGAGGCCAGGTCACTGTAGAGGTAGCCCGGGTAGCCCTTTCGGGCCGGTACCTCACCCCGGGCGGAACCCACCTCGCGGAGGCTCTCGCAGTAGTTGGTCATGTCGGTGAGGATGGCCAGCACGTGCAGCCCGCAGTCGAAGGCCAGGTACTCCGACACGGTCAGTGCCGTGCGCGGGGTGACCAGCCGCTCGAAGGAGGAAGCCGAGGCCAGGCTCAGGAAGAGAACCACATTGCTCAGCACCCCGGACTGTTCGAAGTTGCGCATGAAGAACTGGGCCACGTCGTGCTTCACACCCATGCCGGCAAAGACGATAGTGAAATCGACGTCCTCCGCCAGCAGTTTCGCCTGACGGGTGATCTGGGCGGCGATCCGGTCGTGGGGCAGGCCGTTGCCGGAGAAGATGGGCAACTTCTGCCCCCGCACCAGAGTGTTCATCCCGTCGATGGCGCTGATGCCGGTTTGGATGAAGTCGCGCGGATACTCGCGCCCGCAAGGGTTGATGGGTTGGCCATTGACGTCGCGCTCGTCACCGCTCAGGGGTGGGGGGCTGCCGTCGATGGGACGACCCAGACCGTCGAAGACCCGGCCCAACATGTCCCGGCTCACGGACACGTGAAGCGAACGACCCAGGAAGCGCACCCGGGTCGTGCGGTTGGACAGCCCGGAAGTCTCGCCCAGGACCTGGACCACGGCCGACTCGGTGCTGATGTCCAACACCCGACCCAGGCGCATCTGTCCCTGGGGGTCGAGGATCTCCACCACCTCGTCGTAGCCTACGTCGAAGACCTTCTCCACCACGATGAGGGGGCCGTTGATCTCGGAGACGCCCACGTACTCCAGACCCCGGTCCTCCACCGGTGCTTCCACCATTAGGTGTAACTCCTCTCCAGGTCGTCCAACTCGGCGCTGAGTCGGTCCTGGATTTCGGCCAGCCGGTCCAGGGCGTCGTTGGCCACCTCCAGACGGGCGCGGACGGCGGCCTGGATAGCGGGCAGTTCGCGCAGCCTGACCAGCGGCGCTCCCCGCTCGATGAGTTCAGAGCCTCGGCGGTAGAGCGAAAGCAATGTCCTCAGAATGCTCATCGCCTTGTCGGGGACGCAGTACATGTCTTTCGGTTCGAACGCGTTCTGCTGGAGGAAGCCGTTCTTGATGAGTTCGGCCACGAAGAGCACCAGCCGCTGCTGGTCAGGCAGGACGTCCGGGCCGACCAGGTTGGCGATCTGGCGAAGACGGGCCTCGCGCTGGAGCAGTTCCATGGTCTGGTTGCGCAGCTCCGCCCAGTCGGGGTGCTTGGCGTGCCACCAGTCCTGGATCTCGTCGACGTACTCGCTGTAGGAGGTGAGCCAGTTGATGCTCGGGTAGTGGCGGGCGTTGGCCAACTCGGTGTCCAGGGCCCAGAAGCAGCGGATGAACCGGCGGGTGTGCTGGGTAACCGGTTCGGAGAAGTCCCCACCCGGTGGCGACACCGAGCCGGTCACGGTCACCGAGGCCCGCTCGCCAGCCAGCGTACGAGCCACACCGGCCCGCTCGTAGAACTCAGCCAGCCGACTGGGCAGGTAGGCCGGGAAGCCCTCCTCGGCCGGGATCTCTTCCAGTCGGGCCGACAGTTCCCTCAGGGCCTCAGCCCACCGACTGGTCGAATCGGCCATCACCGCCACATCGTAGCCCTGGTCGCGGTAGTACTCGGCTATGGTGATGCCGGTGTAGATGGAGACCTCGCGGGCGGCCACGGGCATGTTGGAGGTGTTGGCGATGAACACGGTGCGCTCCATCAGGGGCCGGCCGCTGCGGGGATCGACGATTCGGGGGAAGTCGGTCAACACCTGGGTCATCTCGTTGCCCCGCTCGCCGCAGCCCACATAGACGATGATGTCGGCGTCACACCACTTGGCCAGCGAGTGCTGGGCGACGGTCTTGCCGGTACCGAAGCCGCCGGGGACCGCACCCGCTCCACCCTTGGCAATGGGAAAGAGGATGTCGATGATGCGCTGCCCGGTGATCAGGGGTTCGTTCACGGCGAGGCGTTCCTTGACCGGCCGCGGTCGGCGCACCGGCCAGCGGTGAGCGAGGTAGAGCTCGACCTCGTCGCCCGCAGCCGTTCTCACCCGGCCAATGACGTCGGCCACCGTATACTCACCCTCAGGGACCAGTTCGACCAACTCTCCGGCCACCGTGGGCGGTACCAGCACCCGATGCTCTATGAGTTCCGTCTCCGGACAAACACCCAGCACCTCGCCGCCGCTCACTTGGCCACCGCGTTTGAAGCGGGGTGTGAAGCGCCAACGGCGCCGCGCGTCGAGGGCCGGGAGTTTGACCCCCCGGCGGATATAGGGTGTTCGGCTGGTCTCTAAGATGGCCGTCAGCGGCCTCTGAATGCCGTCGTAGATGCTGCTGAGAAGCCCCGGCCCCAGCGCCACCGACAGAGGCATCGCGGTCCGCCGTACCGCCGCGCCCGGCTTCAGGCCCGTCGTGTTCTCGTAGACCTGGATGGTGGCCGCTTCACCCTCCAGACGGATGATCTCACCCACCAATCTCTGGGGACCCACCTCCACCACCTCGTACATCTGGGAATCAGCCATACCGCGGGCCACGACGATGGGTCCGCTGACGCGCGTGACCTCGCCCGTTTCGCGTGCGGTCATGGTTTCACTGGTGGTCACGGGTCGGCTCTTCTGTACCGAAAAGGTCCCGAGCAGCTGCCTGGCGGAGTTGCTGGTAGAGTCGGTGGCGACGGGCCTCAAAGGAGTTGTCGTAGCGCAGTCGGCCGTCGGCAGAGAACACCACACAGCCAGCGGCGATGCGCGGGTGCTCCGCGCTGAGCTGCACGCGCACCTGCCGGCCGCCGCCCACCGACACCGCCTCTTCGATCCGTCGGCAGACCTCCTCTCCGCTCCGCCCCGTATCATCGTCCCCCAACTGCACGACGAACTCCTCGCCCGGCATCTGGGCGATGGCCGCAGCGGCCAGTTCCACGAGCACGGTCACGTACTCATAGTCGTCTTTCGCCAGCAGCCTCTGCCACGCCGCTTCCAGCGCAGCGCCGATGACCTCCTCTTTGAGCGCGAGTCTGACCTTGAGCGCTTCAACCTCAACCGTGGCCAGCACCATCTGGCTAACGCGTTCAGCCCGTCGCTGGGCCTCGGTGAGGATGTCCTCGGACGTCTGGCCGGCTTGTTCCTCAGCCTTCTGGCGGATGCGCTCAGCGTCGCGCTGACCCCGTCGGCGGACCCGCTCGGCCCGCCGCTCAGCGTCGGCGATGACTTCGGCACCCAAGACCTCTTCCACGGAGGGGCCCTCGGGCTTGGGTACCTGTGCTGTTGGCTCTCCGGTCATGGCTCTCTCACACCCGTACGCCCACGGCCTCTTGGATGAGTTCGAGTAAGGTGCGCTTTCCCGGCATCGGTCCTGTCGGGCCCGGTATCTCCACCACCAGAGGCGTAGGCGACGTCGCTCTGCGGCCGCCAGGCGCACTGAGGAGGGCGTGCTTGCCCGTGCGGACGGCGTTCACCTCATCGCGGATGGTCTCGGCGACGACCTCGGTGAGGATGAGGATGCGCGCCCGACACTCTTCCACGGCCCGCTGGAAGGCGACGCGGGCTTGGCGGGCGCTGGCCACCGCCTCGCCTGTGACCCCCGCGTACCGGAACCCCAAGACCGTATCCTCATCGGCAATGACGTAATAGGCCAGTGGGGCTTGCGGCATTATCAGACCTCATATCTTGAGTATGAGCATGACGGCAATAGCGAAACCGAAGACCACCAGTCCCTCTGCCATGCCTACGAAGATAATGGCCCGGCCCATGATTTCGGGCTTTTCACTCGCCGCCCCCAGGGCCGCCGCGCCCACGTGGGCCACAGCGTAGCCGGCCCCGAGGGTCGCGCCTAACACGGAGAGCGCCGCGCTGATGACGATCCACGGCACACTCGAACTCTCGACCTTCGTTTGTGCCTGCGCCGCATCGCCCTTGGCGCCCTGGGCCAAGACCGCAGGCAGTATGGCGGCCAGTGAGCAAGTCACGACCAGCAGAAGCATGACCAGAGCCGAGACCTTTCGCACCCGAGCCATAAACTCCCTTTTCACAAAACTGTCCATTATGCCACCTCACTGTTCCGAACTGACGCTCAGGGGGTCAAACGCTTTTCCTTCCCCGGAGAAGAATTTGCTGAAGAACTCGTAATACTCCAGACGCACCGACTGAATGGTGACCACCAGCCCCTCCAAAAGGATGATGAAAACGTTGCCGATTACGATTGTGGTCCACGCTAACATGACGCCGCCTGGACCCACCCTGAGTGCGTCGGCAACGGCGAAGGTGGCCAGACAGAGGAGGGCGTGACTCAAAGCGAACGCGGCCACACGGATAAAACTCGCGGTATTTGCCACAAAGCCGATGGCGACCTCCATGACTTCGACGAAGCCCTCAAGCATACCTTCGAGAAGACTGCTGGCTTTGGCCGGTTTCCTGGTCAAGATGGTGTGAATCGGCTCCCGCAGTATCAACAGCGCCAACGGGGTCACGATGAACAGCAGCACGTGACTCATGGTGATTCCCGCTGCGCCCTGGATGAAATAGCGCAGCCCCAGGCCGATGGCACCCCAGTAGAAGACAAAGGCCACAAGACCGTACTGGCTCAGGATCCCTTCAAAGTACTTCCTCTCCGCGACCCGATTCACGATGTTGATGATGAGTCCCAGGCTGATCATGGCCATGCCCAAGGTCAGAACGACCGCAAAGAGCGTCTCGATCCGGGCCAGGGGGCGAAGCCAGAGCGCCGGACCTTCAAACCCGAAGTAACTGCCGTAGAGGAATCCGAACATCACCGCAGAAACCCCACACGCCGAGAGCACGAAGGCGAAGTCTCTCACGTTGCGCGACCTGGCCCACCGGTGAACCGCCAACCCGACCAGTGCAAACACCGCGCCGTGACCTACGTCGCCGAACATCAGCCCGAACATGAGCAGGAAACTCAGGGCCACAAAGAGCGTCGGCTCCACCTCGTTGTACTGCGGGAAGCCATAGCCCGAGACCAACACCTGGAAGGGCCGAAGCAGCCAGTGGTGGCGCATGAGGGTGGGGACTTCCTCGCCCCGGGCCAGCAGCGCCTCAGCATCCTGTTCCTCAATCATGACCCGGCCCTGGGTCAGGTCCCGCACTCGACTGCGGACCTCCTGGACGTCGGGTTCCGGCACCCAGCCCGAGATGGCGTAGGTGCTGGTGGTTTTGCCGAAGCGCTGCTGGGCTTCGAGGATGCGCTCTTCGACGGCGGTTCGCCGCCAGACTTGGTTGATGTCCCGGCCCAGTTCTCGGCGGAGGGCCTGGCGGGCGTCCCCGGCCTTACCTGTGGCCGCGCGGGCCTCCGCCAACTGCTTCTCCAACTGCTCGGCGATGTCCACGGCCAGACCCTCGTGCCCCTCGGCCAGGGGTTCGGGGCGGAAGCCGTGTTTCTCAAGTGCGGTCTCCAGGGCCCACCGGCTCTTCTTGGCGGACACCGCCAGCACCTTCTCCCGACCACCCTCCTGGCGCAGCGGCAGAATGATGGAACGGTCACCCACCTCCTCGGTCACTGCGAGAGACTCCCGCCGGGGCAGAGAGCCGGTGGCGAAATGGAGAAAGTTGAAGTGCTCCAGCTCCTCCAACGGAAGCGCGACGCCACGGAACGGCTCCAGTTCCAGGAGCATGGCCTGGAGTTCCGGAATGCATTCCTGGGCCCGGGCCGTCGATTGCTCCACCCGACGAAGTTGTCGGCGGACCGTGTCCAGGTGCCTATCGACCTCCGCCAAGTTGAAGGGGGCGTGGAAGTCCACCTCCACCTCAGGGGCCAGGCGGAGACCCAACTGTTCAGCGAATGCTTCCAGCCGCCGGCGTACCTGACGACAGCGCTCCAGCCTGGGTTCCACGTCCGGGGGCTGGAGCAACCCCTCCGTATCGGGCTGACGGGCCTGAGTGATGTGCATGGCCGCCAACTCGGCCAGGCCCTTGGTGACCGCCTGGACGTCCCGTTCCAGGACCAGCAGGTTCAGCCGTTTCATGCGCACGGAACGGAACATGGTTCACCCCGCTGGGCCGCTCAGTGGAGGGACCAGTCGGTGGGAGACCTCCGACCAGCCCACCTCGTAGCGCCGGCTTTCGACGACCTTTATCAGGTTGGCCAGCTCGTTTCGCTTCAGGTAGTAAAAGGCCACCAGCGCCCCCACGTCCAGCATCGACTGGTAGTACCGGCGGTTGGCCAGCCGGTAGAGCCGAAGGGCCATGGCATCTTCCAGGTCAGGCAGGCTCTCCGGCGTGGTCTCCCCAAGGTGCATGACCGCCAGGAGCCGCAGAGCGGTGAGGATGTCGCTGAGCGTCTGGCCGCGGGCCTCGACGAGCGCGCCGCCGGGAATGCGCCCGCCGGCAACCACGAACCTGGCTACGTCCTCCAGTTGGAGATGATAGTTCAACTGGGCCCGCGCTACCAGGAGCACGTTGTAGGCGTCCACGTCGGCCCTCACCAGTTGCTCGGTGACCTGTCGGTCGCCTCGGCCCAGAGCGGCGTGGCGGCTGATGAGTTCCTGGAAGTAGGCGGCATCGAGTCCGGCCTCGGCGAAGAACGTGCGCCCTTCAGCCTGCCAGTAGGCGAGCCCCTGACTGAGCCCACGGGCGAACACGGGCTCGGGCACCAGGCCGATGAAGTCGGCCAGGCCCCGGGCCTCGGCCAACTCCTCCACCGGAAGCGAAGGAAGACCGGGGACCTCCACCAGGTGCCTTGCCAGTCGCTCCACCGGCTCACCCGCCACCCAGAAGCGCAGTACCACCTTCAAGTTCTCCATCTGGTACCGGGCCAGAAACCAGTCGTAGAGTTCCCCCCGCGCGCCGTCGAGAAGCCGGGCGACCTTGAGGAGGTCGGCGATGTGGCGGGCCACGAGCAGGACTTCCAGTTGAAGGTGTCCCACGGCGATTTCGCCAAAGCCCAGCCTCTCAGCCAGTTCGGGGATGCTGCGGGCCGGCTCCAGGCCAGCAAGACGGTCACCCTCGTAGAGTCGGCCGCGCATGGCCCGGACCTTGGCTATGGTGTAGGGCAGGTCCACAGCCGTCTTTGTGCTCATGGTCGAGACCCCGTCGGGGATGCTTCGGCCGACCCCCCGGCACTACGAGAACGTCGAGCCGCCGCCGTCGGGGCGGAGGCCCCCGCACTGCCCAGGAGCAGCAGCACGAGTCGTTCGGTAGCCTCAGCAATGCGCTCCTGGTGAGCGACCTTTTCACTTTCAAAGCGTCGGCGGGCTTCGGCCAACTGGGAGGCTTTCTCTTTCTCGGCCGCAGCCACCGCCTCGTCGAGGATGGAATCGACCTGGGCCAGGGCCTTCTGCCGCGCCTGCTCGCGGACCTGGCGGGCCTCGGCGCGGGCCTCATCGGTCATCTGAGCGGCCTCGGCTTCAGCCTCGGCCACGATTCGTCGGGCCCGGCGCTCGATTCCGAGCATCTTCTCGATAACTTCTCGCATGACCGACGTCCTCTCGCTGCGGTCCCCACGTCTAAACACCTGCGGTCGATGGAAGCCTCTGGCCGGAGGCATCTGCCCGGTCGCCCGAGCCGTCCCTCCTGCTATTCCTCGGTCTCTTGGTACTGGACGATGACGCCGAGTGCCTCCTGGCCTGACCGGCACTTGCAGAGCCGTCGGCAGAACCCCGGCGTCTGGCACAGCCGGGCCACCTGGGCCAGGGCCTGGACGTGGGGGCCGGGGTTGTCGGGCTCGGCCAGGAGGAGGAAAATCATATAGACCGGCTCGCCGTCGATGGCGTCGAAGTCGACGCCCTCAGGAGAGAGGCCCAAAGCCATGGACAGGTGGGTGATGCTCTCGTGCTTGGCGTGGGGGACGGCGACGCCGTCGCCGATGCCGGTGGTGCCTTTTCCCTCGCGATCGATGAGGGCGTCGTAGGCGCCGTCGCGGTCGGTGACGTCAGCGGAGGCCACCAGCAGCTCGAGCACCTCGGCGATGGCCGACTCCTTCTGCTGGCTGGCCAGACTGACCTTTACCAGGTCCGGGCGAAGCAGTTCCGAAATCTGCATTGTCAATACCTTGTGCGGGTGCAGGGCGGAGGCAGTTTTCCCGATAGTATACAATTCTTACCAATATAGCACTTCTTGCGCCTCGCCGCCAACAGAATTCTCAGACTCGCCCGCCCCTTCCCAGAGCCCGCCCTCGCCACCATCGGCGCGCTTCTTTGGCCAGGGCCAGGAGCCGACGCTCCGGCAACGGACCCAACTGGCCCGTCCGCAGCAGCAGTTCCAGCCGAAGGACAAACCACCACCGGTAAAAGCGCCGAAGCCCGGGTGAGGCATGCTCCGCCACCCACGCCGCCGACTCCTGGAACCGGGCTTCCTCCGGACTCAGCCAGGGCAGGTTCAGTGCCGCCCAGTGGTAGTCAGCCCACCCGGCGAGGCCCTGTGGGGGCTCCAGCCCCAGGGCCAGGCTGCGCTCGTAGAGTGGCGTCCCCGGGTAGGGCGTGTAGAGTGAAGGGCCGTAGAGGATCCGTCGGCTGTCACCCCGCAGCAACTGCCGGATGAGCCAGTAGGTCTGGAAGAGGTCCTCGGTGGTTTCGCCGGGGAAGCCGGTCATGAAGTGGAAGTTGGCGATGAGGCCCAGTTCGCTCGCCCGGCGGGCGCTGGTGAGAATATCCTGGACAGAGATGTCTTTGTGGATGCAGTCGAGTGTTTGCTGGGCTCCACTCTCGGCTCCGAAACTCAAGGCCCGCAGGCCGCTGTCCCACAGCAGGCGGAGGAAGTCATCGTCGTACCGGGCGAAGTAGTCGCACCGGCAGTCGGTCTGCCAACCGATCTCCAGGCCTCGGCGGACGATGCCCCGGGCTATGGCCTCGACCCGGCCGCGGTCGGTGAAGAAGTTGTCCTCCCGGAAGTTGATGCCCTTGAGCCTGAACCGGTGGACGACGTCGGCGATCCGGTCGAGGATGACCGGCACGCTCATCGTGCGCCAGCGCCGCCGGGCGAACCGAAGGTTGTAGCAGAAGCCACACCGGTGGGGACAGCCCCGGCTGGTGGGCAGTTCCAGGCTGCGCTCGCTCACCTCGTCGGCGGCGATGTAGCGCTCGATATCCAGCACCTGGTAGGGGAGGGCACTGTAGCGGTCAAGTTCGATGAAGGGTCGTGGCGGGTTGCCCCGGGGTTGGCCGTTGACCTTGTAGTAGGTGCCGGCTATCCCCTCCAGCGACCTCCCGGCCTGCGGTTGCCGGATGACCTCCAGTCGGCGGACGACCTCCAGGAAGGTCTCTTCCCCTTCGCCCACCACCACGATGTCGACCAGCGGGTCGGCGACGGTTTCGGCCGGCAGCAGCGACGCGTGCACCCCGCCCCAGGCGATGGCGACACTGGAGGCCTCCCGCACCAGAGCCGCTGCCTCCAGCCCGTAGCGAATCTGGGTGCCGGTCATGGCGCTGATACCCACGCAGAGCGGACGACCCCCCAGAGCCTGCTCCAGCGTTTCTCGCCAGTTGGCATCCACCTGCTGGTCGATGATCTGGACCTGGTAGCCGGCCTCATCGAGGGGCCCTGCCACCGAGAGCACACCCAGTGGGAGCCTGGGCGCACCGCTCGCATAGGGGTCGGCTATCGGGTGGACCAAAACCACGTCGGCCACGACTTGTCCCCAGTTTGCTGGTTCGCCCGGTGCGGGACATCGTTTGGAGAAGACCCCCAGCACGTTGCTGAGTATGATAGCAGTTCGGGGAGGCACGTTCGAGAGGGAACCGGCCAGATAACGGTTCGAGCAAGTGTGGGAAGAGGGGGGATCGGGGTGGAGGACGTGGGTAGAAGCCAAAGGAGTAGGGCGGGAAGTGACGATGCCCCTCTTGAGAAGGTCCTTGGTCAAGGAAAGAGGGGCAGGCAATGATTCCACTGTCGTTGAGCATTCCCATCGTCCACACCGAGCCCGCACCTTCACCCACCGCCCCCAGGGGGTCACCGGCAGCAGACGAGACCACAGAGGAGGAAAGCGATGCGTGCTACGATGCTGGTGGTAGGTGTGGTGCTGCTCTTGTCACTCCAGTTGTGGGCTGAAGGGGAACAGGCTCCCGGCGCTAACGAAGGAGCCGAGAAGTTCGAGGTGGTCATCCCGAAGGTGACCATCGACGTCAAAGACGCACCGGTCAGCCAGGTGCTTGTTCAGATGAGCAAGCAGACCGATATCGAGTTGACAGCTGACGAGGACATCGGCGGCAAGAAGCTAACGCTCCAGGTAGAAGACGTCCCCGTTCTCCAAGCCCTTGCCAGGTTGGTGAAGTTGACAGGGGCGGTCATCTACTGGGATGTCGAAGAAGGAATGGTTTTGTGTCAGCCCTTTCCGGATGCCGAACCCGAGCTCTTGGCTGTTGCCGGGCCGTGCCTTTTGACGCTCTACGGTACGCCCTGGTTGGGAACGGACTCCTTCTTTTCCACGGCTGAAGGCTACGTGGTGAGCAGGCCGCATCCGGTCATGGTGTCCGAGCCTCAGATCACGGAGGTCTTGGACGCAGAAGGCAAGCCCGTAGAGAAGGAACAGGCCCCCGTTATGGCATCGTCCGGCATCGTTAGGTCGGTCGAGGACACAAGAGCCGGAATAACTCGGTTCTCCGTGGCCGTGGGTCTTGACGAGCTCGACCCCGCGGCCCCATTCCCTCGGACGATCCGAGGAACCATCTCACTGACCTTTGCCTGCGAGATGGCTGATGTCACCTTCGACCTCAACGCAGACATCGGCCAGGCGAAGAAGGTCGGCAAAGTTGAGATTACCTACTTGCGTCGACGGGCAGGAGGAAGCGGGGAGCATGGGGCCTCGTATAGGTTCTCCGTTGCAGGAGAGCCCTCGCGGGTGCGCCAGTTCACATTGAAGAACACTGCTGGCCGAATGGTGCAGACCGCAGAGAGCACATGGGTCCACAAGGGCCGTGTTACCGAGGTAGAGCTCCGGCCCACGGAGGAGGCGAAGACCGTGACGTGCCAGGTCATCCTGAGACCGGTGACCCGAACCTATCCCTTCGAGTTCAAGGACACTCCCCGACCGGAGAACGACTAAGGCGAGCGCGCGATGGCCCCCGCGGACGGCAACGGGCCGAGCAGAAACTCAAGAGCGCGCGGTCCTTATGAAGGGCGGAGCGGAGCTATCGGTAAGAACTTTGGTGGGGTGTTAGCCGATGAGATCTCTGGACGTGGGTGGGACACGAACTGGAAGCGCGTCGAAGTAGCCTCAGTGGGGGTGGTCGGGGTGACTGGATTTGAACCAGCGACCTCAGCGTCCCGAACGCTGCGCTCTAACCAAACTGAGCTACACCCCGAATCACGGCAGCCCCGCCCACTGGGCCCAGGAGGAGCCGAAGGCCGAGCCTGCCGAAGTGGCACACACATAATACCTCGACCTGGACCGCGGGCGCAAGCAGAATTCACCCATTCCGCTGTGGACCCTAAAGCCTGTACGGGAGCCCCTCTGACCGTCCCGCAGGTGCCGCCGGAAAAAGTCTTGACAGAATGTTTTGACCGGTGTATATTTTAGAAAGCGAACTGTTAGAAGATGAAGAACTTTAGGGAGAAAGGTCCGCCATGCCCCGCGCAACAACTCGCTCCCGCAAGCCAAAGGGGCCGCAAACCGAGGTGCAGGAGCAGGCCAGGAGGCTTCAGGAGGCGATGCGGCTCTTCGGCATCAAACTGTTCTCGCTGATGAACAACGTCCTTTCTCGCGGGCAACTGAACCTGCCTCAGTACAACGCCCTGAAGGCTGTGGCTCTGCACGCTCCGCTGAGCATGGGGAAACTGACTGCGGACCTCTGCGTGAGCACGGCCGCGGCCACCAACGTGGTCGACCGACTGGTGCAACTGGGACTGGTTGAGCGGCGCCGGGACGACCGGGACCGCCGGGTGGTCTTGGTCTCGCCCACGGCCAAAGGTCGGAGAACGGTCAGGGGGGTCCACCAGGACGTTGGCGCCCTCTTTGTCAGGCTGTTGGAGAGACTGTCAGCGGAGGAGCGCCGAGAGTTCCTGCAAGTGTACGAGCGAATGACCGGCCTGGTGTGGGAGATGCCTTTGGAGGTCAAGTCGCGATGACAATTCGAATGACACTGGCACGTCGCTCCGCCGGCTTGGTCGGAGCCGTCTTGGTTTGTGTGACGCTGTGCCCGGTGCTGGAGTCGGCGGCCAGGCGGGAGCGGGACGGAGCCGTCGTCGAACTGGTGCCCTCGGCGACGCCGCCGGCTCCCCGGCCGGAGGGGCCGGCGCTGGTGGTTTCTGCCAGGGATGAAATGAGCGGGGCGGTAGTGATCTCTGGTGAGTTGGGGGTGGCCGAGAGCGTTGGCATCGCCCTGGCCCACAATCCGCAACTCCAGTCGGTTCGTCGGGAGCGCCAGCGGGCCCGCGGCGCGGTGGTCGAGGCCCGTTCGGGGTTCCTGCCCGACCTGAGACTTTCGGGCCATTACTTTCGGCGGGTGAAGGTGCCATCCATCTCTTTCGGGGGAGCCACCACCACCATCGGCTCACCCAACAACTGGGCCTTTGGGGCCACCCTTACTCAGCCCCTGTACCTGGGTGGCGCCGTCATCAACGCCTACCGGGCCGCTCGGGTGGGCCAGCGGATAGCCCAGGAGCAGATCCGCCAGGTCACCCAGGAGGTCGTCTTCCAGGTACGCAAGTCCTACTACGACATCCGCCTGGCCCAGGAGTTCGTGGCTGCAGACCGCGAGCAGTTGGAACGGGCCCAGGCCTTTCTCGCCGACGTGGAGAAGCGCCTGGCTCACGGCGTGGCCAGCGACTTCGACGTCCTGCGGGCCCGGGTGGAACTGGCCAACGTCCAGGCCTCTCTCATCCAGTCGGGAAATGCGCTGCACCTGGCGGAGACGTCTTTCCTGCGGGTGCTGGGCGTCTCTCAGAACAGCCAGGTCGCCTTGGTGGACGCCTTGGTGTACGAGCCGTTGGCGCCCGAGGTGCGGGAGGCGATGCGCCAGGCCCTGCTCAGCCGCCCGGAAGTGCTGGCCTCCAAACTCACGGTCAAGGCCCAGCAGCACCGGGTGGAGGGGGCCAAGGCCGGTCTCCTGCCCAGGGTGTTTCTCAGCGGCAACTACGAACTGGCCAAGCCGGGGGCGGGTGGGTTCGGCAGCGGCTGGGACGACGAGTTCCAGGCCGTCGTTTCCGTCGAGTTTCCGCTGTTTGAGGGGGGGCAGACGGCCGGGAGACTGGCCCAGGAGCGGGCGGTGCTGGAGCAGTTCCGGAGCACCGTGCGCGACGCCGAGGAGCAGGTTCTGTTGGAGGTGACCCAGGCTTTCTTGAGCCTGGAGGATGCCGATGAGTTCGTGCGGAGTCAGTTGGTGAACCTGGAACGGGCCCGGGAACAGTTACGGCTGGCGGAGGCGGGCTACCGGGAGGGGGTGAGAAAGCAGGTGGAGGTGCTGGATGCCCGGACCGCCCTCACCGAGGCCCGCAAGAACTTCAGTCAGGCCGTCTACAACCATATGCTGGCCACCGTCAGTCTCCAGCGGGCTACCGGGGCGCTGGCAGGGGCGGGGTTGACGTCACCGTGAAGGCTGTGTCATCTCGCTCCGTGGGGGCGCTGGTGATAGTCGCGCTTCTGGTCGCGACCGGTTGGCTGAATCTGGCCCCGATGGAGGGAATCCGCAACCTGCGCACGACCCTCGGCCCAGAGGGCGTCAAAGAGTTCCTCCTTCCCGTCGAAGACGTCACCTGAGGCCCGAGCCCACGGCCTCCTCCCTGCGGTTTTCTCTTGCACCTGCGCGGGACAGGACTCATAAAGAACCGGGTGGCAACGTCGTTCCCGTGACTGGCTTAGTGGCCAAGTTGGGTGGAGGCCCGGCGGTGACCGAATCCGTGCTGACTGTCGAACCCTCAGGCCCCGTCCGGGGGACGGTCAGGCCCCCCGGCTCCAAGAGTTACACCAACCGGGCCCTGATGGTGGCCGCCCTGGCCGAGGGCACTTCCACCATCACCAACGCTCTGGAAGCCGACGACACCCGCTACATGGCCCAGGCCCTGTCCCGGTTGGGCATCGACGTTGAGACCCGGTTCGAGGAGAGACGGGTCACCGTCCACGGCCGTGGGGGTCAAATACCGGCGAGCGAGGCCGACCTCTACGTGGGGAACGCGGGCACGGCGATGCGCTTTCTCACCGCCCTGGTGAGCCTGGGACACGGGCGGTATCGCCTGGACGGGAGCCCGCGGATGCGCCAGCGACCCATCGGCGACCTCCTCCGGGCGCTCGAGCATCTCGGCGTCAGCGCCCGGGGCGAGAGCGGCAACGGTGAGTGTCCACCCGTGGTTGTTCAGGCGGCCGGGCTCGGGGGAGGGGAGGTGACCCTTCCGGGCTCGGTGAGCAGCCAGTACCTGAGCGCGCTGCTGATGGTCGCGCCGTACGCCCGTGAGCCGATGAGCATCATGGTCGAAGGGGAACTCGTCTCAGAAGGCTACGTTGACATGACCTTGGCGGTAATGGCTGCGTTCGCCGTACCGGCGGAGCGTGAGGGATACGCCCGGTTCGCCGTCCCCGTCGGCCGACCCTATCAGGCGACCGACTATCAGGTGGAGGTCGACGCCTCCAGCGCATCGTACTTCTTCGCCGCCGCCGCCATCACCGCAGGCACGGTGCGAGTGGAGGGGATCGACGCGAGTTCGCTGCAACGAGACCTGCACCTGGTGGACGTGCTGGGGGCGATGGGCTGCCGCGCTGTGAGGGGGGAGGGCTTCGTCGAGGTCACGGGCGACGACCTGCACGGCGTCACCTGTGACATGAACCCCATGAGCGACATGGTGCCGACGCTGGCCGCGGTGGCCTGCTTCGCCCGGGGGCGGACGCAGATAACCAACGTCGCCCACCTCCGCTACAAGGAGACGGACCGTCTGCGGGCGGTGGCCACCGAGTTGCGCCGACTGGGAGCCCAGGTCCAAGACAGCGACGACGGCCTGCTCATCGAACCGGGTGAGCTGCACGGAGCGACCGTTGAGACCTACGACGACCACCGCATGGCCATGAGCATGAGCCTGGTCGGCCTTCGGGTGCCCGGTGTCTGCATCGCGGACCCCGGTTGCGTGGCCAAGACGTACCCAGACTTCTTCGAGGACCTCAAGAGCATTACGACGTCCCCTTGAGCCGCCCTGACCTCCACGACCAGAAGGTGCACGCATGCCCTGGAGCCTGCTGCTCTTTCCTCTTGTCGGAGCCGGCATCGGCTGGTTCACCAACCACCTGGCCGTAAAGATGCTCTTTCGGCCGAAGCGGCCGGTTCGCTTTGCCGGCCTCACCATCCAGGGGCTCATTCCCCGCCGACGGGAGGACTTGGCCGAGAGCGTCGCCGAAATCGTCGAGCAGGAACTCGTGGGCGGTGACGACATCGCCCGGGCCCTCCAGAGCGGAGCCTTCCGGGATCGGCTGACTGAGGTGCTGGACGAGCGGCTGGCCCAGCTCCTGCGGGAGAAGCTGGCCAGGCGGCCGCTGGCCAGCCAATTCCTCACCGACGACGTCCTCGCCCCCATTCGCCGAGCCATCCTCCGGGAGGTGATGAACGCCTTCCCTTCAGCAGCAGGTGTGCTCCGCGACGCCCTCACCCAGCACCTCGACGTGCGTCAAATCGTCCAAGAGAAGGTCCAGCAGTTGGACCTGGACGCCCTTGAGGCCCTCGTCTTTCGCGTGGCTCGTGACGAGTTGCGCTACATCGAACTGCTGGGCGGAGTCATCGGGTTCGTGGTAGGGCTGGTGCAGATCCTGGTGGTGAGGCTCGTCGCCTGAGGGCCCTTTGCCGTTGCCCCGGGACCTGCGACCACCTACAATCCAGGTAGTTCCTGTGCTCCGGTCGCTCGGACTGGCAGTGTCGGCGACGGAGTGCTGTGATGGCAAGGCAGTCTGAAGACGACCGGTTGAGATTCGGAGGACTTTGAGATGACTCGCTATCGGGTAACGGCCAAGGTGGTGCGCATCCTCGAAGGCGGCACCTGCCCGCAGGGGTTCGAGCCGGGGGTGGAGTTCGACCTGTCAGACGACCAGCGCATGCCCTGTCGCTCGGCCAAGCACGCCCTCCAGCCCGCGTGCTGGGTACTCCAGTTTGGCGGAGAATTCCCCTGGCAGCGCGACCCCGACGTGATCGAGGTCTGCTGTCCTGACTCCGCCAATCCAGTGGTCTTTGAGGTGCGACGCACCCCCGTAGAGCAGTGAGCCGGTTGGGCTGGGCCCGCCTCTCTGGGCGCGGTTCTTGAGCACCGAGGCTTTTTGGGGGTGATGGTGACCCGCGCGTCTCGAACGGTGTTGGTGGTTTCGGTGCTGCTTTTGGCAGCAATGCTGGGGCTCTTTCCACTTCTGAACTTCGACGTGTGGATGCACCTGTCGGCCGGGCGCTACATCGTCGAGCACGGACACATCCCCTACGCACATCCCTTCAACTTCACGGCCTCGGCCGGTCAGTGGATCGACCAGGAATGGCTGTCCCAGACCTTGCTCTTCCTCCTCTACCGGCGCATCGGCATCGATGGGCTGGTGCTCCTGAAAGCACTGGTGGGGGCGCTGGTGGTGGGGCTGGCCCTGTGGCAGGCACACCGGCGTCGGTCGGCGTTTCCCGTAGCGGTGGCTCTGACCCTGGTGGTGGTGCTGCTCGTCCGCCCCCGGCTCACCGTGCGGCCTCACCTGGTGACGCTGGTGTTTCTCTCCTCCTGGGCGTTGCTTCTCAGTGGCTGGCGGGGGTCTTGCGACTCGCATGAACGGCGATGGACGCCCTATGTGCTGGTCGGGTCGATGGTGCTCTGGGCCAACCTGCACGCAGGCTTTCTCGCCGGGCTCATCCTCCTGGGCATCTACTGGCTGGAGGCAACGTGGCGCTGGTGGCGATCGGAGCCGCCGACCAAAACGAAACGCGCCCGGGAGGCCCGGTCGCTGACGTTGGTGCTTGTCGGGTGTGTCGCTGCGACGATGGTGAATCCTTACGGCTGGCGGCTCTGGACCTATCCCTTCACGCTGGTCACGATGCGGGTCTACATGAAGTACATCGACGAGTGGACGAGCCCCGATCTCTCGCCTCGCTTCTGGCTGTTCTACGCTTACCTGGTGCTTGGCACCGTGGTGTTGCTCGTTCAAGGGAGGAAGGCGGACACGAATGTCCGCCCTCCTGCGGCGGGAGGTCGTCCCCACCGGTCGGGAGGTCGGGCATTCCTGCCCGACAGTGATGGTACTGGGCGAGCCCTTTGCCCGGCCGATGCCCTCATCTGGGTGGTCTTCGGGGTGATGGCCCTCAGCGCCCGTCGGCACATTGCTCCGTTCGCCTTGGTCTCCGCGCCGGTGGTGGCGATGGCCCTGAGCAGATTCGCCCTGTTCAAGGGGGCCGACGAGTCCGGTAAGGCCGTCCGGTGGCCTTCAGGGTTAGCCTACGTGGGTGTGGCCGTCGTGCTGGTGCTCGTGGGAGCGTGGGAGATGCTGAGCGTGTGTCCCCACCCGCTTCGTCCCGGGCTCTCGGAGCGTCTTTTTCCGACCGACGCCGCTCGCTTCCTCAGGGAGCACAGCCGGGAACTGCCCCGCAACCTCTACAACAGTTACACCTGGGGAGGATACCTGGAGTGGGAACTGTGGCCGGAATGGTCGGTTTTTATTGACGGAGAGTGCATGGTCTACCGCGAGCGCATCTTTGCGGATTGGGACACGGTGTACCTGCTTCAGCGCGGCTGGCGGCGGGCGCTTGCATCTTACGGTGTAAACTGTATCATTCGCGACTGGGGCATGGACAATCCCGAGCCGCTGCTGGGCAGCGGCGAATGGGTGACCGTGTACTGGGACGACGTGGCCATGGTTCTGGTTCGGCGGGACCGGCTCAGCGCTGAGTTTCTGACGCAGAACGACTTCAGCCTGACCAACCCGGCCTGGCTCCTGCGCTATCCCCCCCAGGACGAGGTGACCTACCAGAAGGCGCTCGGGCAACTGGACCAAGCCCAGCGCCGATTCGGCCCCACCGGCATCGGCTACCGGATGAGGGGGGAACTTCTCTACCAGCGTGGCTGTTACCAGGAGGCGCTGCGCGAGTTCCGCGCCGATATCGCCCTGTCGCCCGAACGGGCACGCTCCTGGTCCTCTGCGGGTGACTGTTGGCGGAAACTGGGCTGGCATGAGCAGGCGATTGAGTGCTACCGTACGGCTCTTCGCCAGTACCCCGGCCTGGTCACCACGCGCATGAACCTGGCGGAACTTTACCAGAGGCAGGGGAACTTCAAAGCCGCTTTGGAAGAACTGCACACGGCCCTCGGGCTGCCGGTGGGCGACCCACAAGTTGGCGAGGAACTCCGCGCCAGGATCGCTGAGTTGGAAGGGCG
>CBDVDV010000003.1:0-64322 GCA_965372835.1 uncultured bacterium | reverse complement strand
AGCGGGGACAGGCCGGCTGGACTTCCCGCGGGCCGTACCACTGGTCGGCCGACCGCAGGCGGTCGCCACAGGCGACGTCAACGGTGACGGCCGCGACGAAATCGTCTACGTGCGCAAGGAAGAGAAGACCTACTACCTGGCGTGGCGGGGGCTCGATGAGTCGGACGGATTCACCGAGGAGCAGGCGGTTGAGCTCGAGGGCCTGGACACCGACGTCTCCGGGCTGCTGGCTTCGGACCTGACCGGAGACGGCCACCTCGACGTGCTGGTGCTCCTCTCCTTCGGGCCCGCCCGGCTTCTCCTGGGCGATGGTGAAGGCCAGTTTCGCCAGGCCGGCTCCGAAGGCGCATTCTCCCGCGGTCTGTTTCGTCGGCTGAGTCCCGGCTCCGTCAGCCTGGGCGATATCGACGATGACGGACGGTTGGAACTGCTCATCGCTGAGAAGAACTTCGCCCGGGCCGTCACCGTGGGGCCGGACGGCTCCCCCAGCGTAGTCGAGCAGGCCAACGGCAAGAGCGCCCGCTCCCAGATCGCCTCGGCGGCGGTTGCGGACCTGGACGGTGACGGTGTCGCCGAGGTCATTCTGCTGGATAGTTGGGCCAAGGAACTGACGGTGCTCCGTCGGCTGGCCGACGGAACCCTGGGGGAACCGCGCTCCATCTCGCTCGGCGGCTTGCCACTCCAGAAGGTGCGGGTGGTCGCCGGCGAACTCACCGGCGACGGCCGGACCGACCTCATCGTCCTCAGCCAGACAGGAGTAGGGCTGGTGCCGCTGGGCGTGGCTGGACACCAGTTTGAACTGCTCGCCGACTACGAGTCTGACACGGAGAAGGCCAACTTAGCAGACCTGGTCGCCGGGGACCTCTTCGCTGACGGCTCCGAAGAGGTGCTGGCCATCGACATCCGCAACCACAACCTGGAGTTGCTGCGCTGGGAGGAGACCTCCAGCCTTCGTCGCGTCTACCGCTTCACCGTCTTTGAGAAGAAGGTTTTCCGGGGGCGCGAGCGGGGCGGCAATGAACCACGCCAAGCGCTCCTGGCTGACGTGACCGGTGATGGCCGCACCGACATCGTGCTTCTGGTCCACGACCGCATCGTCCTGTATCCCCAGATCGTGCCCGAGGACCGGGACAGCACGGGAGCAGACGCAGAGGTGGCAGTCGGAAACGAGAGCCCTGCCGCCCAGAAAGGAGGCGAAGAGTGATGCCCGACCCTCACTTCGCGCTGGCCGCCGGGCTGGTGCTCGTCTTTGTGACAGTCACGTGGGCGGCGGAGCAGACCGCCGACGCCGAGCCCCCGTCGGAGGTTACCGTCCGCTGGTACGGACAGTCGTTCTTCACCCTCACCCGCGCCGATGGCTTCACCCTGGCCATTGACCCCTTCAAGGAAATGGGGTACCCCATGCCCGAGGGCCTGCGGGCCGACGTGCTGCTGGTCACCCACACGCATTTCGACCACGCCAACGTCGGTCTCATCCAGGGGTCACCCACGGTACGGAAGGCAGACGAGGCGGTCGGCAGCCACACGGTCCGGGGAGTGACGTTCACCGGAACGGCCTGTTTCCACGACGAAGAAGGGGGAGCCAAGCGGGGCAAAAACACCGTGTTCAGTTTCGAGTTGGCCGGGGTGCGGTTTTGCCACCTGGGCGACATCGGCCACCTCTTGAGCGACGAACAGCGCGCGAGCATCGGTCCCGTGGACGTGGCTTTGGTCCCTGTGGGTGGGTACTACACCATCGCCGTGGAGAAGGTCGACGCGCTCATCGCCCAACTCAGCCCGAAGGTCGTCATCCCCATGCACTACAAGACCGAGGCCACGCCCGGGCTGCCCATCGCCCCCCTGAGCACCTGGATCGAAGGCAAGACCACGGTGAAGCGCCTGGGGAGCGCCAGCGTCACCGTCCAGACTGCGAACCTGCCCGAGTCACAGGAGATCTGGGTGCTCGACTACAAGTAGGTCTCGTGCCTGTGGAGGGTTGAAACCCGTGCGCTGGCCAGGGGGCCCCCACTGAGAACCGAGGGGCAATACACCATGCGTCGGACATCAGTTGGAAGCTGCTTCCGCGTTTTCATCGTCCAACTCGCACTGGCGGCGGCCGTCGTTTCCTTCCTGCCTCGGGGCGCCCACACGGAAACGCAAGCCGTCCTTGACCCATGCGAAGACACCAGCCATTGGCGGACCAGCGGAGAAGCGACGGTCTCGAAGGTGCAGGGGCGCGAGGGCTCGGCCATCCTTCTGCGCTTCACCACCGAGAAGAAGACCTCCGCCTTCGTCCACCGACCCGTCCGCGGCGACGTCACCTGGCACACCCCCGAAGGGGGTCTGAGCCTCTGGCTCAGGGGCGACGGCAGTGACGGCTTCTTCGCCGTGGAACTGGTAGATAGCAGTTTCGGACTCCGCTACGCAGCGCTGGTGCCGCTCACGGAGACCTCCTGGCACCGAGTGGACATCCCCTGGCGCGAGTTCACGCCTGAAATCTACTATGCATCGGCCAGCCCGCTGCCTCTCTACCATCCGCGAGGGGGCCTCAAGCCCCACATCCCCCGCCACCTCTTCATCGGGCGCTGGTTCTACTTCCTCAATCACTTCGAGCCTTACCAGGTGACCATCGATCAGATCACCCTGGAAACCGCCCTCCCCTTCGACACCAAGGACTACACCCCGGGCGAACCAGGCATCCCCCGTACGCTGGCCAGACTCCGGGCCAAGGAGCCCGTTACCATCGTCTGCATGGGCGACAGCATCACCTTCGGCGTCGGTGCCGGCGGCCCCCAGGGGGCCTATCCGGGGGAACTCCAGGCCCTGCTGCGGGAGCAGTTCGGCTACGAGGAGATCCGCGTGGTCAATAGCGGCGTCGGCGGACTTCAAGTACTCCAGGGCAGTGTGCTCATTGCCCGTGATGTGGCCCCCTATGAGCCCGACCTCGTGACCGTCCTCTACGGCTACAACGACCTGGCTCCTGGTGGCGTCACCCCGGACCAGTTCAAAGATGCGGTCAGCACCTTCATCGACCGGGTGCGCCGACTGACCAAAGGTCACGCTGAAGTGCTCCTCATCACCAGCCTGCCCGCGACCAGTGAGGAGGCCTGGGAGCGTCTCCAGGTCGGCGCCGAGGTGATGCGCGAACTGGCCGGGGAAAAGCGCTGCGGGCTGTGTGATGCTTCGTCGGCCTTCCGACGACTGGGCCGCCAGACGCTCATCGCCGAGTACTTCCGTGCCAACGACGCCGCCCACCCCAACGCCAAGGGCCAGCACCTCCTGGCTGGACTGCTTTTCGAGGCGATCGCCGGCCAGTAGACCGTTAGGCCCTCCAGCGCAGCCGTCCAACGTGAGTGCGATGCGCCTTGACGAGCGCTCCGTTCAGCGGTCTAATGTGCTGTCGTTGGCAGCGAAACGGACGACACGACCCTCATACGAGTCCGTACGGATTGGAAGGGCGAACATGGCGACTTTCAAAGTGGTGGTAACGGACCTGGGATACCCCAACTACGACTCGGAGCGCCAGCAGGTGGACTCCATCGACGGCGAACTGTTCCTGGCCGAGTGCGAGACGGCCGAGGATGTGACCGAGGCTACCCGGGACGCCGACGGCGTCCTGAACCGCGTCGCGCCGGTGACGGCTGCGGTCATCGAGCAGATGGCGCGCTGCAAGGTCATTGCCCGCTACGGCATCGGGGTGGACAACGTGGACGTAGAGGCGGCGACGCGCAAGGGCATCGTCGTCGCCAACGTCCCGGGCTACTGCCTGGAGGAGGTCTCCGACCAGGCCCTGGCCCTCATGCTGTCAGCCTGGCGGAAGGTGGTCAGCCACGACAAGGCGGTGCGCAAAGGTGCCTGGGACATCAGTTTCCGCGATCCCGTCTACCGGCTCAAAGGACGGACGCTGGGCTTGCTTGGGCTCGGCGCCATCGCCCGCAGGCTGGTTGAAAAAGTCGCTGGTTTCGGCTTTCGTACCATCGCACACGACCCTTACGTGTCTGCGGAAGTCGCCAGCGAACTGGGCGTCGAACTGGTGGACCTGGACACGCTCTTCCGCGAGTCTGACCTGCTGTCGCTTCACGCCCCGGCCACGCACGAGACCAGGCACATCGTGAACAAAGAACGCCTGGGGCAGATGAAAGAGACGACGGTGTTGGTCAACACCTCCCGGGGCCCCCTCATCGACGAGGTGGCCCTCATAGAAGCGCTCAAGGCCAAGCGCATCGCCGCCGCGGCTCTCGACGTCTACGAACAGGAGCCTCCTGACACGAACAGCGAACTCTTTCAACTGGACAACGTCATCGTCACCGACCACGCGGCGTGGTATTCGGAGGACTCGCTGGCCGAACTTCAACGGCGGACCGCAGCAGCGGTCTGCGCGGTGCTCTCGGGAAAGCGCCCCGAGTCACCCGTCAACCCCGAAGTCCTCGAACGCCTGGGCATCCAATAAAGGAGCAGCGGCTGCCTGCGGCAGGGATGGTCAGGAATGAAGTTTCCGAGAATGACCCGGCGAAGGTTCATCGGCCTGGCGCTGATGACGGTGCCGGCCTGCTGCGTTGGGGAGGGGTTCCTTCTGGAACCTGAATGGCTCGTGGTACGGAGCCTGGGACTTGGTGGAGAAAAGCCCACCCACCGAATCGTCCACTTTACGGACCTTCACTACAAGGGGGACCAAGCCTACCTGACAAGCGTCATCGACAAGATTAACGACCTCTCTCCCGACTTTGTGTGCTTCACCGGGGACATCGTGGAAGACCGAGAATTCCTAAAAGAGGCGCTGGGAATCCTCAAAGGCATCCGGTCTCCCATGTTCGGTGTCCCGGGGAACCATGAGTACTGGAGTGGGGCATCGTTTCCGAGAATTGCCGGGTGTTTCAAAGCGAGCGGCGGCGCCTGGCTGGTGGATGAGGGAACGACCATCGCCGACGGAGGCCTGAGCATCTTCGGTTCAGCCGGCAAGGTTGCTGACCGTGTCCAGGAGTCCACGGCCGCAAAGCGACTGTTGCTGACCCACTATCCCGCTTTCGTTGATGAACTGAACGGGACGACATTTGACCTGATACTGGCTGGTCACTCGCACGGCGGACAGGTCCGCATCCCGTTGTGGGGAGCTCTGACCGTGCCGTTCGGCGTAGGACGATACGATAGGGGGCTGTATCAAACGGCGGCGGGCCCGCTGTACGTGAACCCGGGCATCGGCTGGTGGCGGGTGCCCGCACGGTTCTGCTGCCGACCGGAGATAACGGTTACTGAGTTCTGACGGCCCCCCTTGATGGTACAGTGTGTCGGGAGGAAGAGATCGCGGCTTCGGAGGACGGCCAACGACGACAAGGAGGTGACACTGTGGCCGAGAAGTTGGGAGCGTTGGTGCAGGGAGCAGGTTGGGTCTCAGGCGAACACATCAAAGCCTATCTCGCCAACCCCAACACCGAACTGCTAGCGGTTAACAGCCGATTCCAGAGCGAGTTGGACGAGAAGAAGGCAACCTACGGCCTGGAGTGCGAACTGACCGTGGATTCGTATGAGAGGCTGCTGGCTCGTGACGACATCCACATCGTCTCCATCTGCACCATCAGCTTCCTCCACACCCCCGAGGCCGTCATGGCCCTGGAGGCCGGAAAGCACGTCCTCATCGAGAAGCCCATCTCCATCAGCCTGGAGGAACTCCGCCGGCTGAACGAGGCCTACGGCAAGGCCTACCCCAAAGGGGTGCGGGCCATGGCCGGTTTCGTCGCCCGCTGGTACCCGCTCTTCGTAGCCATCCGCTCGCTGGTGGATAAGGGTGCTATCGGCCATATCCATTACGCTGCCAGCGACTACTGGCACGAGGTCTTCGGCGAGTGGAAGACCAAGCCCGACCTCGCCGGCTCCAGCCTGCTCATGGGTGGCTGCCATTCGGTGGACGCGGTACGCTGGTACGCGGGCAGCGGATTCGACTATCTGAAGGATCAGGACCCTGAACTCTACGAACTGCGCAGCGGTGTCGGTGACGTGAAAGAGGTGTTCGGGTACTCCATCGGACCCAGCCACCGGAAGGACTTCGAGTACGATCCGAACATGATTGCCATGATGCGCTTCGCCGACGGCTCGGTGGGCAAGGTGGGAAGTTCGGTCGAGTGCAATATGCCCTACGTCTTCAACCTCGAACTGATGGGCACCAAGGGAGCCATCCGCAACGACGAGTTCTGGACCGAAGACATCGCCGGGGTCGAGAGTTTTCTCCGCATCCCGACCCTTCGACCCGACAGCCCCGACGTCACCCACCACCCCTTCCAGGAGGAGATCGACCACTTTATCGACTGCATCGTCAACGACAAGGCCAACGATGCCGACCTCTGGCACGCCATCGGCACCCACGAGGTCATCTTCGCCATCGACGAATCAGCCAGGACGGGCAAGCCCGTCCAACTTCCCTTGCTGTAGGGGAGAAGCCATGTTCCGCCTGGGCAACGTCGAGTTCAAGAAGCCCATCCTGATAAGTTCCGGCCCACTCACGTCCAAACTGTGGATGCTGAAAAAGGGGGAGGAGGCCGGGTTCGCCGGCGCCAGCATCAAACTGACCTTCCGGGAGGTCCCTTTCGAGACCCAGATGCGCAGTTACTCCCTCCCGGGCCAGGTCATCCTCTCCCCCGTCGATAAGCGCTTCGGCTGGGAGGAGTGTGTGGACCTCCTCAAAGCAGCCAAGAAGGAGGTGTCCTTTCCCCTCTTCGCCAACTTCAGCGCTCTGGGCAGCGACCTGGACGAGTGGAGCGACCTGGCCACCACCTTCGTCGAGGCCGGGGCCGATGCCCTGGAACTCAACTTCTGCTGCCCCAACCTGGACGTGAGCAAGGCCGGGGACATGCAGGAATCCGAACACGCAGGGGCCATCATCGGCCAGGACCCCGGGCTCTGTCGGCGAATAACCGCGGCCGTCAAGTCCTGCGTCACCGTGCCCGTGGTCTGCAAGTATGTCCCCAACGCCCTGGAGCCGCGGGCCGTGGCCAAGGCCTGTGAGCAAGGCGGCGCTGACGGACTCCACATCGTGGGCGAGCCCATCTCCGGTCTCCCTCCCGTGGACATCTACGACAAAGGCAGGCCACTGATTCCGCTGATGGACACCGTCGCGCCCGGGTCCACCAACGGGAGCATCTGCAAATACAATACGTTCATGACCGTTGCCCGGGCCAGGAGCGTGGTCTCCATCCCCATCATCGCCTCCGGTGGCATCGACACCTGGCAGGACTGTGTGCAGATGGTGATGTGGGGTGCAAACCTGCTTGCCGTGTGCAGCGCACCGATGTGGTTCGGTTGGCAGGTCGTCACCCGGATGAACGAAGGCATCGAGGACTACCTGGCCGAGACGGGACGGGAGAACCTTCAGGAACTGGTGGGCCTTTCCCTTCAGTACTTGACGCCGCCCGACGAGGCCCGTCTGGTGGAAGGCCACGCCCAGGTGGACCCCGATCGCTGCATCGGCTGCGGGCGGTGCCTTCGGCCGGCCCACTGCGAGGCCATCACCTGGGACGAGACGACCGTGACTGACGATCGAGAGGACTTGAAGGCGATCGTGGACGCGGAGAAGTGCATCCGCTGCGGGATCTGCGCCCGGCTCTGTCCGGTGGGGGCCGTCAGTTACGTCCGGGACGAAGTGCCCACTCCGACCGACGCGGTGAGTTAGGACTGGGGCTCCTTCTCCCGGCCGAGGTAGCGGACGACGGCCTCGGCGACGGCTTTCCCCTCCCCTACCGCCTGCACCACCGTTCGGCCGCCGTTGGCGAAGTCGCCGCAGGCGAAGACCCCGGGCAGGCTGGTCATGCCCGACTCATCGAGGACCACCCGACCCCACTCGTCAAACTCCACGCCCGGGAGCCCCTGCTGAAGCCCCGGGTCCATCCGTTGCCCCAGAGCCAGCAGCGCCATCTTCGCGCGGATGATGTAGAGGCTTCCTGCCAACACGTCAGGTCGCCGACGAGCCGTCGCATCTGGTTCGCCCAACGTGGTGTGGGCGCAGCGCACCGCCTGGAGCCTGCCCCGATCATCGCCGATGAACTCCAGCGGCACGGTAAGCACCAGGACGTGCACACCTTCAGTCAGCGCTGCATTGCGCTCCACGGGCCAGGCGGGCATTTGCAGGAAACTTCGCCGGTACAGCAGATAAACGTCCCTGGCCCCCAGTTCCCTGGCGGTGATCGCCGCGTCGGCGGCCACGTTGCCTCCGCCAACGACCACGACCTCGTCAGGGACCTCCGTGACGTCTCCCCGACGAACGGCCGTGATGAACCCAAGTGCGCTTCCCACTCCCTTCAGGCCCTCGCCCGCGATGGCCAGTTCGCCGGAGCCACCGAGCCCGACGGCCAACACCACGGCGGCAAAGCGCTCGCGGATTTCCTTGAGGGTCACGTCGCGACCCAAGGCCGTGTTCGGGTGGACGGTCAGGCCCCGCGCGGCCAGGCAACTCTCGTGGTGGACCACCTCAGAGGGAAGTCTGTAGGACGGAATGCCGCGAAGAAGAAGTCCTGCCACCTCGGCCTCAGCCTCGAACAGTTCCACCCGCAGGCCTTGGAGAGCCAGGGCTCGCCCCGCGGCGAGCCCTGCTGGTCCGCCCCCGACGACGGCGACGGCCGGCGCCTCCGGAGCGGGTTCAGGCACGGGTACGGGATGGTCGGCTGTGTAGTGGGAGACGTAATGCTGCAGGCAGCCAATCATGATGGGGTAACTGAGTTTGGTGGCCATACAGGCCCCCTCACACAGTTGGCTCACCGGGCAGACCAGCCCGCAGGTGTCGGCGAAGATATTGGCCTGACGGAGAAGTCGGCCGGCGGCGCGCAGGCTCCCGGTGCGCAGCCGGTCGACGAAGCCGGCGACGTCCACCTCAGCCGGGCAGGCGCGGGTACAAGGAGCGTCCTCGCACAGCAGACAGCGATTCGCCTCCAGAAGCGCCTCTTCCTTCGCAAGCAGGCGCCTGGGGGCGAGGCGGTCTTCGGACACTGGCTCTCCCGTGGTAGGTTCCGGCTCAGCGGACTTTGGCCGGCCGACCCGTCTCAATCGATTGGTAGATCGCATCCATCAGTTGGGCCAACCGAACGCCATAAATCGGCGGGCACTTCGGCTCCTCTTTGCCCTGGATGGCAGCGACGAAGTTGGCCACGGGTGTCTTCGACCCGCGGTCGCTCACCCGCGGATACCTCACCAGTTCCCTGCCTTTGTAGTAGGTCAGCACGTTGCCGTGGCTGACGGTGTAGATGACGGCCTTGCTGCAATGGATCTCAATCCGAGTGGCAAAGAGCGCGCAGTCGCCGCTGATCAGGATGCTGCCCAGGGCTCCATTGTCAAACTTGACCGTCAGGGCCGAGGTGATGTCCACCTTCTGACCCATGTAGTCGCTGAAAGCGAAGACCTCCACGGGCTGCAGATCGGTGAGCCAAAGCATGGCGTTGAGCATATGGCTCCCGGAGTCGTACAGTTGTCCGCCACCGCTCAGTTCCGGGTCCGTCCGCCAACGGCCACGGACGAGTTCGAGCCAGTTCTGGGTAAGAGAACCTACGAAACTCTTGATTTCGCCCAACTCACCCCTCTCGCGGAGGTATTTGATGAACTGGAACTCGGGCGTATAGGTGGACTGGAAGGCGATGCTCACGACCCGCTTCGACTTCTTGGCCTGGGCCACCAACTTCCTGGCCTGGGCGCGGTCGGTGGTCATGGGCTTCTCCACCAGGACGTGGACGCCCTTTTTGAGCGCGTACATGGCCTGCGGGAAGTGCACTGAGTGAGGCGTCACCAGGATGACACCGTCGAGGTCCATGGAATCGATCATCTTCTCGTAGTCGGTGAAGAGTTCCGGCCTGGAGTTGCCCTGGTCCACCAGTTCAGCAGCCAATTTCTCGGTGGACCCTGGAACGACGTCCATGAGAGCCACCATCTCGACCTGCTTCACGTCCTTCAAGGCCCGAGTGTGGCTCCGGGCCATCCCGCCACACCCGGACAGTCCCAGTCGCACCTTCTTGCCCCGTTTTGCCCTCTTTGCCATGCGCTCACCCTTTCGTCGCTTCATCCACCCAGCAGTTCCAACGCTTTGGCCGAGAGGCGCTCGACGACGAGCGCCGCCACTTTCTCACCGAGTTCGGGGGAGGACGCCTCCTTGGTCTCGGGGTCCCAGACCCGGGCAGCGCGCCGCCCTTCCTCGGTGGTGATATCATAGGGAGCCAGCCGACCCATATCAACGAGTTCGGGTCGCAGGTACATCAAGAGAGACGTTTCCCACCGGCCGGCATGGTCTTTCAGATAACCGATGTCCTGGGTCAGTTCGTTCTCGCCCAGGGCCAGTACGGGTATCCCGTGCTCGGCCTGGAACCGGCCGGCCGCAGACTTCAGAGTGGTGACCTGGTTCTGAGGATAGTGCCCGGTCAAGGCCACAACGGCCTTGGCTCCGAGTTGCTTGAGGCCCCGAAAGACCTGGTAGTAGAGGGCCTCTATGGTTTCGGGCTCCAGGTCGCCGACGGTCTCGTCGTTGGTCCACTCCCCCACCGACCAGTAGGTCGCCGGCACCACCACGCCGCCGGTCCGCTCGGCGCAGCGCACGCAGATCTCGTGCGCCTTGAGGCCGTCCAGACCAATGGCGCAGTGAGGCCCGTGGCGTTCCAACTGGCCGATGGGTACGTAGGCCAGGGGCCGCTCGGCCAGCGCCGCGCGCACCTCATCGGGGAACAGTTCTTCCAGTTTGACCTTTCGCACGACCCCTGCCTCCCGCCTCGTGCCTGGCGACCACGCTCACCACAGCCCTCAGCCCCGGCCCATTGAAGCCAAGGTGCGAGCCAGCGAGCACCCTTGGCTTCCCCTCCTCACTTACACTTGAACTTGAACTTGAACCCGTTACTGTTCTCGCTTGCGCACCTTGGCTTAGTGAGAAGTTCAAGTGAGAAGGCCAAGGAAAGAAGAGCCCGGGCGCTACTTTTTCCCCTTGTCAGGGGCGGCGACCTTGAGAGGAGCCGTCAGCACCTCATCGACCAGTCCGTATTTCTTGGCGTCTTCAGGCCAGAGGATGAAGTCGCGGTCGGTGTCACGCTCGACTTCCTCTTCGCTCTTGCCGGTGTGCTTAGCCAGGATTTGGACCAGTTTCTTTTTGACCTTGACCAGGTCATCGGCATGGATGGCGATGTCGCTGGCGGTCCCGGCCATGCCCGTGGTCCAGGGCTGGTGAAGCACCATACGTGAGTTGGGCAGGGCGTGGCGCTTGCCCGGGGCGCCCGCAGCCAGCAGCACGGCGGCGAGTGAGGCGGCCTGGCCGACGACGTAGGTAGCCACGTCAGGGGGCACGTACTGCATGGTATCGTAGATGGCCAGCCCGGCGGTCACCGAGCCACCCGGGGAGTTGATGTAGAAGTTGATGTCGGCCTCGGGGTTATCGTTGGCCAGAAAGAGGAACTGGGCGATGACGATGTTGCTCGAGACGTCGGTGACCTCGCTGCCCAGGAAGACGATGCGGTCCTTTAGCAGTCGGCTGAAAAGGTCGTAGACCCGCTCCTCACGACCGGTCTTTTCAATGACATAGGGGATGGAAACCATGGAACTTCACTCCTCAGCGTCCCCGGCAGCCTCTTCACTGGGCTCCTGAGCGTCCGGGGACTCAGGTTCCTTCTGGGGTTCGGCGGGCTCGTCCGCACTCGCCGGAGTCGTCTCCACGACGTTCGCTTTGGACAAGAGAAGGTCAATGGTCTTCCGTTCACGGATGCGGATGCGGAGTTCGCTGAGCATCCGCCGACGCTGCAACTCGGCCCGCATCCGCGCCGGCCGAACCTGGTAGTTGGAGGCCAGCACACCGATCTCGTTCTCCAAGTCGTTCTCCGTGGCAAAAACCTTTTCCTTCTCGGCGATCTTTTCCAGGATAAACAACAGTTTAAACTGCCGCTCGGCCCGCTCCTGGGAGGCTTCCTCCAACTCGCCGGTGTGCTTGTCAATCTCCTCCAGAGGAACGCCACGGTACTGGAGGTCGAGACGCTGACGACGAAGGACATCCTCGGCGTGCTCTTGGAGCAGTTCCCCGGGCAGTTCGAAGTCGAACTTCTCTAACAGCCGATCGCCGACCTGTCGGCGCAAAGAGGCCTGCGCCTCGGCCTCCTTCTGGCGAGCCAGTTCGGTGCGGATGCGCTCTTTGAGCTCGTCCAGCCCCTCGGTCCCCAGACTGCGGGCGAACTCATCGTCGGCCTCCGGCACCCGGCGTTCTTTGATCTCGTAGAACTTCACCCGCACCTCAGCCACCTTGCCCTGGCGGCTTTCCTCAGGGAAGTCGGGACGGATCACCGTGGAGAAGGTCACCTCGTCGCCCGCGGCCTTGCCCATCAGTGGCTCGTTGACCTCGTCGGAGAGCAGGCGGAGCCAGTTTTCCTGCCCGGCGATGAGTTCGGTTTGCTCGCGGCGGATATAGGACTCACCGTCGATGGTCACCTCGCAATCGACCACGGCCAGACACCCGTCGCCGAACGCCGCCCCCTCAGCAGTCTCGTAGCGGGCCTCCCGGTCCCGGAGCCTGTCCAGGGCCTGGACCAGTTCCTCTTCGGTCGAGTCCGTGGTAGGCTTCTCGAGTTCGAGGCCCTCATACTCCCCCACCTCGAAGATGGGCTTGATTTCCAGGGTTACGTCGTAGCTGAGTTCTGCCTCGGGGTCGAACTCGACGTTTTCGACGTCGGGGGTGCCCACCGGCTCCAGACGGTGTTCTTCGAGGGCCTCCTGGTAACTGCGGGTGATGAGCTGCTCCTTGACCTGTTCACGGACGGCCTCGCCGAAGCGGGCCTCCAGTAGTCGGCGGGGCGCTCGACCCCGGCGGAACCCGGGCACCACGGCCTTGTCCGTTAACTCGTCGAAACTCCGGGCCACTTCCGCCTGGATGGTATCCTTGGGGACACGAACGGTGAGCCGGCGCTTGCAGGGCCCCAGTTCCTCGATTTCGATCTGAGCCGCTGTCGCTTCGGTGGTCTTTTCTGGTTCTGTCACACGTCAACTCCCCGCGCGGAAGTGTCAAAGAATGGAGCGGGTGATGGGACTCGAACCCACGACAGCAGCGTTGGCAACGCTGTGCTCTACCAGCTGAGCTACACCCGCACCGCAAGCGCCGCCAGGCATCACCTGCGGACATCTTTCATCTTCCCCCCACGTAGGCCGGTTTTCAAGGGAAATTTTCCCAGAAGCCCTCTCCACTCCCATTCTCCCCCGGCGCTCAAAGTCACCGCCATCCGTTTTTCAGTTGACTCCTGGGGTGAGTATCGTATTCTGGCGATGACGTGGAGTAGTCCAGCCTACTGTGGATATCTTGGTTCTGCTCGTGGGGGTCTCCGGTGAAACGTCCCGGGCCGCATGGACTTATTGCCTGTCTGCTGGTGTGGGGCTTGCTGGCTGGCTGCATGGGGCCGCCTCGACGGTCCGCGTCGCCCAGCCCCCAGCGCGAACAACTCCAGCAGGTTCAGGCCCAACTCCAAGAAGTCACTGTCTCCCTGGAGGCTCTCGGCCGCCGATTTGACGAGCTGGACACCCGTACCAACGCCCTGGCCGACGAGTTGACCCGCGCTCGTCGGGCCTCACCGCTGGCGCCGTTGGAGTTAGACCCCCTTCCCCCAACCAGCGAACGTCAGCCGAGCGCAGAGCCGATGCGGGACTTTGAAGTGGCCTCCCTTGCCCTGGGAATGCTCACCGGTGCGACCGACTGGGACGGCCAGCCCGGCGACGACGGCGTTATCATCTACCTTTATCCGCTGGACCGGTCAGGCGACACGGTCAAGCGAGCGGGGGACTGCACCTTCGAACTCTTTGACCTCAATCGTTCAGAGCGCGCGCTGATAATGACTTGGCACATCCCCGCCGCCCAGGCGGCTGAGTCCTGGCAGACCTTCCCCGGATGCTATCGCTTCAAACTGGCCTGGCGCGACTCGGCGCCGACAACCACCGAACCTATCCTCAAAACGAGTTTCGTCGTCCTCTCGGGCCGGGAGTTCACGGCCACCAAACGCTTGCGCGTCGTCCCGCCACCTGCCGCCGAAGAGGCCAAGTAGGCTCGGCAAGCCGCCCCGAACTTTTAGAATTCCAGTGCCTTCTTGGCCGTGAGTTCCCGACCGTCAGCACCGATGTAACTCACTTCCAAAACCACCTTGCCGGCTGCCCTCGCCCCCTCCTCCAGGGTCAGTTCGAAATGGTGGCCGTCGAAGACCCAGGCGTCCTGCCAGGCCTCATCGACGGCCTCAGGCTCCCGCCGCCAACTCTGAAGAACCTCGCCACGCACACCGAAGTCAAAAGGCGGTCGCCGACTGAGCACGAACCGCATGGTCCCCACGGCCTTGACCGTGTCCCGGGCTCCGTCCTTCGGCCAGACGGTCACGTAGAGGTAATCCTGGGTGCCGTCCCCGTCCCGGTCGCGAGGAAGGGTATCGAAACTAAACTGAACCTCGACCACTACCGGCCCCGTCCGCAGCGGGAGGTGACCGCTGGGCGACGCTTTCTCGAGGCGCTTGAGCAGGGCTTCGATAACCCGGCTCTGCTGCTCCCGGATGCGCTCCTGCTCCTTGAACTCCTGCCGCAACTCCTCCAGGAGCGCCTGGAGCCGCTCCTGATCCTGCTCGGTTGGTGGGGCCTCCAACTCTTCCTCGAGGGAATCAACCAGGTGCCCCTGACAGGCAAGCCGCGGGCCTTCTTGCTGCCGACAGGCGCCGAGGCCCATCACCATGGCCAACAGGAGTCCGACCTTCCACCAGCGCACCCGGTACCCTCCAGCCAAACGTTCGGTCCTTCCCGCTCAAGTCACATTCTCGCTCAAGTCACATTATAGCCTGCTGTGCTGAAGAGGCAAGTGGTCGTGCGCAGAGGTTGAGCGACCCGCCAGCCGGCGGGTGGGTACTGTCACGGTTCGGGCTTTCCGTAGGTCAGGCATTCCTGCCTGACTGACCCCGGCGACGGGAGCCAGGTTCTGGCGGCTCAGAGTTGACGGCGTTGCCAAGTCCCCTATAATTGAATAGTAGTCGGCTGCGGAACAAGGAGACTCCGGTGCACCGCTTCCTGGTATGTGTTCTCATGGTCACGGTGGTCGGCCTTGCCCGACAAGCATGCGGTCAGGGTCAGTCTGGCTCCCAAGGCAACGATGCCGAGCCGTCACCCCCGCAACTGTCCCGTGAGCAAACGGTGGCACCGTCGCAGACGGAATCGGACGAAGCCCAGCGCAAGATTGAGCAGAGGCGCGCGGCGCTCGCGGGGATGGTCATTCTGGCCCTCCTGCTGGTAGCGTTCCTGCTCGCCCTCATACTTCTGACGGTGTACTGGAGGCGGCGCCGCTTGCCGAGTCGGAAGCGCCGTAAGCCCACGCAACTCAAAGACCTCTGGTGGGAAGTGAAGGAAGAGACGCTGGCGGAAGTGGACATCGAGCGGATTATGTCCGAAAATGGCGAGGCCGAGAAGGGACCTCCCCCAGGTGACGACCCAGAGCCTGAGTGACCGAGGTCCTTTGGCCGCTTGTTCCGGCGAGGCGTCGCCTGTATGGTAGTAGCCGATAGAGCGACAAGACGGGGTCAAGCTCACCGGAGAGGAGCAAATGATGTCAGCCAGCAAGAACCTGCTAAGCGTGGTGGCCCTGCTCGGAGTCCTGTGGCTGGGAGCGCCCCACCTTCTGGCCCAGGAGGTCGTCGGCGGTGAGGGGGCCGTTCCCGGTCCCACCCCGGCGTCGGCCCAGCCCATTGACCCTGAGAGTTTCATGAACGTCCTCTACATTCTCGTGGCGGTGGTGGCCGTGGTGGCGGCAGTGGCCACCATCCTTCTGGCCATGAGGATGGATCGGGTACGGGGCACGAGGCTTAGCGAAGGTGAGCGCCGAGTCCGCCGCATGCTGAGCGAAACGGAAAGTGAATTCCAAGAAGGTCGTGAGGACGACCGGCTCCCCGAGTAAGCGACCTGCGGGTGCCGCTCCCGCCCACCCATCCGTCTCGTCCGGGGCTCAAGTCTTCGGGCTGGGGAAGAACAAGGCCTGCACGAAGGCCTGCTGGAACTCAGGTCGGGCCGCCAACTCCAGGTACTCCACGGCCTGCGAAATGCGCTCCGCAGAGCGACGGGCTGCGGTACTCAACAGCGCCAGTTTGGCCCCGGTGCCGGCGCTGTTACCCACGAACTCCACCCGTTCCAGCGACACCTGAGGAAGCAGTCCGACACGTAGCGCCATATCACGTCGAATGTAGTTCCCGAAAGCGCCGGCGAGAAAGACACGACTGATGTCCGCATCGGTCACGCCCAACTCCTGCTTCAGAATCTGAATCCCGGCGGCGATGGCCCCCTTGGCCAGCTGCACCTCCCGGACGTCCCGCTGCGTGAGGTAGATGTCCTCGGCTGCCCCGTCGTCCGGAGTGGCCAGGACAAAGATGAGCCCATCATCGTGCCGCCGAACCCGCCGGCGGATCGGCTCAGGCACCTGCTCCAGTTCCTCGGCCGTGCGAAGTCGACCTCCCGTGTCCACCACCCCCAGGCGAACCAGTTCGGCCACCGTGTCGATGAGCCCCGTGCCGCACAGTCCCACGGGATCGGCCGCCCCGATGACCTCAAGCTCCACGTCCTCCACCATCGAGACCCGTTCGATGGCTCCGGATGCAGCCCGCATACCGAAACGGATCCGCGCGCCTTCAAAAGCGGGGCCGGCCGCCGTCGAGCAACAGACGAGCCGTCCCTTGGAGCCGAGAACCATTTCTCCGTTGGTGCCGATGTCGATGGCCAGTTCGACCTGCTCACTGTCCATCAGCCCCGTCGCCAGCACCACCCCCACCGTGTCACTCCCCACGAACCCGGCGATATTGGGCAGCACTGTGAGCTGACCCCGACGGTGGATGCGCACGCCCACCAGGCGGGCCGGCAAGTTCCGGCCTTCCCGCCAGACCCCCACGTAGGGAGCCTGGGCGATGAACTGGGGATCGACGCTCAGGAGCAGGTGGCTCATGGTGGTGTTCCCCACCACCACCACTTCGTAGACGTCCCGCCGACGCACCCGGGCCTGACGACAGAGCCGTCCGATGATGTCGTTGACGCACCCAACGACCGCACGCTGGAGGGTCCGTAGGCCGCTCGGCTGCGTCTGCGCATAGTTGATGCGACTGACCACGTCGTCACCGTAAGCGACCTGGGGGTTGGTGGCGCTGGCCACGGCCAGTTCCTGCCCCGTCTCCAAGTCCAGAAGCATCCCCACTACGGTCGTGGTGCCGACATCGACAGCCACACCCAAAGGAGCCCGGGAGACCCCGCCGGGCTCCAGCGCGGCCAGCCGGCCGTCCACCACCGTAGCCGCGAGCTGGAAGTCGGCTGCGCGAAGTGTCTCCGGCAGACACTGGAGGATGTCGTGCGGGACGCTGACCGAGGCCATGCCAGCCTGCTCCAGGCCCCGCTGCAGTCGGTCGAGGTCGCTGGCGAGATCCGTCAGGTCCGGAGGCTCCAGCCCGACTCTCACCCGGCGGACAGCTGGCTCCAGGCGGATTTCGGCGGCGATGCCGGCCTCCAGGATTTTCTGGTCGAAGGCTCGGGTCCCCCGCGGCACGGTGACCACCAGGTTCTGCTTCAGGCGCAGCTGACAGGCCAGCCGCCACCCCTCCTCCAGTTCCTCGTGGTCAAAGAACCTGGCGTCCGCGCTGGTGACGGCAACCCCAGGCGACTCCACCCTCACCCGGCAACCACCACAGGTGCCCATACCCCCACACGGTGAGGCCATCTCCAGGCCAGCCTGCCGGGCGCCTTCCAGAAGGGCGACCCCTCGGGGCATACGCACCCGCCTACCCTCGGGTTGGAGGGTCACCCGAACCGTCTGGGAAGGTCCTGTCACCGCCGCCTGCTCCTTTCCCAATCATCGGCCTGCAGCCTCGGGGCGCCAACGCCCGACCAACGTAAACCATAGCCCCACGCGGGCGGCGATGTCAAGGCGCCTACAAGTACGGGGGGCAAGCGGACATGCGTGTCCGCCCGGGGTGGGTCAGGCAGGAATGCCTGACCTGCGGCGAGTTGCCTACCAACGAGCACCTCTCGCGCGGCGCAGGGGCCTCCCAGCGGGCCGGCAAGAGACGGGCGCGAAAGCGCGAAGACCAACCACGGTACTTTCAGCAGAAATCGTTTGACTAATCTGCAGGGGACGGGTATCATCAAGGAGCTCAGTGGACAGGGTGCAACGGGGTTGCCTTACGGGTTTGTGTATTTCGCGCGTGGAGGATGGTCATGGCAAAGCTCCGTCGATCTCCTCACCTGCTGGAGGCCTTTCGCGCAGCTGAGATGGGCGAGGGGGAGCAGGGCCTCCGGCCCCGGCCCCGGCCCCCGATGGAGGCGGACCGTCCGTCGGCGGGGGCCCCAACGGGGCCGAGGCAGGTCACCCTGGGAGAGTTCCCCTGTCTGATCGTCAGGATCAGCGCCCGGATGGTCGCAGTGGTCGTCGTGGGCGTCCTGGTGCTGGCGGTCTTAGCATTCCTCCTGGGTCGGGTCTCCGGAGGAGCCAAGAAGGTCGCGCCGGCTGTCGCCGGCGAGCAGGTGCCAGCGGCCGGGGCTCGCGCACCGACCGCGGAGAGTCGGCGGGCGGCACTGCCTGGGGCGGTACCCCCAGGCCGGACGCCTACGACACCGAGCAAACCAGAGGTGGCTCAGGCGGCCGTGTATACAGTACAGGTCGCCACCTACGGCGCTGGCAAGGTCGGGGCGGCGGAAGAACTGAAGTCCCGCCTGCTCAGCGAGGGCATTCCGGACGTAATGGTGGTTCGGATCGGCAACCAGTACCGCGTCTGTGTGGGCCGCTTGCCCACCGCCGACAACGCGGTGGCCAAACTCGCGCTGAAGCGCGTGCGGGAACTCAGCCCGGACTTCAGGACTGCTTACATCAACCAACTGCGCTAACCGGGAGAGCCCGCAAGAGGAGTAGTCCGAGTGGCTGTTGACAAGAGCCTGAAGACCAAAGGGCAGCTGCTTCGCCGGCGAAATGTCCTTTCCCGGGAGGAGCGCCTGCTGATGCTCGAGCAGGAAGGCCGGTGGCAGCCGGGCGAGTCCATTTTCGGGCTGCCCAAGGTCTCGCTGCGCATCCGAAAAGTCCGCGGCAAGAAGAAGACCAAAGAGGCCAAGCCCGAAGCAGCCCTCGAGGGTACCCCTGAGGGTGCTGAGACGGCGGCCGGCGAACCCGGCGACGAAAGCCCCGCGTCTTGAGATGAGCCGCACACCTCCGAGGAACCAGCGTGTCCCTTGCTCCTGAGAAGTTCATTGCTCGGCGGTTAGCTGGTATCGAGATCTCGGGCATTCGTCGCGTTTTCGACCTGGCACAGAAGTTGGAGCGACCGGTCAACCTGAGCATCGGCCAGCCTGACTTCGACGTGCCCGAACGGGTCAAGGAGGCGGCAATCGCCGCCATTCGCAAAGGTCACAACCGTTACACCGTCACCCAGGGCATCCCCGAACTCCGTCGGAGCATCCGCCAACAACTCACAGCACGGACGGGCTGGGAACCCGAAGACGTGATGGTGACCGCCGGGGTCAGCGGAGGGCTGATGCTGGCGCTGCTGGTTCTGGTGGACCCAGGCGACGAGGTGCTCATTCCCGACCCCTACTTCGTCAGTTACAAGCAGTTGGTCAATCTCTTCGGAGGTGTGCCCAGTTTTGTGGATACCTATCCCGACTTCCGCCTGCGGCGGGAGGCCTTGGAGGCGGCTCTGGGAGCGCGGAGCAAACTCCTCATACTCAACAGCCCGGCCAACCCTACCGGGGCGGTCTATTCGGCAGAGGAACTCCGTACAGCGGCGGAGTTCGCTCGCGAACACGGGCTCTTTCTCATCAGCGACGAGATCTACCACGACTTCGTCTACGACGGCCCCCACCACAGCCCCGCTCAGTGGACCGACCAACTGCTCCTGCTGGACGGTTTTTCCAAGAGTTACGGCATGACCGGGTGGCGGGTGGGGTACGCCGCCGGCCCTCAGGTCATTATCCAGGAGATGACCAAACTGCAGCAGTTCAGTTTCGTGTGTGCGCCCTCCCCCATGCAGGAGGCGGCCCTGGCGGCCCTAAAACTGCCCGTGGAGCAGATTCGCAGCGACTATCGGGCCAAGCGCGACCTCATCTACGAGGGCCTGGCCGATTGCTACCAGGTGACTCGGCCCGAAGGTGCGTTCTACCTCTTTCCCCGCGTGCCCCGGGGGACGGACGAGGAGTTTGTCACGGCAGCCATCGAGCACAACCTCCTGATTATCCCGGGAAGTGTCTTTTCCGAGCGTCACCGCCACTTCCGCCTCTCTTTCGCCGCCAGCGAGGAGACGCTCTCGGCGGGTGTGGCGATGCTGCGGCAGTGGGCGCAAAGGGGCTTTTCGTGATTGACAGCGGGACAGGAAAACGGTATTAAGATTCTGGGCAAGTTGCTGCTCAGCGGATGAGGTGTCGGAGCGCAGGCCGCTCCTGCTGGCCCCGAGACAAAGGCTCATAAGCATCATGGATTTCGTTCTGCTCGACCGGATTGTGGAGCTGGACGGCGGCCGGGTCATTCGGGCCACCAAGAACCTGTCATTGGCCGAGGAGTACCTGCGGGACCACTTTCCCGGATACCCGGTGATGCCCGGGGTGATGATGTTGGAGGCCCTGGTCGAAGCGGGGTGTTGGCTGGTGCGGCTCAAGACCAACTTTCGCTACTCACTGGTGTGCCTGGCCGAGGTGCGCAACGTCAAGTACGGTCGCTTTGTCACCCCGGGCAACACCCTGGAGGTCGTGGTCCGATCCCTCAAGTGGGAAGAGAACCAAGCCCTGTTCTCCGGTCAGGGCACGGTGGCGACGCAGGCCGCGGTCAGCGGTCGATTCCGGTTGCGATACTACAACCTGTGCGACCGCGACCCCCGTTACCAGCGCACTGACGAGCGGCTCATCGAGTCAGCCAAGCAACGGTTTCATGCGTTGGGTGGCCGAGCGCTGGCGGACCGGGACACAACTGTAAACACATGATCGGGCCGGCGCCGAAGCGGAACTGATTCGATGAAGCTGCTGCTGATACAGGCGTCAAGTTTGCTCCCCGACGGCCGTGTCTTTCGGCCCGGGCGCCTCCCCTACCCGGGTCTGGCCCTGCCCCTGCTGGCGGCGCTGACCCCCAGTGATTTCGACGTGGAGATCTGTAACGACTTCTACCAGGACGCTGCCAAGGAGGACCTCTGTGATCTGGTGGCCATCTCGGCCATGACCCCGCAGGGCCCCCGGGCCTACCAGATCGCCGACCGCTTCCGGGCCAGAGGAAAGAAGGTAGTCATCGGCGGCTTCCACGCCTCCCTCCTGCCCGAGGAAGCGGCCGAGCACGCTGACGCCGTGGTCGTCGGCGAAGCCGACGAGATCTGGGCTGAGGTAGTCGAGGATTTCCGGGGGGGCCGACTGAAGCCCATCTACATGAGTGACCACCTGGCCGACCTGAGCAGACTTCCGACGCCACGCTACGAGCTGCTGCGAACGTACAAGTACTCCATGAGAGTGTGGCCGGTGCAGACCACCCGAGGGTGCCCGATGAGCTGTGACTTTTGTTCGGTGCAAGAGTTCTTCGGCCGCAGTTACCGCCACCGGCCGGTGGAGCACGTCATCCGGGACATCAAGGCCACCGGCTCCAAGTACATCTTCTTCATTGACGACAACATCGCCGCCCAGCGCACTTACGCCCTGAAGCTCTTCCAGGCACTCAAACCCCTGGATTTGCTCTGGGGGTGTCAGTGCAACATTACCGTGGCCCGCGATGAGGAACTGCTGCAAGCAGCCCACGATGCGGGCTGCTTCTCGATGTTCGTAGGTGTGGAGAGCATCAACCCCGAGAGCCTGGAGTCGGTGCACAAGGTCTGCAACCAGGTCGAGGAATACCACGAACTGCTCACCAAGATGGCCCAGGTTGGCATCTCGCCGATGGTGAGCATGATCATGGGGCTGGACGGTGACGGGCCTGAGGTCTTCGAGGAGACCTACCGGTTTTTGGTGGACTTACGCATCCCCCTGGCATATTTCTTTATCCTTACGCCGGCACCGGGTACGGTGCTGTTCAAGCGATTGCAGGAGGCCGGCCGCCTGTCCCATACGGACTGGTCGCGATACAACGGCGATGAAGCGATCATCCAGCCGACCAAGATGACGCCCGAGCAGTTGGAAGAGGGCTTCTGGCGGCTGTACCGGAAGTTTTATTCTCTGCCGTCGATTCTGCGGCGACTGCTGCCACCCCGGACCTCGGGCATCCGGCTGCTGGCTCAGTTCAAGTACAACCTGCTGCACCGACGGAGCCTGCGGGCGGGCATGCATCCGCTGCGCGGGTGAAGAGCAAGGGGAGAGGAGCGGGGAGAACATGCTTCTGGAAGGGAAGGTTGCGGTGGTGACCGGGGGCGGTCGGGGTATCGGCGCGGCCATCGTTCGTCGACTGGCCCAGGAAGGTGCCGCCGTGGTCTTCTGCGACATCTCCCTGGACGACGAGACTGAACGGCTGGCCCGGGAGGTGACTGAGGCGGGAGGTAAGGTCCGGGCCCTGACGGCCGACGTCCGTAAGTACGAGGAAGCGGAACGCGTCGTCAAAACGGCCCAGGAAGAGTTTGGTCGGGTGGACATCCTCATCAACAACGCCGGTGTCATCCGTGACACCTTGGTCCTGACCATGTCTCCCGAGGACTGGGACCTCGTGCTTTCGGTCAACCTCACCGGGGTCTATAACTTCAGCAAAGCCGCGGCCCTGGTCATGCTTCGTCAGCGCAGCGGCAAGATCATAAACCTCAGTTCGGTAGCCGGCGCCAGTGGCGGCCGGGGACAGGCCAACTACGCCGCCAGCAAAGGCGGCATCAACGCCTTCACCCGGGCACTGGCTCTGGAACTGGGTAAACGCAACATCACCGTCAACGCCGTGGCCCCGGGGGTGGTGGTTACCTCACTGAGCAAGAACGTGCGCACCCTGACCAAGGATGCCATCAAGAAGATGATACCTCTGAGGCGGTACGCCGAGCCGCAGGAGATCGCCGAGGTGGTGCTGTTTCTGGCCTCCCCGGCGGCCGATTACATCACTGGGCAGGTCATCACCGTGGACGGTGGGCTGAGCATTGGCCCGACCTGGTGAGCCCGGCTCGACCACAAGGAGATAAGCAAGAGGTGACTGAAGGAGGCGGACTGGATGCCTGATCACGACGAAATCCTCAACAGGGTCACTGAGAGCATGGTCGACGCCCTGGGTGTGGAAGAGGAGGAGGTGACACTGACGGCCTCGCTGACCGAGGACCTGGGCGCGGAATCCATCGACTTCCTGGATATCGTCTTCCGTCTGGAAAAGGCGTTCGGCATCAAGATCCCCCGTGGCGACCTGTTCCCGGAGAACCTGCTCTCCAGCCCCGAGTACGTCAAAGACGGCAAACTCACCGATGAGGGGCTGGGTGTACTGCGGGAGAAGATGCCCCATGCGGACCTGAGCCAGTTCGAAGCCAACCCCCTGGTCTCCGAACTGGGTCAACTCTTCACCGTGGGCATGATCGTCAACTACGTGTCCGAGCGGCTGAACGCCCAGGAGGCTTGAGCCCCGTTGTGAGGATGGGGCACGAGGAGGAGCGGGCCATTGCGCTGGATGTGGGTTGATCGGTTCCTGTCCCTGAAGAAGGGCGCCTTCGCCAAGGCGGTGAAAAACGTGACCCTGGCGGAGGAACATCTGCACGACTTCAGTCCGTACTACCCGAGGATGCCTGCCGCACTGGTGATTGAGTCCATGGCCCAGACGGCTGGGGTGCTGGCCGGCTACACCGACGATTGGAAGCACGAGGTCATCCTGGCCAAAATCGAGCGGGCCACGTTTGGTGATCCGGTGCTTCCGGGCGACCAGATGCTCGTCGAGGCCGAACTGCTGGGGGTCCGGGAAGAGGGCTCCCGTCTCGGCTGTCGCTGCACGGTCGATGGTCGGGAGGTGGCTACGGCCACTATCATGTTTGTCAACCTGGACCGGTCAAAGCTGGTGTCGGCGCCCGAAGGGAACTTCGTCTTCACCGAAGACCTGATGCAGTTGCTGCGAATTAGCGAGGCCATTGAGGTGGAAGCCCCGGAAGCGGACGCCGATTCGGCACCGTCGTGACCGCCTCCGCTCTTGCCCCACAACTCTACTTACAGGATTTGGAGCACCCGTGAACACTCGCCGCGTGGTCATTACGGGTATCGGAGTGGCCTCGGCCGCAGGCCTGGGCCGCGACGCCTACTGGCAGGGCCTCCGCCAAGGACGCTCGGGCATCGCCCCTCCCAGCAGTCTCGACCTCGGTGAGTTTCCCGCGCGGCTGGTGGCCGAGGTCAAGGGGTTTGACCCCCGGAAACTCGTCGCCCAGCGCAAGGCCGTCAAGGTGATGTGTCGGGAAATCCAACTTGCCACCGGCTCCGCCCAACTGGCTCTGGAAGACGCTGCTCTGGAGGGCCAACTGGACCCGGACCGCACCGGCGTCAGTTTCGGCGCCGGGCTCATAACCAGTGACATCGATGAACTGGGAGCGGCCTTCACCTGCGCGCTGGACGAGGAGAACCAGTTTGACCTCCAACGGTTCGGCCGCGAGGGCATGGCCAACCTCTTCCCCCTCTGGCTCCTGAAGTACCTGCCCAACATGCACGCCTGCCACATCTCCATTTTCTACGATTGCCGGGGCCCCAACAACAGCGTCACCGCCGGTGACTGCTCCGCGACCCTGGCCATCGGCGAGGCCGCCCGCATCATCACCCGCGGGAGCGCCGACGTCTGCCTGGCCGGAGGGGCCGACGGCAAGATCACTCCCCTGAACCTCCTGCGTTACGAACTGCTGGGCTGGCTCAGCCACCGCCAGAGCGAGACGCCCTCACCCTTCGATCGCCGACGGGACGGCTTCGTGGTCGGGGAAGGGGCGGTGTGTCTGGTACTGGAGGAACTGGCGCACGCTCACCAGCGCGGAGCCCGGGTTCTGGGAGAGATCGTGGGCTTCGGCTCGGCCTGGGAACCCGGGGAGATCCGTCAACACAGCCGGGGAGGAGGCGAACTGGCCATGTGTTCCGCCCTGGAAGATGCCGGGGTCGGACCGGAGGACGTGGACGTGGTTTACGCCCACGGACTGGGGCTCCCAGAGACGGACGCGGCGGAGGCCCGGGCCATCCGCAAGGTCTTTGGGTCAACGAACGCCCGGCCGCTGGTCACCGCGCTGCAGCCCATGACCGGGCACGTGAGCGCAGCGGCTGGAGGTCTGGAGGTGGCTGCTTGCTGTCTCGCTCTCACTGAGGGGGTGGTACCGGCGACCCTTCACTGTCGTGAGCCGGACCCCGAGTGTGCCGTGAACCTGGTGACCGGCGGAGCGACCCAGGCGGAGGTGACCCTGGCCATGGTTAACACTTTCAGTTTCGGCGGCCAGAGCGCGGCTTTGCTGGTCGGGGGGCCTCCGAAATGAAGGTCCCCACAAGACAGGAGCGGGGGGGGTGATGGGAGACGGTCGGCAACGAAGGCGGGTGGTAATCACTGGCATGGGCATGGTGACACCCTTGGGTCTCGACGTCGAATCGACCTGGGAGGGGCTGCGACTGGGGCGGAGCGCCATCTCTCGAATTCGCCTGTTCGATGCAAGCACCTACCCCACCGCCATCGCCGCCCAGGTTCCCACATACGACCTGGCCGACCACGTGCCGGAACTGGCCAGCCGCGACTACGTGGGCCGCAACGAATGCTTTGCCCTAACCGCTGCGGCCGAAGCCTATCGAGACAGCGGTCTGCCCCGTCCTTCGCCCAACCCTCGTCGAACGGGCGTCTACCTGGGCTCCGGGGAGGGGGCCATGGACTTCCTCAAGTTCGCCGCCCTGGTGGTCAACAACTGGAAGGGCGACCACGTGGACGTGGCCGACTTCCTGGCCAACGGCCTCCGTCAACTGAATGCCGTGGCCGAGCTGGAGCAAGAGCCTAACATGCCCGCTGGCTATGTGGCCGAGTTCGTCGGCGCCCAGGGCTACAACTCCAACTGCCTCACCGCCTGCGCCGCCAGCAGCCAGGCCCTGGGTGAAGCCGGTGAGGTCATCCGTCGAGGTGACGTCGAGGTCATGGTCACCGGAGGATGCCACTCCATGATTCACCCCCTGGGCATGGCCGGTTTCAACTTGCTCACCGCCCTGGCCACAAGTTACAATGACAATCCGAAGCAGGCCAGTCGGCCTTTCGACCTGGACCGTGAGGGTTTCATTCTGGGAGAGGGCTCCGGAATGGTTGTCCTTGAAGAACTGGAACACGCCCGCCGACGCGGCGCCCACATCTATGGTGAACTCCTCGGCTACGGGAGCACGGCCGACGCCTTCCGGATCACCGACAGTCACCCGGAAGGGCGGGGAGCCGAGGCGGCGATGCGGGCGGCGCTGGCCGACGCCGGACTTACTCCCGACCAGATCGACTACATCAATGCTCACGGGACCTCTACCGAGGTCAACGACCGCGTGGAGACCAAAGCGGTCAAGGCCGTCTTCGGCGACCTGGCCCACCGCATTCCGCTCAGTTCCACCAAGTCGATGATGGGTCACTTGATCGCGGCCGCCGGCGCCGTCGAAGCCATCATCTGCTTGCTGGCCATCCGTGACGGCATCATCCCCCCGACGATCAACCACGAGACACCCGACCCCAACTGTGACCTCGACTACGTGCCCAACCAAGCTCGTCGAGGGACGGTACGAACGGCCATGAGCAATTCCTTCGGTTTCGGAGGACAGAATATCAGCCTGATCCTGCGTCGGTTCGAGGAGTAACGAGGGTGTTCTGGAAGATCGCCCTGCTGGTCACCATATCGGGCGTGGGCTTCGTGGCCTGGGTCTGGCAGCGCTACCTGCGCATCGTCGTCAACCTCTTCCTGGGAGTCGTGGTGCGCAGCACCCCCGACGAAGAACAGCGCTTCGAAGGCGAGGAACTGATACTGCGCACGGGGGACGGTGTGGAGCTGGCGGGCACCCTGGCGCGCCCGGCCAGAGGTGAGCGTCCGCCGGTGGTGGTCTTCTGCCCTGAGTTCGGAGCCGACCGTCGCTCGGCGGGGCCCTATGCCCACTGGCTCCTGGAGGCAGGTTACGCGGTTCTGGCCTTTGACTTCCGTGGTCACGGTGATAGCAAGAACACGGACGATTACGTCCCCCGACAGTGGGCGACGGAGCGGGAGTTGGCGGATCTGGAAGCGGCGGTGGCGTACGTGCGCGCCCGCAGCGACCTTGCCGGTGAGCAACTGGTGCTCTTCGGCATTTCCCGCGGCGGAGCCGCGGCCACGGCATTGGCCAGCCGGGACCCGGAGGTGCTGGCCCTGGTTACTGACGGCCTGTTCAGCACCCGGCGGACACTGTTGGAGTACATGCGCCGATGGGTGTCCATCTTTGCAGACGTCCGGCTCGTCTACAACCACCTGCCCGAGTGGGTGTTCCGGATGTACGAGAAGTTGACGCTGCTGGTCTCGGAACTACGGTTGGGGGTGAGGTTCTTGCCCGTGGAGAAAGCGGTGCGTGAGCGCCGGTGTCCTCTGCTGATGATTCACGGTGAGGCCGACAGTTACGTCGGCGCAGATCAGGCCCGCTGGTTGCACGAACGGGCGGCCCCACCCAAGGCGCTTTGGATAGTTCCGGGGGCGCGGCACAACCAGGCCGTGACCGTCGCTGGGCAACGCTACCAACAACGGGTCCTCGAGTTCGTCGCCGCCTGTCTGCCCGTCCCGACCCCTGTGGCCGTGCACTCGTCCAGCAATCAGAACTGAGGAGGCCGACGCTGTGTTTTGGAGGGACCTGGTCTTGGCCTTGGTGCGCCTGCGGGCCCGCAAGTGCTTCAGTCGCTTTGACCAGGCGGCCTCGGATATCCGGCGGGTGCAGGAACAGGTGCTGCTGGCCAAGGTGGCCCGCAACGCCGACTCCGATTTCGGCCGTCGGCACGGCTTCACCCACATCGACTCGGTCGAAAACTTCCGCCAACGGGTGCCGGTCTGCGACTACTCCTACCTTCGTCCTTACATCGATCGTGTCCGGCGGGGTGAGTTCGGTGCCCTGTTCGGCCCCGGCGAGCAGGTGCGGATGTTTGCCCTGACCAGCGGGACCACCGACGAGCCCAAGTACATCCCCATCACTGAGAGTTTCCTCAAGGAATACCGCACTGGTTGGCACATATGGGGCTGGGGTGTCTACCGCGACCACCGTTTGGCATATGAGGGCGACCTGCTCACCATCGTCAGCCGGCACGACGAGCAGACGACTCCGACGGGAACCCCATGTGGCGCCGTCAGTGGACTTATGGCCGAAATGCAGCCACGGATGCTGCGCTGGTTCTACCCCGCCTCCACGGTCGTCAACCGCGTCCACGACGCCGAGAGCAAATACTACCTGATCCTCCGGTTGTGCTTGACCCGCAACATCACCTTCTGCTGCACACCCAACCCTTCGACGCTGCTGCGCCTGAGCGAGATCGGCAATCGACGAGCCCGGGAACTCATCCGCGACATCGAGCAAGGAGGGGTCTCCGAACGGTGCTCTATTCCGGATTCGGTGCGGGACCGTTTGCGCCGACGACTTCGGCCCAGCCCGCGGCGGGCTCGCCGACTGGCCAAACTCCTCGACCGAGAGGGCCGGTTGCTGCCCCGGGACTACTGGCCCCGGCTCAAGATCCTCGCCGTCTGGAAAGGTGGCACAGTGTCACTGTACTTGCCCCGTCTGGCCGAGGCGTTCGGACCGGTACCCACACGCGACATAGGACTGCTTGCCTCGGAAGGGAGAATGAGCATTCCACTCTCCGACGACGGGAGTGCAGGCGTACTGGACCTGATGCACCAGTTCTTCGAGTTCATCCCGGAAGATGAGGTCGACAGCGAGCATCCACACACGCTTCTGGCCCACGAGGTGGAGTTGGGACAGCGGTACTACGTGGTGCTGACCACGTCGGGCGGGTGCTACCGGTACAACATCATGGATCACGTCGAGGTGGTCGACAGATACAAGCAGACGCCTGTCATCGAGTTCCTCAACAAAGGGGAGCACATTTCTTCCCTGACCGGCGAGAAGTTGACCGAAAGGCAGGTTGTTTACTCCCTGCAACGGGCACAGGATGGTCTCGGCATCCCGTCTGTGGAGCAACTGACACTGACGCCCGTCTGGGACGACCCGCCGTACTACCTCCTGCTGGCTCCCGACGGCTCTATCGATCCCAACCGGTGGTCAACGCTCCTGAGGAGACTGGAGCGGGAATTGTGTCTGAGCAACATCGAATACGCCCAGAAGCGAGAAAGCGGTCGTCTGGGACCGCCCCGAGTACGGATCGTTCGTCCCGAGCAGTTCGCCGCGGCCTTGAGTGAGGAGCGAACACGTCTGCGGAATCCGGAACAGCAGAAGCACGTCTTTCTGGTTCCCGACGTAGACTACCACGGGCGCTTCGAGGCCGTGCAAGAGCTTGGCTGTGTGGCCGAGAGCGTACCCGCAGAAGGGGGTCTGAGGCCATGAAGTACGTTGAGATCGACGGCATCCAGTTCGAAGCGTTGACCACCGGGAACCGGGTGATGCGCGACTGGTTCATCAACCCCATGATCAACTACATCCTTCCCCGCTGGTTGCTGCGGGCGCTGCTGCGCGGCCGCAGCCCCCTGGTGGACGCCTGCGTGAGGGAGCCGGGGAGTTGGGAATGCATGCGTCTCAGTTACGAAGACCAGGAGGCCCAAGGGGCAATCGACAAGTTGGTGCAGAAATACGGTTCCTTTCCCATGGCTCTGCGCAACCGCAAGCGCCTGGTGACCCGGATGCTGAGCGAACTCATCTTCAAACACCCAGTTCTCGGTTCCCCCGTTGGCAGGGCTTTCTCGGTGAGCGGGGTACTGCGCGAACTCGTCTTCAGCCACCAGGGGCCGATCCACATCGTGGGGGTGGCCGCGGGCACTGGTCACAACATTATGGAGGCGATGCGGCTTGCGCCGAATTCCGACAGCCACGCTTATATGGTGGACCTTTCCGGCGGGGCCGTGAGCTTCGGACTGGAGCTGGCCCAACGGTTGGGCCTGGCCGACCGTATCACCTTCATCCAGGGCAACGTCCTGGAAATCGATAAGCTCATCGACGTCCAGCCCGACATCGTCGTGGCCGTGGGCATCTTGGAGTACTTCACCGACGAGCAGGTGGCCGACCTGCTCAAGGCCATGTACAAGGCTGCCCCCTCCGGAGGCACCTTCGTGGCCAACAGCATCCAGCCGGCCCACGGCTCGGACCGATTCTTACGGACCGTGCTGGGACTTCACGTGAACTACCGAGAACCCGACCACCTGCGCCGGCTGCTGAGCGACGCCGGCTACACCAATTTCACTGTCCGCTCCGAACCCCTGGGCATCTACTCCATCCTCGTGGGACGCAAGCGCTGATGGGAACCACGCTCGACGCCAGGGGGTCCGCTCGCCGGTGAAGGAGACGCTGAAACAACTCTGGCAACTCATCAGACTGTTTGGCCTCCGCGCTCTGGTTCGCCGAAAGTACCGCCATGATCGGGCCCTCCCCTACCTGCGTGGCTACGTTACCACCCGCATCCTTTGGGCCCTGACCCAGGAGGGCTTCCTCGACCGACTGCTCAGCCGGGGGAGACTCGCCATCCTTCCTTACGCCCGGGAGCGAGGTCTCCAGGAAGCGATCCTGGAGAGCCTGTGTGAGTACTTGGACGCCCTGGGACTGACCCGCTTCGAGGACGGCCTTTGTCACCCCACTGGGAGGCTGGCCGCTCTGCTGGCCGAGCCCCGGGGCGTCTTCGACCTGGCCTACGGCTACGAGCCCATTTTCGTGGCCCTGCCGGAACTGCTGCGCGGGAAAAGGCATGTCGGCGTGGACCTGCATCGTCGGGGTGAGTACATCGCCATGGGCAGCGGCCAACTCGGCCGCCAACTTCCCTTTCCGGTCATGTGTGACCTTCTCCGGAAGTTAGGTGTGCGCCAGGTGCTGGACCTGGGCTGCGGCGACCTGGAGTTCCTTTTCCTCCTCTGTCAGGAGCTGCCGGTGAGCTGCATTGGCATTGACAACAACGCTGCCGCCGTTGCCCATGCGGAAAAGAGGTTGCAGGAGAGCGCCTTCGCCCATAGAATACAGGTGCACCAGGCCGATATGTTCGCCGTGGGTGACCTTCGTCGGCGCTGGGGCGACGTCGAGGCACTGACTGCCATCGACGTTTTTCATGAGTATCTGTCTGAGGGCGAGAGTCGCATTCGAAAACTCTTGGAGGAACTCAGGGAGGCGTTTCCACGCAGCGCGCTTGTGGTTGCCGAGTTTTGTCTGCAGTCGCGGGAGCGTCTGCGGCGACGGCCCACGGCCTTCGTGGAGCATCACCTGTTCCATCAACTGACCAACCAGGTCATTCTTCCGGCTCACCGATGGCGCGCTCTGTTCGGGGAGGCTGGCTACGAAATTGCGATGGAGCGGGTCTTTGACATCGTGGGGCACGGCTACTTCGCTCTGAAACCGACTGGGTAGGCACATGGGAACGGTCGCCATCTACCGGAGTTCCTACGAGACGGTCGAGCAGGTCGTCCGCCAGGCCTTTGAGGACCTCCCCCTGGATGTGACCGGGAAGTCGGTCCTGGTCAAGCCCAACATCTTAGGCCCCTTCGAAGTCGAACGGCACATCACCACCCACCCGGCCGTGGTGGCTGCGGTGCTGAAGGAAGTGCGCCGGCGCGGTCCCCGCGAGGTCATGGTGGGAGACAACCCGGGCATGCGCGGCTACGGGGCCAACCTTGAGTGCGCCCAACGGGCCGGCATCCTCGCCGTCTGTAACGGAACCTACGTCAACCTCAGTGAGGGCGCCCGCAGCGTGCCTATCAAGTCCCGTTTCGTCGACGAGGTACTGGTCAGCCACCAGGTCATGGATGCCGATGTGCTCATCACCGTTCCCAAAATGAAGACCCACCTGGTGACCACGCTGACCGCGGCCGTGAAGAACGCATTCGGTCACCTGGTGGGCGGGCAAAAGTCGGAACTGCACCGGCGCGCCTTGGGGGCCTGGAACTTCAGCGAACTGGTGGTGGACGTTTATCAACTGCGTCCTCCTGATTTCGTCGTCGTGGACGGCATCGTGGCCATGGAGGGCAAGGGCCCTTCCAGCGATGAACTCTACGAGGCCGGGGTCATCATTGCCGGGACCAACGGCGTGGAGGTCGACGCCGTGGTGGCCACCCTGATGGGAGCTCCGCCCGAGAAGGTGCCGTTGCTGTCGGTGGCGGCGGCGCGGGCCCTGGGGAGCATCGACCCCAACGACCTTTCCCTGAACGGTGACCTGGCCCCACTGCCCAACTACAAACTCCCGAGCAGTCTGAGCGGCGGCTGGGTGGAAACCCTGGCCGCGCGACTGCTCACCCACGTCATGGTCAGCCAGCCCATACTCATCAAAGAGAAATGCGTCCGCTGCGGCATGTGCGCCCGGCACTGCCCCGTGGAGGCGGTTACCCTGGACCCCTATCCGGTCATTGACAAGCGGCGCTGCATCAGTTGCTTCTGCTGCCACGAGTTCTGCAAACACAACGCCATGGACGTAGCCAAGAGGATCAAGTTCTTCCGCAAACGCTTCAAGTACTGATTCGTCCACCCAGTTTGGGAGACCGTCATGTCATGGAGAGCCCTGGAAAGCGTGTCCGGCGGCGCCGGCAGGTTCGCCGGGGGTCTGCGGTGGGTCCGGCGAAGACTCCCACTACCCCTGCGAGTGGGCCTGCTCCTCGGTCTGGTCGCGATGGCAGCGCCCCCGAACAGCCTGGCCGAGCCGAACCCTCGCGTGGAGGCCCTGGCGAAGCAACCCAACCTGTTTCCCGATGTCCTGCGTGAGGCCCGAGCGCGCTACCATCGGGAGGTCAGGCACTTTTCAGCCACGCTGGAGCGCCGACAGAACAAATCGGAGAAGCCCGGCGGGCTGAGCAAGTGGGAGAGGATTCGGATCCGCGTGCGTGAGAAGGGCGGCCCCTGGGCCGTCTACCTGTACTGGGAAAAGGGGCCCATCGAAGGGCTCGAAGCCCTCTACGTCCACGGCAAATACGAGGACAAGGTCTGGGTCAAGCACCCCTTGCTGCGGCTCCTGCCCCCCTTCTCCTTCGAGCTGCGCGACCCGGTGGTGATGAAGGAAAACCGCCACCCGATTACCAAAGCAGGAGTGGGCAGGCTGATGGACTCCCTGCTGGACCAGTGCGAACTGGCCGAGAAAGCCGGTGACGCACCCGAGGCCTTCGAGTATCTGGGCCGAGGAGTGGTCGGCGGCCGACCTACCATCAGAATTGCCCGCAAACTACCCAAACGGGACTTCTACTACTGCCACAAAGCCGTTCTGGAACTGGACCTGGAGTGGGGGTACCCAGTCAAAATTCAGACCGTCAACTGGAACGGCATCGTCTTGGAAGACGTCAGGTACAGGAACATTAAGTTGAACGACCCCAAGGTCACAGAGAAGCAATTTGACAAGGACAAGATCTTCAGCATCTTCAAAATCCTCGGACCCTGAGGCCCGCAGCAAGACCGTCCTGCGTCGGCGGGTGACGGTCGTTCTGCTGGCGATGGTGCTTGCGGCACTGCTGGCAGGAGAGCAGCCGGCCGAGTCCGCGTCCGGCTCACCGCTACCCGACCCCTGGGAACTGGCGCAACAGGCCTGGCAGCGCCGGGGAGAGCTCCAGGATTCAACCTGCATCTTCCTGAAGACCGAGCGCGTGGGTGGCCGGATGCTCCCCACTCGTACCATTGAACTCAAGGTGCGCCAGGAACCACTCTCCATCCATATGCGTTGGCTCGAAGCCCCTCACAAGGGTCGCGAGGTGGTGTACCAGGAAGGTCGTTTCGACGGCAAGATGGTCGCCTATCTCGGCGACCTCTTCGGCTTCGAAAGCATCTTCACCTTCTCGCCCACCGGCGCCGAGGCCATGCAGGAAAACCGTCACCCCATAACCGAGGCCGGCATCGGCCACATCACCAAGCGCCTCTACGTGCAGTGCCGCCAGGCCCGCGACCGGGGTGACTTACGGGCTCGGTATCTGGGCGCCGAGCGCTACCTCGGCCGGCCAACCTACAAGATCATGCGCGTCCTGGAGGATGGTGGCTACCGCTACTGGAACATCGACACCGAACTCTTGCTCCCCATCCGGGTCATCACCTACGATGCCCGCCATCAGCTCCAGGAAGCCTACAGCTTCAAAGACCTGCAACTCAACGTAGGCCTGACCGATGACGATTTTGACCCTCAGGTGTTGTGGTAGCACGATCTGCTGCGCCCGGACGGTCCGCCTCGACGGAAGGCCGATAGCCGACCGCGCCTCTGTGGCTGCCTGAGACAGACGGGTTCCCCGGGGGAGGCCCTGGTGCCAGGCGTTCACTCTGTTCGCCTCTATCAAGTGCAGATACCGCTGCGTCGGCGCTTCAAACACGCCGTCGCCGAACGCGCCGTCGCCGACAACGTGGTCTGCCAGGTGACCCTGGACGACGAGACCGAAGGCTGGGGCGAAGGCGTGCCCCGCGGCTACGTCACCGGCGAGACCCCGGAGACATGCTTTCGGGAGTTCAGCCACTGGGGCCGGGCCCTGCTCGGCTGCCGGGCGGAAACCCTCGACGAACTCATCGGCTGGCTGAACGACCACACGCTGACCTCAGAGGCAACCGGGCCGGGCCCGCCCTCCGCAGGCCACACTGAGCAAGCCCGGCGTTACCTCCCCTACGCCTACTGGTGCGCCTGTGAAACCGCTCTGCTGGACGCCTTCGGCCACGCGCTCCGTTTCTCCCTGTCCGACGTGGTGACCCGGGTTGCTGAACCCGACGATCTTCAGCCCAGCCCTTTCGTGCAGTACTCGGCAGTGATCTCCAGCGCCCCCCTCTGGCGCGAATGCCTGATCGCCGGAGCCATGCTTCTGGCCGGCTTCCACCACTTCAAGGCCAAGGTGGGCTTCGGCCCCGAGGAGGACGCGAAGCGAGTACAGTGGCTCCGCCGCGCCCTGGGCCGCAACGACCTTCGCCTCGACGCCAATGGGGCCTGGACGGTGACCGACGCCCGGGCAGCCCTGGAAGCGATCGCACCGTACAAACTCAACTGCATCGAACAGCCGGTGGCGCCCGGACAGGAAGAGGCCCTGCCCTACTTGAGGGAACTGGGTACCCCGGTCATGTTGGATGAGTCGGTGCGAAGCCTGGCCGAGGCCAAGCACGCCCTCTCCAGGGGGTGGTGCGACCTGGTTAACATCCGCATCTCCAAGTGTGGTGGGGTGTTGGCGAGCGTGCGCCTGCTGGCGGCGGTCCGGGAGGCCGGGGGGCGGGCCCAGTTGGGTTGTCAGGTCGGTGAGACGGGTTTGCTGTCGGCGGCCGGCCGACACTTGGCTTGTACCCTCAACCACCTGGAATATCTGGAAGGCGCCTACGACCGCTATCTGTTGTCGGTGCAGTTGACGGAGCCCGACATCACCTTTGGCACTGGTGGCTGGGCCCCGGCCTTGAGGGGGCCCGGTCTGGGAGTGACGGTCCGCCAGCGAGTTCTCGAACGATTCTGCGTCAGGCAATCAGCAGTTCCCTGGTAAAAGGGGCCATCCGTGCAGCCAACGGTCCAGCGCTCGGCGGCCACCGGCCTGTGGGAGCGAGTCTGGTCTGTGCCCGAGTGCCGGGCCCTTGTGGTGATGCTCCATGGCATTCAGAGCCATAGCGGATGGTATATAGGATCCGCTGAGCGGTTGGCCCGGGCCGGGGTGGCGGTGATAGCACCCGACCGGCGGGGGTCGGGCATGAACAGCAACAATCGCGGCGACACCCCCAACTACCGGGTCCTCTTGGAGGACGTGCGACGAACGGTGGTGGAGGCCCGCCGGCTCTTCCCCGGGCGGCCGCTCCACCTGGTGGGGATTTCCTGGGGTGGGAAGTTGGCCACGGCCTTTGCCCTGCGATACCGGCACCTGCTCCGGAGCCTCATCCTCGTGGCCCCCGGCCTCTTCCCCCAGGTGGACCTGCGCCCGATTGGCAAACTGGCCGTGCTTTTCTGGCGCTTCTGGCAGCCGCGACGGCTCTTCCCTGTCCCCCTGGATGACCCTCACCTGTTCACGGCCAACCCCGACCGGGTACGCTACATCGCCACCGATCCCCTGAGCCTGCACCGAGCGACGGCCCGGTTCCTGATGGCCTCCCGCTGGCTCGACCGCCTGCTTCGGGGCAAGGCCCCGGCGCTCCGGCTTCCCCTGTTGCTTTTTCTGGCTGGGGAGGATAGGATCCTCGACAACCTGAAGTTGAGGCGCTTCTTCCAGGCGGTGGCTGATGGTCGCAAGCGCCTCGTGGTGTACCCGCAGGCGCAGCACACGCTGGAGTTTGAATCCGACCCACAGCCTTTTTCTGAAGAGATCATCCGATGGGTCCTGAAAATGCAGTAGCCCCTCAGCGGGCCGGTGGTGGGGAGCGAGTGACGAGGTGGGCGGCGGTGGCCGCGGTGGCCGCTCTCCTGCTCTTTTCCGGATGTCAGCAGCCGGTCACTTCAACCTACCGTGTTCGCATCGATACCGCGGACGGCTGGCGTCTGTCCCTCCGCCGATTCGAACCCGAGGTGGTGGACCCCTCACGGGCGCCCGTGGTCCTGTGCCACGGGCTCAACTGCAACGACCATTTCTGGGACCTGCGCGAAAAGGTGAGCCTGGCACGGTACCTCGCCGGGCGGGGCTACGACGTCTGGGTGCCGGCCCTACGGGGAGCAGGCCGCTCCACCAAGCACGGGTTCGTGCTGATACGCCGACTCATTCGCCCGGTGCTCCCCGAGCTTCCCAGCGAACTGTCCCTGCGCATCATCGACCCCAACACGCTCAACTGGACCATGGACGACTACGTCGAGTACGACGTCCCCGCCATCCTGGCCGCGGTGCGCGAGCAGACCGGGGCTCCGGCCGTGCACTGGGTGGGCCACAGCATGGGGGGCGTCATCATCTACGCCTATGTCGAGCGCTTCGGTGACGAGGGCCTGGCCACTATCACTACCCTGGGGTCCCCGCTGACCGTCCCCCACCCCCCCAACGAGTTTCTGCGGGGGTTTGCCGACAACAAGGAACTCTTCAAACTGATCAACTTCCTCATCAACGCCAGCGTGCCGGCGTCCTGGCAGATTCTCGGTCAGCGCAATGGCGTCAGGGCCGCCATGTACAACCCACGCAACGTTGATCGCTCCGTGCTCCGAGAGCTCTACACCAAGGGGGTGGAGGATATCCCTACCGGAGTCCTGGAGCAGATGGTGGAGTTCGTGAAGACCGGGAACATGCGCAGCCACGACGGTGAGGTCAACTACGCGCAGGAGCAGGAGCTGCAGAAGATCACGGTGCCTTGCTTTGTGGCCGGTGGGCTGGTGGACCTGATCGCCGAGCCGGAGAGCATCCGTTACGTGTACAACCATATCGGGTCTCAGGACAAAGCATTTCACATCTTTGCCGTGGTCAACAACGACACCATCAACTACGGCCACCTGGACTTGGTCATCGGCCGCTACGCTCCACGTGACGTCTTTCCCGCCATCGAGCGCTGGCTGGCCAAACACCGCCTGCCTGCCCCCTACGAACCACGGAAGCCGCAGCCTCCTCGGCGGGGTTTCATCTTCAAATGAGGGCCCGGGAGCCGGCCCCGGGCTCACTCGTGGGTGACGGAAGGATAGGCGGTTCCCCGCCAGACAAGTTCCCGCCGCAGCAGAACGCTGAGCAGGGCATCCAGGAAGATGCCTGCTCCCACCACCATGGCTACCACATAGAGGGGCAGATACCGAGGGTCGGCCAGGATAAGCCGCGTGTACATCCGGTAGACTACAGAAAGCAAGGCAATGATCTGACTGACCCCCAGCACCAGCAACCACCACCAGATCGCGCTCGTCCCACCAGCCAGCACCCCCACAGCGCCGGCAACGGTGATGATCGTGGGGTTGAGTGAAAGGACAAGAATGAGCAGGATGCTCAAGAGGAGACGCCAGACACTTCGTCCGAAGGCGTGGATGTAGATGCGCCGCCAACCCCTCCACATGTCCACGAACGACCCGTACATGCGCACACTGGCGGCCCGGTACCCGTGGAGCAGTGCCAGTCGGAGGCCTTGCGCTTTGGCCCGGTTGGCCAGGGCGATGTCCTCCAGGAGTTGAGCGCGCACGGCCTCGTGGCCTCCCAGGGCCCGGTAGCAGGACCGACGGATGAGGATGTACTGCCCGTTGGCGAAAGCCAGTCGATGGTTGGGATCGTTGACCGTGAGCAGCGGGAAACGAAGCATCAGCATGCTTCCCAGCAGGGGCTGGAGCACACCCTCCCAGAACGTCTGACAGTCCGTACGCGCCAAAAGGGTGAGCAGGTCGACCCCGCGCTCCTGGGCGTAGGCCACAGCGTTGGCCAGATTGTGTTCGTGGAGGCGCATGTCTGCGTCCACGAACAGGAGCCAATCGCCTCGGGCCTCTCCAGCGGCCTGGGCCAGGGCGTGGGTCTTGCCGGTCCAGCCAGCGGGAAGGTGATCGACCTGAATGAGACGCACTTCGGAGTGCTGGCCCTGGTACCGGCGAACGACCTGGGCGGTGTCGTCCTGGGAACGGTCATCGACAACGATGATCTCCCGGCGGGGGTAACTCTGAGCCAGCAGGCTGTCCAGACAGGCGGGGATGTTCGCCTCTTCGTTTCGCGCCGGGACAATGACGGAAACCAACGGCGGGTCCACGAACTCGCCGGGCGGGTCCACGGACAGGCTCGGCTCATTTCGCAGCGCCCAACTCAGCCGCCAGTAGCGGTACATCCACAATCCCAGGATGAACGCCTGCGCGCCCAGGAAGCCCACCAGCCAGGGACTCATGTGCCGCTGCCTTCCCCAGTCTTCCCCCGATCGATCGCCGGCTCCGCCACGCCTTGGTCGGGCTGAGCGGTGAGGATCTGAGTGTCGTTGGTGGCCACCACCCGGTAGCCGGGCGGCACCACCAGGAACTCGTCCTCCCAGGGGCCGTCCAGCAAACGAGCCAGCAGTGTGAGGTCGCCGGCCAGTTTCACGAATCGCCACCCCCGTCGGTCAGCTTCCTGCGCCGCGTCCCGGTCGTGCCCCAGGGCTCCGCCCAGACCCAGCTCGATGTAAGCCATGCGCTCGTAGTTCCGCTGCCAGCCGGTGGTCATTTCGTGAATGTAGCGGGCGTTATCCTCACCGTACTGGTGTACCAATTCATCGTACGTTCGGTTCAGGCCCAATCGGTCGCGCACCCGACCCTCGACCACGGCGAAGTTGCGCTCCGACCACCCGGTGGTCCGGTAATAGGTCCCGGGATGTTTTTCGAACTGCTCCTGGTAATGCTGCCGGGAGCCCAGGAAGAAGGTGATGCAATCGTGCGCCCGAGGGATGACCAAGGGGACCTCCCTGGCCCGCAGCCCTACCGTACCGTTGTTGCACAGGCCGTAGGCGAGCACGATTGCGTCATAGGTGTCTGGGCCGGTGGCGTCGATGGCCTGCTGAATGGCAGTCACCATGTCGGGGGTCTCGACGTCGTGAAGTCCCTTGGGGAGAAAGGCCAGGTCCACGATGTTCCGCGCCAGAGCCGCCAGGAAGCACAGTTCGCGGCAGACGATCTCGCAGGCAATGGCCCGCACCCGCTGTTGCCCCTCTTTGGGAGACCGGGCGCGCTCGGTCATCGCGCGCTCTCCTCTACAGACGGTTCCGGATCGCCTGCCTGAAGCCCCTGCTCGTGGCCGGCCACCAGCGCTGCCTGGTACACTCGCCACAGGGGGACCCCGCGCTCCCGGGCCAGCCGGGCGCAGTCCTCGTACTCAGGGGCCACGGCTACCACCTCCTCACCCAGCCGACCCACCTTGAGGCGAAGGGAGCCGAAGGCCGTCTCCACGACCCGGTGCTCACGAGCCAGCGTGTGCCGCCAGGTTCGCCGCCAGCGGACCCCGAAGGTCCCGGTGTGGGTGAAAATGAGCCGCTCCACTTCGGCTGCTTTCTCGGGCGCACTCAGCACGCTCAGCAGCACCCCCGGCCGCTGTTTCTTCATCTGGAGGGGAACAAGAAAGACGTCGAGCGCCCCTCGCTCCATGAGCAGCCCACTCAGGTGCCCGAGGACCTCGCCCGAGGTGTCGTCCAGGTTCGTTTCCAAGACCACCACCTCGTCCCCCCGCCACTCCTCATCGGCCTCTCCCACCATCAGGCGAAGCAGGTTCGGGTGCTGAGACAACTCCCGGCTGCCAGCGCCGTAGCCCACGGAGGTCACCCGCATCGCCGGCAGCGACCCAAACCCCTCAGCCAAGGTGACCAGGAGCGCGGCCCCCGTCGGGGTCAGCAGTTCACAGCCCGTCTCCACCTGGCGCACGGGCACGCCACGAATAAGCGCAGCCGTGGCCGGCACCGGCACCGGGAGCCGACCGTGGGCCGTCTCCACCCACCCGGTCCCCACCGTCAAGGGTGAGCAGTACAGGCATTCAACGCCCAGACGTTCCAGACAGACCGCTGTGCCCACGACATCCACCACGGCGTCGACCGCGCCGACCTCGTGAAAGTGGACCGACTCGACGTCCGCGCCGTGGACCGCTGCCTCGGCCTCGGCCAGAGCCCGAAAGGTCCGGCTGCTCTGCTCCTTGACCCGCTCTGAAAGCGTGCTCCGCTCGATGATCTCCAGGATGTGCCGTAAGTGACGAGGCGGTTGATGCTCGTCGGCAAGTTGGACGCGCACCCGGGTGGCCGTGATACCACCCCGGCGGACCGCCTCTTCCCGCAACTGGTAGCCGCTGACCGCCAGACCGGCCAGGTCCGCCCGCAGCTCGGCCAGGGGGACCCCGCTGTCCACACACACACCCAGAAGCATGTCGCCGCTGGCTCCGGAAAAGCAGTCCACGTAGGCGACGCGCATACCGCCTCCTCACTCGCATGCCCTCAGCACACTCGAAGTGAAGCCGCACCGGCTGCCAAGGTACCTCACTATACCCAGGAACCGGTCCTGGCGCCAAGGAAAAGGAGCCCCGCAGAGGCCTGCGGGGCCGTTTCAGGTGCGCTTGTCGAGGCGCTTTCCCGTGCGATCTTTGAAGTGGTCCAGGCCGATGCGGATGAAGGTGGTGGCGCTGTCGGAGAGCTCGTCTAACTGCTTGGAGATCTGAGAGAGTTTGATGCTCAAGATGAGAATGAGCAGCAGGATTCCCAGGAAGGCCGCTGTGCTCATCAGTACGATGTAGATGATGAACCAGTTACTCACGCTTGGCTCGGTGCTCAGGACAGTTTCAGGAGCCGTTCCCGGCAGCCCAGGTGTTGGAACGGCCTGCTGCAGCCATATCAGCGCGCGGAGTATGCTCATTGTTTCTCTTCCTCTTTCGGGGTCTCGAAGACGACCGCGGTGACGTAGACCAGGTCCTGGAGGGTCTGGCCGACCTCGCCCTTCTCTCGGCGATGGATGAGGAGCCGGACGGGCTTCTTCTCCGGGTCTTCCTGGAGATACAGCACGGCGGTCATATCACCGACGACGTTTTGAAGTTTGCCCTTCCGGTCACGGACGGCCAGCGTGGTGACATACTTTCGCCAGGGATAGGCTTCCCCCGTGTAAACTTTCTCATCGGAGGCGTGCTCCTTCCACCGCCACACTCGCTCCATCACCTCCTTCTCCGGGTTCACGTCGATGCGGACCACGTCCGCCAGGGCGAACTCGCGGTACTTTTCCTGGGCCCGCTCGAAGATCTTCAAGCGTTTCCCCGGGGTCAGCCATACCGGGCCCGACCGCTTGGAGCCATCGGAGAAGACCACGGTGGCCGGACGTGCCTGGCGCGCCGGCGGACCCACCGGCGCCAGAGGCGAGGCCGGCGGCCCACCTGGAGCAGGAGCGCCCGGCTCCTCGGCCCCCATCGAGCACGTGGCCACCAGCAAGACCACAGCCACGGCAGCGGTCAGCAGCCCGGTCGTGGGGTCGCTTTTCCATTGACGGTAGCCGGTCGCAGCCCGTAGAGAAGTGGGCCCGGGAAACTCGCGAGCCAGGAGGAGTGAGCGGCCGTGCGCATTGGTGTGCTGGGAGGCACTTTCGACCCGATCCACTACGGTCACCTCATCATCGCCGAAGAAGCCCTCGAAGCCCTCGGGCTGACGACGGTCATCTTTGTCCCTGCCGCGCAGCCGCCACACAAGCCCACTGGAGCGGTGGCTTCCGGAGAGCACCGCTACCGCATGGTCGAACTGGCTCTCGCGGACGACCCCAGGTTCACCGTCTCCGACATCGAGCATCGACGCTGCGGCCGCTCCTACTCTGTCGACACCCTGGAGGAGTTTTCCCGCTCACTGGCTCCCGGGGACGAACTGTGCTTCCTGGTAGGCTCCGACACGGTCGGTGAACTCCCCACCTGGAAGGACATCGAGAGGTTCCCCCAACTCTGTCGGCTCATCGTCATCGCCCGCCCGGGTCATCCCCTGGAGCACATCAGTTCGCTGACCGCCATCTTTCCGGCCGACACCGTCGAGCAACTCCGCCGGGACGCCATGCCCATCGACCCCGTCGGCATCTCGGCCAGCAGCATCCGCTCGAAAGTGAGCCAAGGGCGGAGCATCCGCTACCTCGTGCCCGAGCCGGTCCGCCGATACCTGCACGAACACCACCTCTATCGCTGCGAAGCGCCGTCGGCAACCTCCCCGGCCTCCAGCAACTGACGAAGCGCCGGTCGCACGTACACCTGGCTCAGGTCAAACCGACGCAAGGCGGACACCAGCACTTCCACCTGCTCAGCCACACTCAGAGCGGTGTCCAGGAACAGGGTCCAGCGCCCCCGGAGTTGGCACAACCCACCCGGCACCGGCAGCGCCTCCCGGCGGACCTCGACGCCCAGCCTGCGGGCCAGTTGCTCCAGTTCGGCCGAAGCCAGGGCGTCGTCCATCGATGCCCCTCCCCTCACGCATGGTGGGCCCTGAGCCGATGAAAGTCAATCCCCTTGACACCCGCCCCCGCCGGATTCCGGCTGCGGCGGCAAGCGCGACCACAGATGCTCCACCCGCTCCCGGACCTCCCGCTGCTCAGCAAAGCGCTCGGCCGTCCGGCGGAGTTCCTCCTCCGCCTCGGCCCCGCGCCCGGCCTCTACCAGGCACTCAGCCAGTCGCAGGTGATACTCGACCTCGTCCGGGTTCAACCAGACCGCCTCGCGCCAGTGGCTAATGGCGGAGTCAAGACGGCCGACCCGCTGCTCGCGCTCGGCCAACTTGGCACAGACCTGCGCGGTCCGCTCCCCGAGACCGGGATAGCCGGGCGCCAGCAGCGCTGTTTGCCGATAGTGTTTAAGCCCCTGCTCCACATCGCCCGAAAGTGTCACGGCATTAGCCAGGGCGGCCTGAACGTGCGCCACACCCGGGGCGAGAAGCAGGGCCTCCCGATAGTACCTCGAGGCTTCAGAAAACTGGTCCCTCTTGAGTTCCACGTCGCCCAGGCGCTTCAAAAGCCGAACCCGGTCCGCGTACCTCGGCCGGCCTGAAAGCGCTTGGCGGAAGGCTTCCCCGGCCCGGACCCAGTCTTTCTCAGAACCAGCCCGTACGCCTGAACCGAACTGCCACGCTGAGCGCAATGGAAGCCAGGCGAAGGAGTACCAAAGCCAACCACAAACAAGCACCGCCGCCCCGAGAAACAGCCTTCTCGCCACCTGTCCGCTGGGCCTCGGAGCGGACACGTCCGCAGGCCGGTCAGGTTTTGCGCCCCCGGCGACACGAGGCCAAGCCGAAAGAAGTCCCACAGCCAGCCAGTAGAAGCAGCCCACTTCCACGAACCGGGGGGCCACCGAAGCACATGCCTGCAGATTGAGCCCCAGGAAGCCGGCGAACAGTCCCAGTTCCGGCCCAGGCACCCCACCAGGCTGTTTCCTCATCCAGGCTCTGCCCAGAGGTCTGCTCAGCAGATAAAGCATCACCAGGAAGACGACGAGCCCCACCAGCCCCAACTCCACCATCACCTCCAAGAACTCGTTGTGACTGTGGAGGGTGAGGGGATTGAAAAGCCCCGGATGCCCGAAGCGGTCCAGGTTGGAGACGGGCATGATGGAAGGGAAGACCGTACCGGCCCCTGACCCCAGAGAGGGGTGCTGGCGAAAGAGTACCATCGACCACTTCCAGAAGAACCCGCGTACGGCCAAGCCCCGGCCAAAAGCCACCAGCCCTTCTGCACCCAGGCCGTAGACGATCACTGCTCCGAGGAACCCCACCAGTCCGCCCACACCGACCACCAGTTCCGCTGCCCGGTATCGGCGTTCAGGCTTCAGTTGACCCATGCCCACCACGCCGAGCACCACGATGGCGGCGAGCCGAGCCGAAAGCGAGTCCGTGAACCACAAAGCCAGCAGCACGACTACCAGCGCCGCCCCAGCCAGCATCCGCCGCCTCGGCAGTGCCCGCCGGCCCAGCAGCAGCCCGAAGGAGACCCCGACCGGCACGAGGAGGTAACCAGCCAGGAAGTTGGGGTTCCCGAAAGGCCAGACGGCCACCCGCGTGGCACCAGAAAAGAAACTGGCCAGAGCAACTACAGAGACACCCACAGCACACACCAGGTAGGCGACAAGCACCAGACGCAGTTGACTCCGACCGCGCACATTGACCATCACCAGCCAGGCCCAGACCACCAGCAGCGTCAGCTCCGTCAGCCGATCCAGCGTCGCCTGAGGGAAGGCGCTCCAGACGAGCGACACCCAGTTCAGCCCCAGCCAGGCCAGCACCGCCCAGTGCGCAGGCGCGCGAGCGGCGAGTCCCCGTATCCTTGCCAGCCGACCCAATGTCACCACCACCAGCAGCAGTGTCCCCGTCACCAGGACCGAAGTCTTGACCTCGGTGGCGTGCGGGGTTGGGGCCCAGGCGAAGGACACCAGGACCACGGTGCCGAGCACACACAACTGTTCGGGAGAAGGGCGACCGATCTTCATGACTCCGTCTCAAAAAAAGAAGAGGCAGCACCCGCAGGTGCTGCCTCTTCCGAGGTGAGCTTTTGGCTCAGCTCCCGTGTCCGTCGCTCAGTCCCAACGCAGATAAGTGTCAGTTTCCGAGTGCAAGGGCATCCCATCGGAGGTCAGGAACTGGTTGTTGTCCCCTGCCTCCCAAATGGTATCGCCCTGTGAGGCCAAATACGAATCGACTTCGATGGCCGTCACACGGAAGTCCACGTGCCCGTCAACGAAGAGCAAGTTCTGACCCGTATTCTGGTGGTTGGGAGAGTTGCGGTCGACGTCAGGATTCCCGTCTGGACCGGCGGGCCGGTCGCCTGCCACACCTACCATCGGACGGTGCCCGACCATCTTGAACGGGTCGTAGGCATAACTCACCCGCGTGTCGTCCAGGTAATCATCCGAGTACCAACCCTTGTACTCGTGTGCATCCTGTGGCGCACTCGGGCAGCAGAACAGCATAGCGTCCGAGATGTAGTTGCGGAAGAGCAACCCGAGCTGGTTGCGCGACCCTAACAGACTGGTACCGCCACCCGTGTCGGCAGCATTCAGCTGCGTCCCCATCCCGGGCGGGGCCGCGAAGCAGGGGTAGAAGTCCCCAAAGTCATTCGCGTAGATGGCCAGCCCCAGTCCGATCTGCTTCAGGTTGCTCCGGCAGACGGCCTTCCGCGCTTCCTCACGAGCTCTGGACAGTGCGGGAAGTAACATTGCTGCTAAGATGGAAATGATGGCAATGACTACCAAAAGCTCGATGAGCGTAAACGCTCGTAGCCTCTTCATGTGGCTCACCTCCTTTCTTGGCTACTCTCAGGACCTGGGTCCCAAACTTCCCACCTTCAGACCGGACGCAGCATCCATGCTGCATCCTCATCTGTTGGAATTCTATGCCTCCCCCCGGCGGTGTCAAGGAGTTTTTGCCAAAAAACTTCCTCCCTGGACAAACTCCTCTCATCCCCCCACTCGCTCCCCACGCCACCCCAGAGGAGGACCTCGCCGCCTGGGCCCGCGGCCGCTCCCTTTTGTCGTTGACCGACCCCGCCCACGCCGTATAATGCCGCTCACCTAACGGCCCACATTCGGGCAGGAGTCTGCTATGCTGAGCGAGTATGTTGACCTGGTCCGTTCGACCGTCGAGGCCTCCGGCCAACTGGGAGCCTCTTTTGCCGACCTCCGACTCATTCGCCATGACGCCACCAGCCTGCTTTTGCAGGACGGTCGGGCCGACCGGCTGCAAGCCAGCCACAGCCTGGGGGCAGGTCTTCGGGTACTGGTAGAAGGTTGCTGGGGTTTCGCCGCCTCCGAGCAGGTGGATCGCAACAAACTCCAGACGGCCCTCGAGGAAGCCGTCGAGGCAGCACGAGCCACCGCCCCTCACGCCAGCAAGCAGGGCATGGTGGCGGACATCGATCCGGTCGAGGCCCGCGAGGAGGGTCCCTGCCAGGAGGATCCCCGAGGGGTCGCTATCGGAGAGAAGGTCCAGCGCCTGCTCGCCCTCGAGCAGGCGGCCCGAAAACAGTTCTCCAGCCAACTGGTCAACACCATCGTTGCCTATGGTGACGTGGTGACTGAGGAACTCATCGTCAACAGCCTGGGCACCTGCATCGAACGACACACCGTGCGCACTTCCGTCAACACCCATATCACTGCCGCCGAGGGTCGACAGCGACAGCGAGGCGCCGAGACCCGGGCCGCGCTGGCGGGCTACGAACTGCTGCGCGATCTGGAACCTGAAGAGTTTACCCTTCGGGCGGCCCAGCGGGCGGTAGACCTGCTGTCGGCCCGGCCGGCGCCAGCAGGAGTTTTTCCCGTGGTCTTTCACCCCTCCATCACCGGGCTTCTGACCCATGAGGCCCTGGGCCACAACGCCGAGGCCGACGGCATCTGGAGCGGAGAGAGCATCCTGACCGGGCGACTGGGTGAAGAGATTGCCTCGCCGGCGGTCACCATCGTGGACGACCCCACAGTTCCGGACCTCTACGGCTCCTACGGGTACGACGATGAAGGCACCCCGGCTCAGCGGACCGTCATCATTGACCAGGGTCGCCTCGCCAGTTACCTCCACGACCTACAGAGCGCGGCGCGGCTGGACCAGGCCCCTAACGGCCACGGGCGGGCTGACGGCTTCTCCTACCCGCCCATCGTCAGGATGAGCAACACCTTTTTGGCCCCGGGCGAAAGCAGCTTCGAAGAACTCCTGCAGGGCATCGACCGGGGCATCTATTTAGCGCAGGGGCAGTGGGGCTACGTTTTCGTAGAGAAGGGGCACTTTACCTGCCACGCCTCGGTGAGCCGAATGATTGAGAACGGCACGTTGGGTGAGTTGCTGCGGGACGTGTCGGTTTCGGGGCTGACGCTGGAGGTGTTGCGGGACATCGATGCCGTCGGGTCGGACTTCGAGATGCTGATGCCGGGGACTTGTGGCAAAGGCGGTCAGGGAGTATCCATCAATGCCGGCGGGCCTCATGTGCGGGTCCGTCGGCTGCTTGTGGGTGGCCGCCAGGCGGAGTAGGTTGCCTTCTCTTGAGGGTTGGACGAGGGATGATGGCTGAAGGGTGGGAACATCAGGAGGACCAGTTGCTGAGAACTGCAGGACGGGTGTGCGCCGCGGCCACTCGCGCAGGAGCCGAGTGGGCCGACGCCATCGTCGCTCGCCAGCACGAAATCAGCGTGGAGGTGGAGAAAAGCGCCATTGGCTTGGCGGAAACGATCCGCTCCCAGGTCCTCTCGGTACGGGCCATCGTGGGCGGCGCCCGGGGGATGGTGCTCCTGCATGGTTTGGGGGAGGACGACGCCGAGACCGCCGGCCGTCAGGCGGCCGAACTGGCCCGTCAGGCCACTCCGGACCCCGACTTCGTCGATTTGCCCGGGCCGTCGCCTGCCCAGGACGTCCCCGGGCTCTACGACCCGGCGGTGGCGGCCTTGACCGTCGAGGAGGCAGTGGCCGTTGCTGCCAGTAACATCGAGACGGCACGCACCGTTGCCGCCGACGCCATCCTCTCCGGCAGTGTGAGCGCGGTGACCGGCGCGTCGGCCTTTGCCAACTCACTCGGTGTGACCTGGGCCCATCGTTCCACGCGCATATCTGCGGGGATGTTTGTGGTGGTGCGTCGGGACGAGGAGGTGGGGTCGTACTACGACTTTGACATAGGCCGGAGGCTGGAGGACGTGGCTCTGTCAGCGCTCTCGGCCGAAGCGGCACGCTGGGCGTTACGCTTCCTGGGGGTCAGGCGGGTGCCTTCCGGGCGCATGGCCCTGGTGTTGGGGCCGCTGGCCTGTTTCGGCTTCCTCCGCAGCCTGGCTGGCAACTGCAACGCTGAGAGCATCCAGCGGAACCGGTCCTTCCTGGTAGGTCGACAAGGTGAGCAGATTGGCTCCTCCCACCTGACCTTTCTTGATGACGGCCTGGTGCCCGCGGGCATCAGTTCGGGGGGCCATGACGGCGAGGGGGCACCCCGACGGCGGGTCACCCTCATCCGCCGGGGCGTCTTCGAAGCGGTGCTACACAACTCCTACACCGCCAACAAAGCCGGTGAGCCCAACACCGGGCACGGGAGCCAGGGCGGAGGCATCGCCCCCACCAACGTCCAGGTCGAACTGGGCACCCGGACCGCCCAGCAGATCATCGTCGACACCCACGAGGGCATCTACATCAACGCGGGGGGCATAGGCGCCAACCCGGTCAGCGGCGACATCTCCTCGTCCGTGGACTTCGGCTTCAGAATCGAGCGGGGTGAGTTGGCCTATCCAGTTACCAACACCATGGTGGCCGGTCACATCCTGGACTTCCTCCAGAACATCGATGCCGTCTCCAGCGACTGTCGGCGGGAACCCGGCAACACCCTCCCCACCATCCGCATCCAGGACGTGCAGGTGGCCGGTTCAGGGTGACCTCGTCATCGCCGACTGGGACAAGGAGCGTAAGCGACCACACGACCCCAGGTTACGCTGAAAACGATGGGAACCAGAGCAGGGCGCGTTCATTACCGACCGTTCAGGGCCGCCGACCTGAAGGCGGTCCGCGACATCATCAGCAAGAGTTTCAGCGAGGAGGTGGAGACTCATCCCCGGGCGCTTGCTGAATACCCAAACGAGGCCTACTACCAGCCCGACAACCTGCTGGTGGCGGAGGTGGACGGTCGGGTAACCAGCCAGATGGGCCTGCGCGACGGGTACCTCTGGCTCTCCGGGCACCCCTTCCCGGCGGCCCTGGTCGGCACCGTCTGCACCCATCCCGACTACCGGGGCCGGGGCATTGGCGCGGGGATGCTTCGCTACAGTTTTGAGGTGCTCCGGGGATCAGGCGTGGTGTTAACCTACCTTCACACCATCCCCCCACGCTACAACTTCTACCGTCGGCTCGGCTATACTCCCACCCCCCACGAGCAGGTGACGGCAGTAGCCGAGGTGACGGACCTCCAAGGGAGTATCTTGAAGAGACAGGCGTCCCTCGGGCCGGGCCTCCGCCGACGTCGAGCGCTCCCGGCCGACGCCGCCATCCTCGATTCGCTCTACCGGGAGACGGCGAGTCGAGGCACGGGTGCCTGGAGTCGGAATGACCTCTTCTGGAAGCGCCGACTCCAGGGCCGTGCCAAGCTCTGGCTGTCGGGCTGTCCCGACTTCGAACTGGCCGTCGGGGGGGAACCCTTGGCCTACGTGGCCACCGTCCGGGAAGGCCCCCGGTGGCAGATCGTCGAGTTGGCGCATCGGGAGGGGGCTGAGGACGTGGCCCGCAACCTGATGGCCGGGGTCCTGGCGTCGGCCCGAACGGTAGGGACCGAGCAGGTGCAAATCACGCTACCGAGTTGGATGGGGTCCGAAGAGATGTTCGCCTCGTTTGCCACCGGGGTCCAGCGGAAGCGTGAACTCGTCTTCCTCCGCCTGCACGACGTCGGTAGGTTCCTGGAGTTGGCCGCGCCCATCCTGACCCGTCGGGCAGACGCCGCCGGCCTTGCCCTGACCCTTACCGTCCAGGGCACCCCCGGCCACCACCTGCAGGTGGGTTCAGGGGACACCGACCTGGCCCTGTCTGTAGGCCCGAGCCATTTGGCGGCTCTGCTCTACAACGGTGAGGCGATGGGTGAACTCCTGAAGGCCAAGGCAGTCAAGGTCCGGCCCGAGAGTGAGGCCAGCCTCCAGCGGCTCTGCGACCTCTTCCCGCCTACGCGTGCCGGCCGTTTCCCCATGGATGGCTACTGAGCAGGTGAGGACGTTTCTTTCACACCTTTGGCTGGCGGACCGCCCACTCGACCGGCCAGCTCTGTGGCCAGTCGCCGGAACGTTTCGCCAGCGTGGGCGAAGAGCATCTGGTATGCGGGGCACAAGTAGGTAGGCACGCGTCGGGGGTCCCCGACGAACTGGCGGTCCTTCGGGCACCCACCCCAGCACATCTCCACCCACTCGCAGTCCCGGCACCCCGGGGCCAACTGGGTCTTCATCGAAGTGAACTGCTCGTGCTTTTCTCCGCCGAAGAGCCTGGCCAGAGGGGTCTTGAGCAGGTTCCCCAGATGCCATCGGCGGACGACGAAGAAATCGCACGGGTAGACGTCCCCGGAATGCTCCACCACCAGGTAGTGGTCGCATCGGCGGCCCAGGACGCACAGCGGCGACTCACCCGTGACCAGCCTTTCCAGGATGGCATCGAACAGCCTGATGGAGGCCCGCCGGCCGTCGGCAAGCCACACGTCGAAGAGGTCACAGAGAAAACGCCCGTATCCGTCTGCGTCCACGGTGAAGGGAGCGGTGCCGCCCTGCGGCACCCGCTCCACGCAAGGAATGAACTGCAGGTAGTTCAGCCCTTCCTCCACGAAGAAGTGGTAGAGTTCCCTGGCCCGGTCCACTGTCAGGGGTGTGAGCACCGAGAGGATGTTGAACTCCACTTTATGTCGCCGCAGCACTGCCACGGCCCGGAGCGCATCGCTGAAGCTCCCTCGACCGTCTCCTCGCTTCCGGTAGGCATCATTGAGCCCCTGGGGGCCATCGAGACTGAGGCCGACCAGGAAGCGGTACTCAGCCAGGAACTCCCCCCACTCCTCATCGATGAGCAGGCCGTTGGTCTGAAGCGAGTTGGAGATCACCTGGCCGCGAGAGCCGAACCGCGCCTGACACGCCACCGCCTGGCGGTAAAAGTCCAGCCCGGCCAGCGTGGGCTCTCCCCCCTGCCAGGAGAAAGCCGCCGGGGAGAAACCCAGGCCCACCAGTTGCTTGACCATCGCGTCCAGAACCTTGGACGACATGCGCCGACGACCCCGGTACATCCGCCCCACCCGGCGGTAGAAGCAGTACTTACAGCGCAGGTTGCAGTTGGCGGAGACGGGCTTCACCAGCAGTGAGAAAGGCTTCAGGTCCCGCCCCTCCGTCGCGGCCTCGGCGACCACACCTACTCCTTCACCGGCCTCAGCACCACCACTTTGGCAAACACGTCCAAGGCCATCATAGGGTCGCCGCTCGCACCGGGGCAAGGCCAAAGCGACCTCGTCCTGCGACTCGTATGAGTTGACAGGGCGCTCCTCGGCCGGTAGGCTCGATGAGTGAGAGGAGAGGTAGAGTTTTCGTGAAGTGGACGACAGGGAAAGTCGTCAACTCCAATGGCGACTGCGGTCGGCAAGAAAGGACGAGGTGAGACATGACGAGTACCCGTGTCTGTGGCATCGTGGTTGTCCTAACTGTCTTGGCGGGGCTGGCCGCGGCCCAGGAAAAGCCCGGCCCGGGCCTCTCGGCCAAGTACCCGGGCGACAAAGGTATCACTGACCACGGTGCCGTCATCTTCGCAGACGGCTTCGAATCCGGGGACATCAGTGCATGGAGCGGAGGCAATAGGCGGGAGAAGGAGCATCCTGTGATCGTCATCTCCGACCCGCACAACGTCCACACGGGGAGGTATGCGGCCCGCGCCAACTACATCAAGGGCGAAAGCCAGGCCGGTGGCATCTCCCATGCATTCTTGCCCGGCTACGACGAGATATACGTCCGCTGGTACGTCAAGTTCAGCAGGAACTTCGTCGTGGAGAACGACCTCCACCACCAGCGCATCCAGGGCCGCCGAAGCCGGGGCGAGCGCAAGTGGGTGAGCGCCGGCAGTCGGCCCAAAGGCGACGACGCCTTCAGCGCCGGGATCGACGCCTACACGAGGTGGAAGAGGCATCCCGGAGCCGGCTACTTCCACTTCTACAGTTACTTTCCCACCATGAAAGCGGGTTGGCAGAACAAGTACTGGGGGAACACCAGCGACCCGGAAAACCCCATCCTCATCAAACCCGACACCTGGTACTGCGTGGAGCACCGCTGCAAGGTCAACACCGTCAAACCCGACGGCACCTACCTCGAGGACGGCGAAGAGCAACTGTGGGTCAACGGCATCCATCAGGTTCTCGTCGAAGGGCGCGTTTGGCGGACCTCGGACATCCTCAAATGTAACGCCATCAGCATGGGCTTCTGGATGACCAAGCCTCCGGAGCAGGACCAGCAGATGTGGGTGGACGATGTCGTGGTCGCCCGCTCCTACATCGGCCCCATGGCACCGGCCGAGTCCGCCGGCGAGGCCCAATGAGGAGGTTCACCTCAGGAGCGAAACCATGATACGCACCATACTCCCCTGGCTGGTCCTAATGGTCCTGGCCTTGCTTACCGGTCCCGCCCAGGCCCAGCAACTGCCCGAGGGCCCAGGCTTGGCCGCCAAGTACCCTGGCGACGTTGGTATCGAGAAAAACGACGCGGTCATTTTCGTGGAAGACTTCGAGTCGGGTGACCTCAGCCGCTGGGATGACAACGACCCCAACGCGCCGCCTGAGGTGCGCCTGGTGACCAAGAAGGAACTCGTCCACAGCGGGCGCGGGGCTGTCCAACTGGAGGCGCGGGTCGGCGACGGCACCGGGGGCGACCTGACCAAACTCTTTATGCCCGGCTTCGATCAGGTGTACGCGCGCTGGTACTGCCGGTTCGCCCCCGACTTCGACCAGGGGAATCTGATGCACTTCGTCCACCTGGCCGGGCTGAAGGACCGCTGGCAACTGGGCCGCTCGGGGCAGAAGCCGGACGGCACCGACTTCTTTTCCACCGGCCTTGAGCCCTGGCGGAACTGGGGCCGGAACCCGGCCCCCGGGGCCATGGGCTTCTACTCTTACTTCGTGGACATGAAGCCCGACCCGTCGGGGCCCTACTACGGCAACGCCTTCCGGCCAAACGAACCGCCCGTCCTCATCCAACGTGGGCGCTGGTACTGTATGGAGATGATGGTCAAGGCCAACACGCCGGACCAGGCTGACGGTGAGCAGGCCTTCTGGGTTGACGGCCAACTGAAGGGTCACTACACAGGCATCCACTGGCGAACAACGGACAAACTGAAGATCAACTGCCTTTGGGTCCTCCTCTACATCCACAACAACAAGCAGACTAACCGCGTCTGGTTCGACGACGTCGTGGTGGCCAGGGAGTACGTCGGACCCCGCGTGCCGGCCGACGAACGGTAGCCGGACGGAGTGACTTGACTGAGGCCAGAAGACGGAAGGAGCGCGCAAGTGACTGGGAGCCTACGGGTTGGCTTGGTGGTGGGGCTGTGCTGTGTCATTCATGCAGTCAGTGGCTTTGCCCAGGAGGGAAGTGCGCCGAGAGCGCCCGACTTGCCCGAGGGCCCGGGCTTAGCGGCCAGGTACCCCGGTGACGTCGGCATTGAGCAGGACGACGCTGTCGTCCTTGCGGAGGACTTTGAGGACGACAGGCTCACCGAGCAGGGCTTCTACGACCTCAAGGACTGGGGGAAGAACCTGAAGGTCACCGAGGAGGAACATGCCGACGGCACCCACAGCCTCGAGGTCTTCTATCCGAAGGGCTCGATGGGACCGTGGCTGCGCGCTCCTCGACTCGAGGGCCACGACACGCTGTACATCCGCTACTATCGCAAGTGGGAGGAGAACTGGGACTGGGGCGGCCCTGGTGACGGCAACGGGCACGACGGGATGATCTACCTCGAGCCGCCGGGCGGCCCCGAGCACACCTATCACGAGGCCCACAAACTGCGCATCTACCTGGAGTGCGCCTCCAAGGTCTACGGCCCGTGGAAGCGCGGCTTCTTCGGAATCTGCATATCTCAGAAGGGACAAGACCCGACGCTCTTCGAGAGTTACAAAGGGTTCGAGGCACAGGGAGCGCGAGTCAGTGGCAACGAGTTTCGCTTCCCCACGGTGACTGGACAGCGCACGCCCATCATCCCAGGCAGATGGTACTGCATAGAGACCATGGTGCGGATGAACACGGTGGGCCAGGCGGACGGCGCCGTCAAGCAGTGGATCGACGGGGTGCTCACCTTCGACGTCGATGGCATCATCCTGCGCGACGGGAACAATCCGGAGTTGAAGGTCAGGCAGTGGTGGCTGGGGCCTTACTTCCACGGCGGAACGACCAAGGACCAGTCAAGTTTCCTGGACGCGCTCGTCGTGGCTACTGAGTACATCGGCCCCCTACAGCCCGCCGCCGGTGGCGGCTCGGGCCACAAGCCGTAACGGACAAGGAGATAAAGCGTGATTGGCAACGTGTCAACAGGGTCGCTTTGTATCTGCCTTCTGCTGGTTGCGGTCGCCTTCGCCCAGGAGGGCAGCGCCCCCAAGGCCGCACTGCCGGGAGGGCCAGGCCTAGCAGCCAGGTATCCGGGTGACAAAGGCATCGAGAAAGACCGGGCCGTCGTTTTCGCTGAGAACTTCGAGGCCGGTGGGGTCGAGTCGCTCAAAGGGCGCTGGTCCTCGGTAGGGAACAAGGCCGGTGCGCTCTCCCTTTCCGAGGAGATTGCGCCGGGGAGCGCCGGCCTACACTCCCTGGCCGTCACGGCCAAGCGTGGAGAGAACGAAGGCGGCTACCTCTACAAGATTCTGAAGCCGGGCTACGACGAACTGTACGCGCGCCTATACGTCAAGTTCGCTCCTGACTACGGCTTCGACCACCACTTCTGCTCTTTGGGTGGCGAGATCGACCCCAAGCCCTGGCCGGTCGGCAAGGCGGGGCTCAGGCCGAAGAGGCGCTTCGGCACCGGCCTGGAGCCCACGACGGCCCTGCTTCACACCTGGCCCCCCAAGAGGTCCCCCCCGCCGGGCTTTTGGCACTTCTATACCTACTGGCCGGAGATGCACTCCTGGGAGACGGTCGAGGGTGTCGTCAAGAACAATCCGCCAGAAGGGACGGGCACGAGTTTCTACGGAAACAACTTCAGCCCCGCCGAGCCGACCCTGGCTCTGCGTGATAAGTGGATCTGCCTGGAGTGGATGGTGAAACTCAACTCCGACCCGGAGAAGTCCGACGGCGCCCAACGCTTCTGGATCGACGGGAAACTCGTCGGTGACTGGGGCCCGCGGTCGGTCGAGGGGTACTGGGTGCGGGAGAACTTCCGCATCGTTCCAGGCGACAAGCGTCAGGGACCCTTCGAGGGCTTCCGCTGGCGGACCGACATGCGCGTGCAGATCAACAAGTTCAAGGTCGAGAACTACGTCTCCGAGGGCTCCTTCAAGGCCAGCGAAAAGTACGCTGGCGAGCACCCCGACTTCCCCATCAACACCCAGCAATACACCTGCTGGTTCGACAACACCGTTTTGGCCACCGAGTACATCGGCCCCCTGCTGCTGGCCAAACCGGACGAGGGCTCGGCAAGTCGATAGCACGGAACTAGTAAGAAAGGACAGGATAGAACAATGGCCAACACTGTGCGGGTCGGCGCGGTCCAGACCAAACGCCGAACCATCTCCTACAAAGTGCCCACAGCCGATGAAGCCCTGAAACAAGTCAACGAAAACCTGGACCAGTTGACAGCCCTGGCCGAAGAGGCCGCCGAGATGGGCTGTGACATCGCCGCCTTCCCTGAGGACACGCTCGGGACCATCGAATGGGAGGCTGGACACTGGAACGAGGTCGAGAAACTCCTGCTCCCCGCCGAGGAGGCCATGCTGGGCCGCTTCGGTGAGATCGCCAACACACGTGGGATGTACATCATCGTCTGTAACGACTGTGCGACCGACGACAAGGTGCACAACACCGCCATCCTCATCGGCAAAGACGGCAAGGAAATCGGTCGGTACCGCAAGGTTCAACTTCCCCTGCACGAGCAGGCCCGTACCCGGGGCGAGGGCTTCCCGGTCTTCCAGGCCCCCGGTATCGGCACCATAGGCATGTGCATCTGCTACGACATGGTGTTCCCGGAGACCACCCGGGCCCTGGCGCTTGCTGGCGCCGACATCGTTTTTCATCTGACTATGGGGGGAGCGTCGTCCGCCGGTCGGGAGGCCAGCCTAGCGTGCTTCAGAGCACGCGCCGCCGACAACTACGTCTACGTCGTGGTGGCTTTCCGAGGCGGCAACAGCCTCATCATCAACCCCAAGGCCGAGGTGCTTGCCGACGGTCGAAGCGACCCGGAAGGCATCCTCACCGCAGACATCGACCCCACCTCGGGTCGCGACGCCGGCGACGCCCACGGTGGCGTCACGCCCGATTTCCGCGCCCGACTCTTCCGCGAGCGCGTCCCGGGGGCTTACGGCATCCTGCTGGACGATAACCCGCCTATTCTCGAGAAGCTGAAAGACATCTACGTTCCTTCGGGCGAAGAAGCAGCAGCCTTGGGAGCGGAGGTGTTCACGACCGGGGCTGATGCATTCTACGAAGCGGACAAGTGGCTCGGTGAAGGCCGGGTCGAAGAAGCCAGGAGCCGCTTTGAAAAACTGGCCCAGCATTTCGGGACAACGTGGATCGGTCGGTCTTCCCGTGACCGCTTGCAGAAGATCGATGAAGGAGAGGGCTGATTCAGTCCCAGCACCCTTGCCGGAGAACAGGAACAATGGATCACGTTCTGCCAGTGCTCATGGTTGGTGCTCTTCTCATGCTCACTGAGGCGACGTTGGCTCAGGGAGACACCCCTCCCCTACTCCCCCAAGGCGCCGGGTTGGCCGCGAAGTATCCTGGGGACGCCGGCCTCGAGAAGGACCCGGCCGTCATCTTCGTCGAGAACTTCGAGGCCGGCGAACTTGACCGGAGCCGCTGGGAGGACGTGAGAGGCGGCAAGAACATCATCTTCGCGAAGGAACCTACCAACGTCCACAGCGGCAAATACGCCTGCGAGTTCGTGTGTGACCAGGAGGTGAAGGACGCCACCGCCAAGACCTGGTTCATGCCCGGTCACGACACCGTCTTCGTCCGCTGGTACGTCAAGTTCGCCGAGGACATCGGCAAGACCAGCCACGTCTTCAGCACCCCCATCGCCCAGCGCACCAACGACAAGTGGGGCTGGACCAAGGGAGGCGGCGCCGGCAAGCGTCCCATCGATGCCTTCTGGACCACCTTTGAGCCGGTACGGTCGAAGGGGGTGCCCATGCCCGGGGTCTGGCACTTCTACACCTACTGGCCCGAGATGCACAGTCACGAGACCCCGGAGGGCGTGGGTGAGACCACCTGGGGCAACAACTTCTCCCCCTTTGAACCTCAGCCTGTCGAGAAAGGCCGGTGGGTCGGCATGGAGGTCATGCTCAAGGCAAACACCCCCGGCAAGTACGACGGTGAGCAGGCCGCCTGGATTGACGGCAGCCTCGTCGCCCACTTTGGGCCCGGGGTACCCAAGGGCTACTGGCTCCGCGACCGCTGGTTCAACGATCCACCCAAGGGGCCCTTCGAAGGCTACAACTGGCGGACACGGGAGGACGTGAAGATCAACTGCTACTCGATGGGCCTGTACGTCTCTCAGGGCGAAGGCGTGGCACCGGTCAGCCGAATGTGGTACGACGACGTCGTCCTGGCCACCGAATACATTGGTCCCCAGGCGGCTCGCCCGACAGCGGGCGCTGGAGTGAAGCGCCCGTGATCGCAGTCCGATGAGGAAGAACGGAGCAAGAACTGTGGTCCCCGTTATCATTTCAGTTGCACTGATTGCCGGGCTGGCCCTGGCCCAGGTGGGTTTCGCCGAATCGGAGCCGCCAGCAGGCATCGCCTCCCGGTACCCAGGCGACGTCGGGATCGAGCAGGACGAGGCCGTCATCTTCGTCGAGAACTTCGAGTCCGGGAGTCTGGACAACTGGGAAGGCGGCCACAAGCGCGACCGGGTCACACTCACCAGCGACCAAGCCAATGTTTACCAAGGCCGCTTCGCGATGGAGTGGGCCGTGCCCAAGGACGACAGCGGCGGACACATCTACAAGTGGCTCAAGCCCGGGTACGACAAGGTTCACGCCCGCGTATACTGGAAGCTGGCCGATGACTGGACGGTCACCAAGATGCACGGCTGGGGCATCTCGGCGGCGAAGCCGGGCGTGTCGGTTCCGGGTGACGCGGGTCGGCGGGCCGACGGCACAAACAAGTTCTGTGCCATCATCGACCGCCCACACCAGGGCATGGCCCTGTACGTCTACCACCCGGAGCAGAAGTCGCAGTGGGGCGACCACTTTGGCACCGACGTGAGAATGCAGCCGGGTCGGTGGTATTGTGTGGAGGTTATGCAGAACGCCAATACGCCCGGGAAGCGTGACGGTGAAATGGCCCTCTGGGTCGACGGCAAGCGGGTCGGCCAGTGGACGAACCTGCACCTGAGGGACGTCGCCGAACTCCGGATCAACAAAGTCATCCTCATGCTCTACCTTCACAAGAACGACACGGGTCTCAACCGCTGCTTCTACGACAACCTGGTGGTGGCCACCGAATACATCGGCCCCATGGCTCCGAGCACACCCGTGAAGACGAAGTAGACAGAACCGTTTCGGGAAAGGACAACACATGCGGTATTGGACGGTACTCATCGGCGGGCTGGCATTCGCTCTGGTGCTGGCGAACGGGATCCTTGCCTCCGGGCTTCCCGAAGGCCCCGGACTTTCCGCTAAGTACCCTGGGGACGCAGGTCTCCAGAGCGACCCGGCCGTCATCATCGTCGAGAACTTCGAGGGAGGCAGCCTGGAGGCTCTGGCCCGGGCCCGTTCAGACAAGACCACTACGGGCGCCCGCTGGACCAGCATCGCCGGGGCCAAGGGAGATGACAAAACGCTTGACATCGTTTCCGACCCCGCTCATGTCCACTCGGGCAAACACGCCCTGGAAATCCTGGTCACAGGAACCAGCCGGGAGAGCGGAAATCTGTTCGCTCGCCTCAAGCCCGGCTACGACCGCCTGTACGGTCGTTTCTACATCAAGTTCGATGAGGACTACCCCAACGAGTCGCACACGGGCCTCTCGTTGGGCGCGAGGAAGGAAACGCTTCCCTGGCCCGTCGGCCGAGCCGGTATCGTGCCCACCGGAGATGCTCGCTTCGGAGGGATGCTCGAGCCGGAGCCGGGTGACCGTTCATCCACGCCCGGCTTCTGGTGCCTCTACGTCTACTGGCACGAGATGAAGGGCCGGTGGGGAAACGTATTCCAGAGCGACCCGCCAACTCGTGTGGAGAAGGACCGATGGATTTCTTGCGAGACGATGTTCAAGGCGAACTCGGCTCCCGGTGCCCGCGACGGAGAGTGCGCCTACTGGGTCGACGGCGAACTCCGCTACCACGGCACCGGCTTCAACTGGCGCACCACGAACGACCTCAAACTGAACTCCGTGCACCTGCACCACTATATGAACAAGGCTGGGCGGTCTTGGCAAGCCGACCAGTCACCTCGTCGCCAGTGGTTTGATGACATCGTCATCGCCACCGAATACATTGGACCGATGGTGCGAGCCAGCACCGGAGAGCCACGCTAAAGGCAATAGGCGGCCGAGTTCCCCAGGAGCGAAAAGGAGGAGAGGGCGTGAAGATGACGGTTGGGTTGCTGCTGGTGCTCACGTTCCTGGTTGTTGTGATCTTCGCCCAGGAGGGAAGTGCCGGGAAGAGCGTGCCTCTGCCCGAAGGTCCGGGGCTGGCGGCCAAATACCCCGGCGATGTTGGCATCGAGAAGGATCCCACGGTCCTCTTTCACGACGACTTCGAGGTCGGCAAGCCCGGCAGCAAGTGGGACCAAGTGACGGGGGGCCGGTACGTGGAGGCAGAGACCGATCCGGAGATTGCCCGCAGCAAGCAGTCTGCTAGATTCGTCGTCAAGCAGGGGCGAAACACCAACGCGGGGTTCTGGAAGCGGACCCCCGGACAGGATGAACTCTATATGAGGTGTTACGTCCGCTACGGTAATGACTTCGGATATCTGCATCACGGTGGGAGCGGTTTCTGCGCCTCGGCCAGGGAGGACAGCTTCGGTCCCGGTGGGCACGCCGGGCGGGCGCCCAAGGGGGACACGTACTTCTGGAACACCCTTGAGCCCATCGGAAGGCGGGAAAGGTACAAGCCACCGGGGGCCCTGATGTTCTACGCCTACTGGTGGAAGATGAAGCCGGACGGGCGAGGCAACTACTGGGGCAACCTTTTCCAACCCGACCCGCCCCAAGTGCCCGGCTTGGGCAAGTGGACCTGCATCGAGTGGCGGGTGAAAGTGAACAGCCCCGGTGAGCCCGACGGAGAGCTGGACTGCTGGGTGAACGGCGTCAAGTGCGGCGAGTTTCGAGAGATAAACTGGCGCAGCGCGGAGAGCCTGAAGGTCAACCAGGTGCAGCTCTCGCTCTATCTGGAGTGGTCTAACTACAGAGGGTCCGGGAGAGAAGAAAGTCGCACGGTCTGGTACGACGACGTCGTTGTGGCTACCCAGTACATCGGCCCCACAGTGCCCGTTGCCGGGGAGGGTCCGGGCGCGAAGGCACAGTGACCGGGAGGCCGAGACACTGGTAGGAGGAGAGGAAGTGAGAAGGATGCTCGTAAGCACACTGGGAATGGCGTTTCTGGTGTCCCTCGTGGCTCAGGCCACCTTCGCGCAGGTGGAAACTATGCCACCGGGGCATCTGCCTGAGGGCCCGGGCCTAGCCGCCAGGTACCCCGGTGACAAAGGCATAGAAGGCGACGAGGCCGTGGTCTTTGTCGAGAACTTCGAGACGGGCACCGTCAAGGACATTGGTCAGCGGTGGGGCAGCATCAGCAACAAGGACGGCAAGGTCATGCAGTTGGTCGAGGACGTGCCTGCAGGCACTGCGGGCCGGCGCTCGTTGCAGATGACGGCGACCCTGGGACAGAACAAAGGCGGGCACCTCTACACGGTGTTCAAACCCGGCGCTGACCAGATGTACTGTCGGTTCTACGTCAAGTTCCACCGGGAGGCCGGCTACATCCATCACTTCGTGTGGCTGGAGGCTGAACGAACCGGCGCGCCGTGGCCCAACCCACAGGCAGGCACGCGACCGGCCGGCGACAAACGCTTCTCCACCGGCCTGGAACCCAAGGGCGACTGGAAGGCCCAGGTGCCGCCACCGGGTCAGTGGAACTTCTACACCTACTGGCAGGAGATGAAGATCGACCCCAAGATGAACAAGTACTGGGGGAACAGTTTCACTCCCAAGCCACCGGTGCTGATCCCCCGTGACCGCTGGATATGCGCCGAGTTTCTGATCAAGGCGAACTCCTCGCCCGAGAAGGCCGACGGCGAGCAAGCCTTCTGGATTGACGGGAAGCTGACCGGCCGGTTCAGGGGTTTCCGCTGGCGAAGCACCGACGAACTCAAGATCAACAAGCTCTGGCTGGAGCACCACATCGGAATCGGGGCCGGCGCACCCTTCGAGACCAAACGCTACTACCCCAACGGGCGGTTCAATCGAGTGTGGTTCGACGACGTCGTTGTGGCCACCGACTACATCGGGCCCTTGGCGCCGGCAACGGCTAAGGGTTCGGCAAGGACAGACTGATCGCTCTTGTGGGACATCGACATAAGGAGGAAAGGGCGTGAAATTGATGTGTGTAGCACTCTTCGCCGGTACGTGTCTGTTAGGACTCCTTACGACCGCAAGTTCCGCTCAGGAGGGAAGCGCGGCCAAAGCGGCCGATCTCCCCGAGGGCCCAGGCCTATCTGCCAAGTACCCCGGCGACAAGGGCATAGAAGGCGACGAGATCGTAGTCTTCGTCGAGAACTTCGACGAGGACAGCCTGGACGCGGTGCGCAAGCGCTGGAACGAGGCCAAGAACCCGGAGGGCTTAGCGTTCGTCGACGACATCCCCGATATGAGCCCGGGCGGCAAGTCACTGCAGATGACGGCCACCCGTGGCCAGAACGAGGGCGCACATCTCTTCAAGGTCTTCAAGCCGGGCTACGAGCAACTCTTCGCCCGCTTCTACGTCAAGTTCTCAGCCGACCACGGCTACCTCCATCACTTCATCAAACTCCAGGGGGCCATCGACCCACCCCCCTACCCCATGGGAGGCGCAGGCAGCCGACCGACCACTTCCTTCACCACCGGCATCGAACCGACGGCGGCCGACACGAACAAGTACCCCCGCACGCGGTTCGCCCCGCCCGGCATCTGGCATTTCTACACCTACTGGCCCGAGATGCGCAGTTACGAAACGCCCGAGGGGCGGGGAACCAAATTCTACGGGAACTCCTTCACGCCGGTGAAGCCATACGTGGTCCCGCGTGACCGGTGGGTGTGCGTGGAGTTCATGGTCAAGTTGAACGATGTGGGCAAGCCTAACGGCGGCCAGGCCTTCTGGATCGACGGCGAACTCGCCGGCAACTTCATGCCCGGGGCCGTGAAGGGCTACTGGATGCGCGACACCTTCCGCAACGATCCGACGGACCAGCGGAGCCGACCCTTCGAAGGCATCCGTTGGCGGACCGACCCGCGCGTCCAGATCAACAAGTTCTGGTTCCTCTACTACATGTCGGAGGGCGCATTCAGCGGAACCGAAAAGGACTCGCTCGGCGCAGCGGTGAATACCAAGGAGAACAGCGTCTGCTTCGACCACGTGGTCGTGGCTAAGGAATACATCGGGCCCCTGACTAAGTAGGTTCGTTCTTTGGGAGGTGAACGGGGCAGTAGTTCCGTGTCTGCAAGGCAGGAGGGAAGGGCCATGAGAATAGGTTCGTTGGTAGTGCTGGCAGGCGGACTGCTCATCGTCGGCTTGCTTGTCTTGAGGGTAGAGGCTGCTGAAGACCAGGTTCCCGGCCTCCTCTTCAGCGAAAGTTTCGACGATGCTAACCTGCTCAAGCGGGGCTGGTACGACGGCGACAAGTTCCTCATCAAGAAGGGGGCGTACGCCGGTGACGGCTGCATCGAGTACCACTGGAAGAAGAAGGGTGGCGGCCAGGTCGCTTCCTCGGGTCTCAGGCACCTGATCGAGCCAACTGACACCGTCTACCTCCGTTTCTACATCAAATTCTCCCCGAACTGGGGGTGGAGCGGGCGGAACTGGCACCCTCACCTGACCCACTTCATGACTACGGAGAATACCAAGTTCCACGGTCCGGCCTCCAGCCACCTCACCTTGTACATTGAGCCGGTGAACGGGAAACTGCGACTGGGCGCGACCGACATGCAAAACGCGGACTCGCCCCATGGCCTGACCCAAGGCCCCCTGCGGGGTGGCTACAACGGCAAACTCTACGACAGCAGCCAGGTCCTCTTCAACGACAGCAAGTGGCACTGCGTCGAGGCCATGTTCAAACTGAATACCGTGGACACGGCAACGGGCAGGTGGAACCCCGATGGTAAGATCCGAGGTTGGTTCGACGGGAAACTCGTCGTCGAGCACACCGATATCGTCTTCCGCACCGTTGACTTTCCCAACATGAAGTTCAACCAGTTCCTGCTGACTCCATATTTTGGTCCAGGCCTTCTGCCTCACGCCCAGGCCCTGTGGATTGACGAGCTGGCCGTGGGCACTCAGCGCATCGGCCCCCTCAAGACGGAGGGTTCGCAAGAGAAGGTGGAGGGAAGCGAGACTCGTTGATTCCTCTATCACCGACTCGCCTGTCTTGGGACCGAGGCCGGTAAGCTCGCCGATTCGCCGGCTAAACGATATCTTCTCTAAAGAGGACAAAGGGCGATGAGGGAAGTGGTCAGGATGGGATTCATTGGCCTGGGGGGCAATGCGCAAGCCCACATAGCAGCCCACAAGGCGAACCCACGTTCACAGGTACTCGCCGTCTGTGACCTGTCGGAAGAGAAAACCGCACGGGTGGGTAGGCGCTTTGACGTACCCCATCAGTTCCAGGACTACGGCATCGTTGAGTGCCAGAATATCGACGCGATTTCCATTCACACCCCCGACCATCTGCACGCCGAGCCTTTCGTCAAAGCCATCGAGGCTGGCAAGCACGTCTTTGTCGAGAAACCGATGGGGAACTCTCTGGAGGACCTTGAGTCCATGATAGCAGTGGTCCGAAGATTCCCAGAGCAAAAGGTTCTGGTCGGGCAGATACTGCGTTTCAACCCCGTATTCTCTCAGGTCAAGGAGATCATAGACAGAGGAGAACTGGGGGAGCTCTTCTACCTGGAAGGGGACTACATCCATAACTTGAGGTACCAGGCGTCTGCCGACCGGTTCAACCGTGACCTTGGGATGAACTGGTACCTTGAACGCGAAATACCGATGGTCGGTGGTGGGGTCCATCCCCTCGATGTGTTACGCTGGTTCGTTGGCGAACCGATCGTCGAGGTGACCGGCTTCGGCAACCACGTGGCGTTTCCGGAAATGAAGTCTCAAGATTGTCAGGTGGCCCTGTTTCGCTTCTCAGGAGGCGC
>CBDVDV010000002.1:0-70747 GCA_965372835.1 uncultured bacterium | reverse complement strand
TATTCCCCTTTCAGGAGCGTTGGCTCCTTGCCTGGCTTAGGGGCCCGCGCCTGGGGCAGGGGTCATGATCGCGCTCGGGCGCTGGGCCGGAAGGTACACGCTGCCGAGGCCCGCTACGAGCAGCAGGGCAAGCACCAACGCCACGATTATGAGGAACGTGGTCCGCGCTGGCCCACCGCCCAACGCTATCACAGAACCACCTCCCATGATGAGGATCAGCGCCAAGAACAGCCAGTTCACACGGATCCACACAGATGCGTTGAGGAGCACGACGGTCAAATGAGGAAGTTCAACGCCCAGATCTCCAAACTGCTCTCCGTACTTGGGCATCGCGAATACGTACAGCCACACCACCAAAATCAGCAGCACCAGGACCACGAGCCCCAACACCAGGTCGACTGCACCACCCTTGCCTTCCTGCTCGCCCATTCTGTTACCCCCGGCCGTGCGGGCTGACGCCACGGGGCGTGACCGTCTCCGCGGACGGCTTGGCTCGGCCGGTCTTGGTTGCCCCGACTCGGCACGCGTCTTGAAGATGTCCGAACTTGGTGACATAATACGTTCTCTCGCGTTCTCGGGAAAGCGCGTTTGAGGACAGGTTTACTGTGGCCGCGGAACTCATCGGTCTCGGGTTTGCGACGCTGGACCATCTGATGGTGGTCGAGAATTTCGACGCTCCCGTGGGCCAGATGAAGGTCAAGGCCTTCGACGTCCAGGGCGGTGGCATGACGGCCACGGCCCTGGTGACCGCCTCCCGCCTGGGCGTAACGACGGAACTTTGGAGCACCGTCGGCGGAGGGCCCTTGGGGGACGCGGTCGTCGCGGGTCTTGAAGAGGAAGGTGTCGGCCTGGAGTGTTTGCGCCGACGGGACGATGCTGATGGTCCGCTCATCCTGGTCTTCGTTGATGAACGGACGGGGGAGCGACGGTTCCAGATGGGGCGCCTGTTCAAGACTGAGGGACCGTACCCGCTGGAACTGGACCGCCTGGACGACGCCAAATGCCTCCTCATCGACGGCATGTGGCCGAAGGCGGCTCTGGAGGGCGCACAGTACGCGAAGGAGCACGGGGTGCTGGTGGTCGCCGATTTCGGGGGCGTCGAGGGCAAACAGCGAGACCTGCTTCCCTACGTCGATTACTTAGTCGCCAACGAGGCGTGTGCCGAGCGTGTCGCCCGGGGCGACGACCCGGAGCGGGCGTGCCGACTCATGCGTGAGATGGGTCCCAGCGTCGTTGTCGTCACCCTGGGCGACCGAGGGTGCGCGTATGCCGACGATGCTGGTGTTCGTCGGCTGCCCGCTTTCACGGTGGACGTGGTGGATACGACGGGGGCCGGCGACTGTTTCCACGGTGCCTTCTGTGTGGGTGTGCTCCGTGGGTGGGATCTGGACCGGACGGTGGAGTTCGCCTCAGCGGTGGCGGCGGTCAAGTGCCGGAAGTTGGGGGGACGGGCCGGTCTGCCAGGGATAGCGGAGGTCGAAACATTCCTGAAGGAGAGAAAAGCGTGACGGGGACCAAGGTGAAGATCGGCTTGGCGCCCACCAGGCGAACCATTTTCGATAAGGCCGAGGCCGGGCGCTTCAAGGACATGATCGAGGAAAGGCTTCGCCGCTGGGAGGTCGACTACGTCAGTCTGGACTTCCTGAACCAGGAAGGTCTGCTGTTTGACATCGCTGATGCGAAGCCGGTTGCCGACCGGTTTCGAAACGAAGATGTTGATGCCGTCTTCGTCCCCCACTGCAACTTCGGCACCGAGGACGCGGTGGGCAGGCTCTGCGAACTGGTCGGGAAACCCGTACTCCTCTGGGGCCCCCGGGACGACGCGCCGGACGAGCAAGGCGGGCGCAAGCGCGACACCCAGTGCGGGCTCTTTGCCACCAGCAAGGCCCTTCGCCGGTTCGGAGTGCCCTTCACGTATCTGCCGAACTCCCGGGTGGATAGCGCAGATTTCGAACATGGCTTCAAGGCCTTTCTGCGGGTGGTGGCGGCGCAGAAGAGCATCCGGGGTGCCCGCATTGGTGTGGCCGGCTCGCGGCCGAAGCCCTTCTGGTCGGTGATGATCAACGAGGGCGAACTGGCCGAGAGGTTTGGCGTGGAAATCGTGCCCGTTTCGCTCATGCGAGTCGAGCGGGGCGTCAAGGAGATCCTCGAAACCGATGACGATGAGTTGAGGGGCCTGGTTGCAGACCTGAAGAGTCGCATCGCCTTCCCCAACCAGGACGACGCCTCCATCGCTCGCCAGGCGGCCCTCATCCTCTGGGAGCGGCGGTGGGCCGAGGCCGAGGGGCTTTCGGCCATTGCCGTTCAGTGCTGGCCTGACCTGCCCGGGGCGCTGGGCCACTGGTCCTGCTTTGCCGGTGGTGAGGTGACGGCCCTGGGCATTCCCGTCGGCTGTGAGACGGACGTGCACGCGGCGCTCACCGCGCTCATGCTCCAGGCCGCGGCCGGAACGCCGACCTTCTGCGCGGACCTCACCATCCGCCATCCGGAGAACGACAATGCCGAACTGCTCTGGCACTGCGGGCCGTTCCCCTCGTGCCTGGCTGACGAAGGTGTGGAGAAGCGGGTCGTCGGCTACGACGATCCCAAGAACGTGCACTCCGGCCTGGGCCAGTGGCGGATCCGTGGGGGGCCGGTGACCATCGGCCGAATCGACGGCGACCACGGTGACTACTCCATGTTCCTCGGAGAGGCCGCCGGAACCGACGGCCCGTACACCAAGGGCACCTACCTCTGGATTGAGGTCGGTGACTGGCTCAAGTGGGAAGAAAAGTTCATCTACGGGCCGTACATCCATCACGTCGTCGGGGTGCACGGTCACCTGGCCCCCATCCTGTACGAAGCCTGCAAGTATGTGCCCGGGCTCAAACCGGACCCGGTCGAACCTGACGAAGACGCCCTGCGCGCCTACTGGCGTTCGCCCACGTCTTTTGAGAAGGAGCAGCCTCTGTGAGTGAGCAGCCTCTCGTCAGCCTGAGCGACGTGCTGGCCGTGGCTCAGGCCCGCAACACCTGCGTGCCCGCGTTCGATACGGGTGGTGGAAACCCCGATTTCATCCGCTCGGTCCTCGAGGTCTGTCGAGAGCGGGACGCCGTGGCGCTGTTCCTTGCCTGGGCCGGTTCGGCGAAGGCCTTCGGCTTCCACGCTTTGGCCGCGCTCGTCCGCGGGCTGGCCGCGGAGGCGGGCGTGCCGGCAGCGCTCGAGCTCGACCACGGGCGTGACGACGCCGACGTCCGGGCGGCGATCGACGCCGGTTTCACTGCCGTCATGTTCGACGGGTCGGACAAGCCCTTTGAGGAGAACGTGGAGCAGACCGCGAAGGTGGTGGCACTGGCCCACCAAGCCGGGGTCTCGGCGGAGGGGGCCCTGGGGACGCTCGGCCGCGGCGGCGAGGGCGAGCCCACCGACCCGGATGAGGCCGCGCGCTTCGTCGAGGCAACGGGCATCGACGTGTTGACACCTTCTGTTGGCAACCGCCACGGGTGCCGGGGGTTCACCGTGCCGCTTGACTGGGACCTCATCGGGAGGCTGAGCGAGAAGGTCACCGTCCCCATGGCGCTTCACGGCGGCTCGGGGGTCGCCCTTGAGGACGTTCGAAAAGCAGCAGGTTTCGGCTTCCGGAAGGTCAACGTCGCGACCAAACTCCACCTAACGTACGACGGAGCCGTCAAGGCCTACATCCGCGAGAATCCTGACCATGGCTGGTTTCGCTGGTCGTCGGCCGGTCGAGACGCCCTCAAATCTCTCATCACCGAGTACGTGACCGAGTTGAACCTGCAGGGCACGGCAACGGACTCGAAGAGGTCGGAGACCTGACTTCGAGCGCGGCCGACTTCGCCATAGTCCGTACGGACGACGGCTGAATCTGTCCCTTCGATCCGCCGACCGGCGGACTCAGCCGCGGTGAGAGTGTCGAACCGTAACCAGGCACTACCCTACTTGACCGAGAGCACCACCGTGTGCCGTACCGGGATCGTCGGTTGCACGCAGAGACCACCGACCTCAGCACCCTCCGCCCTAACCGCGCCTTTCCCTGACAGCACGTCTACCACCTTGACTCCTGTGCGGGCCAGACCGAGGGCCTCAGTGTCGATGGTGACCGTTACCGCCTGCGGGGTGTCCTGGAGGTTGCGGACGGTGAAGAAGAGGGGCTTACCCTCCTCGCCGCCAAAGCGTTCGATGACCGTGCCTTCAGGTGTAGCCGTAGCATAGGTCACGGGTTCCCAGCCGGCCTGAGCCAAAGCCCGAAAAACCGGAACGTATTTCTTGAAGATGGGTCGCTTCTGGTCGAACTGTTCCGGCCTTCCGCTCACCCCCGACCACCAGGCGTAGGTGAGGCACTCGTTGAGGTGCTGTTCAAGTTCGGCCTCGGGGAGATCCATCCTGGCCCGGGTCCAGTCGCCGCAGTTCTTCTGGTACATCAGCATCCGACCGCGCTGGAGGCCGGCCAACCCCAGACTCCAGTTCTCCCTGAAAATGCCGTCCAGGAGCCAGGCAAACCACGGTACACCGAGGGCGCCGTTGGCGTAGGTCAGGCCGTTGCGCCTTACCATCTCCCCGCGGACGAACACCATGTACTCCAGGGCGCAGAAATAACCGAGTTGGCAGGGCTTGCCAGTGCGATAACTGAACGTGAGCGGGAAGTCGGCGAAGGCAAAATGTTCCCGGCGATGGTTCTCGGCGCCCTGGTGGGTCCATTCGCCGAGGGAGTCATAGCGGATGCCGTTGGCGGTGCCGCCCAGTTTTCGGGCGCCGGTGACGTCGTTCCCGTACTCGTAGGTCCAGGAGAGCATGCCCCGGTTTGGCTTTCCATACTTGCCGACGATCTCGGGGTCGGCGTTGGTCAGCCACTCGAGCACCCGGACCCTCCCGCCTCCATACACTCGTGTCCCGTTCATCACAGGTTGGCCGAACTCGTCATGGAAGACCGAGTTAAGGAATGCGCGCACCGAGTAGGCGCGGGGCACTTGCCAGTAGTCGCGGGTGTCGTTCTTGTCACGGGCGTCGACGTCGCGCCGTTCCCGTTCGACGATTTCCTGAGCCGGAGGCAGCGCGGGCTGGGCAACGTAGGACTCGAAGTTGCTTCGCCACATCCAGGGCTCGTTGTAGGTCATGGTATACATCCCAGCGTCGTTGGCGGCCTTTATCCAGCGGACCTCGCCGAAATGGCGGTCGCCGTACATGGCCCCGAAATCTCGCAGGTCTTTGACCCCGGTGACGAGGCGATTGCTGAAGGTGGCGCCGGGGCGCGTGCGCACCTCGAAGAACTGGGGGAACATCGAGAAGTACTTCTTGGCCGCTCCGCGCATCCCCCAGCGCGGGTCATGTCGGCTGAGGACCAGGGCAAACTTGGCCTGGCTGGGGAGCTTCTTGGTGTCGGCCGTCAGGCCCAGGTCCATCCGAGCGGTGTAATAACCCTCCTCGTCGTACCACATCCGGTAGACGGCTGGGTGGTCCATAGGCACAGCGAGCGAAAGACCGATCTCAGGCCCATCGATGCTGGAGTATGGCCAGGGGGAGACGTAGCGGTTGGTGTCCCGCCCGATCTCGGTCACGGTAGTGTGAGTCCGGCCCGGCTCGATGGTCTCGAAGGAGTCCAGCCCCGTATACCAGCGCCAGCCCTGAGCCGCTACGGGCAGCCGATAGGTCAGTTGGACGCAGCGGTCTTTTCCGGTGGTGTCGCGGAGCACACCCTCGATGGCGATACCGTCGGACAGCCCGCGGATGGTCGCATCCAGTTCGATGCCTTCGCGCTCGGCCTGGAAACGGATGCCCTCACCCGCAGGAGTGGCTTTTCCTTGGAGGGCAACGGGCTCGGGCAGAGGCAGTTCACGGATGCTGAGGTCGTCGATCCACACCTTCCCTTTGAGGCGGCCGTAGACCACGTGCCACATGAGTTCGCCGCTCGCAGTGCCGGGGAACGTCTGGAAGGTGTGTTGGCAGCGCACCCAGTCGGGATAGTAGAGCCCCAGGTACTCGATGTTGGCCTGGCCCATGATGTAGTTGCCGTCGGCGTCCCTTCGCCGGATGTGCAGGATGGGCGTGCCGTCCAATCCCTGGGATTTAGTGTAAAAGGTGACCATGTAGACAGCGTCCGGTTTCAGCGGTGTACGGATGAGAAACTCCCCCTTCTTGGGCACGTCAAGGCAGAGGGAGGCTTTGCCGGTACGGGCCACTCTAATGTCCCGGTGCCAGCCACCGCTCATCTCGAAGCCGCTCATACGAGTCGTACGACCGGGTTCTTCAAAACTGCCGTTGGTGACCAACTCCGGCCCCGGGTTGAGCGAGTACTCCCCGAGCAGGAAACCGCCGAATTTTTCGGGTGTGAGCAACTCGACGCCGGACGCTCGGAGGCCGGTCACCTGCCCCGTCTCACTGAGGGTCATGGCGAGTCCGTCGCCGGTCCGGACTTCCTCAGCGAGAGCACCAGGACCAACGACCAGCATTGCTAACAGGGCTATCATGAGGTGCTGATTCATCCTATCCCCTCTGTCCAATGCGCGTGTGGGATGGCTCGTCGTTCGGGTTCTACCTCGTCGTTGCGTACACCTCGTCACTCACGTCGAGAAACGCCTGGCACATGACGTCGATAGCTTCCTGGGTGTGGCCGGCGCCCACGGGGTCGCCGTAATAACCGCAGATGAAGCCGCCTTCGGGCTTGGCGAGAGTCGTGACCATCTTGCGGACGTAGCGGCGGATCTCGTCGGGGTTTCCGCGAGCCATCGTGTTCTGGATGTCCACGGGACACCAGAAGGTGATCCGCTTAGCGAACCGTCCCAGCACCTCCAGCCCCATGTTTTCCTGCTGGTCCAATTGAATCACGTCGAGCCCGGCCTCGATGAGGTCGTCGAGGATCTCCACAATGTGGCCGCAGCTGTGGAGGAACGTCAGCAGCCCCGCGTCGTGGGCCGCCTGATAGACGCGGGCGTACCGCGGCTTCCAGATCTCGCGCCAGGAATCCGCGCTGATCATCAGCCGATTCTGCAGCCCCCAGTCGTCACACCAGAACAGTCCGTCAACGTCCTCCTCGGCATACTTCTCGATGGCGTACAGGTTCATGTCGACGAGAATGTCGACCAACTCGTTCAGGCGCTCCGGTGCCTGATAGATGTCCGCCCAGGTGTTCTCCAGCCCGCGGATGAAGTGCACGCGTTCGTAGAGGGATATACCTCCGCCAAGGAGGAACTTGTCGCCGGCGCGGTCACGTGCCCCTCTCAGTGTCTCCCATCGTCTCGGTTCCTTGATGTCGGGGACCCGCAGCCTGTCGAAGTCCCTCCAGGTCTTGATGGGGAACTCTTTCACCTGGCCCATGTTGGAGATGCCGATGTTCTCCCAGATTGCTCCCCATTCGTCCACGCCGCTACCTGGGCGCGAATCGGGCGAGGGGCTCATGGCAACCCAGGAGAAATCCGAGCCGTATGTCTCGGGCAGGCTGCGGGGCAGCCTCTCGGGCCCCTCGAACCGAACGGCCCGTCTGACGACCTCGCTGCTGGACATCATCTCGCTGCTCCTCGCCGGTCTGGGTCGTTAGCAACGTCTTGTGGCCGAATGGTAGCAACACCTCCGGGGCAGGTCAAGGCGTCCGCGGGCGGCACCCGCCGGCCGGCGGGTCCTGTCCCGGATGGCCGCACTCGCCGGTCGGAACTGGCTGGTTGTGAATGAGCCCCTCTGGCTGTTAGTATCTGTGCCGGGACAGTACCGGCGACGCTGACAAGCAGGGAGCACAGGACATGACCTCACGCGAACGAATCCTCGCGGCGCTGAGTCACCAGGAGCCTGACCAGATTCCCGTGGACCTTGGCGGCACGGACGTGACCAGCATACTCTACGGCGCCTACCGCCCGCTCCGGGAGCGCCTGGGTCTCACCGGCCCGGTACGGTTGTCTCAGCCCGACCAACTGCTCCCACGCATAGAGGGCCCTGTGCTGGAGTTGGCGCGGACGGACGCCGAGCCCGTCGAGTTCCAGCCCAGTGGCTGGGTCGAGAGCACCATACCGGACGGTGTGCCGAAACTTGTGCCGGTCGAGTGTGTGCCCGAGGAACAACCCGACGGCTCCTGGGTGAGCCGCAACGCCCAAGGCGAGGTCACGGCCCGACTCGCCGAGGGTGCTCCTTGCTTCCGCCAGGTCCGCTTCCCCCTTGCCGACGTGCGTGAGGTCGCGGACCTCGACAAACACCAAGCCGACATCGACGCCATCGATGCCTGCTCCTATGCACCCACGGATTTTGAGGCCCTGGGGCAACGGGCTGCGTCGCTCTTCCGTGAGAGCGACCGCTTCCTGGTTCTGTATATCGGTGGGCATATCTTTACCGGCGGGCAGTGGCTCTTCGGCGACGAGAAGTTCATGACCGACCTGCTGATCGCACCCAGACTGGCCGAGGAGCTTCTCTGGCGCATCACGCAGATGCACATCGAGCGCTTCGGTCGGTTTGCCGAGGCCGTGGGGGACAACGTGCAGATGGTGCTCATGGCCGATGACCTGGGCACCCAACGCACCTCGCAACTCAGCCCCAGCATGTATCGCAGGTTCGTCAAACCTTGCCAGGAAGTGCTGTGTCGAGCCATACGGGAGAGGTCGAACGCCCACGTCTGCCTGCATACCGATGGTGCGGTGCGGGGCCTCGTACCGGATTTTATCGACGTCGGCATCGACGTGCTCAACCCCATCCAGGTCACCGCCTCGGGGATGGACACGGCTGAACTGAAGAGGGAGTTCGGCGGCGACATTTCCTTCTGGGGTGGGGGCTGTGATACCCAGCGGGTGCTGCCGTTCGGCACGCCGGGCGAGGTGCGGGACGAAGTCCGCCGACGGACTGACGACCTGGCTCCGGGAGGCGGCTTCGTCTTCAGCCACATTCACAACATTCAGCCTGGGACGCCGCCGGAAAACATCATCGCCATGTACGAGGCCATCAACGAATACCGCTGAACCGTTGAGATTCCCGCCATTGCTCCTGTCTCCTCGGCCAACGGTCAAACCTGGGTGCCCCACCTTGGGCGTGGCAAAGTGAACGAATCTGAGTTCTTAACCTCAGCCGGCGCCAGGAGATACGAAATCGGGGCTGAGCCAACTGCAGGAGGGGTTGCGGGGCTGATATAATGTAGTGGAGTCGGAGAGACAGGTCTTCGGCTTCGGTCGTACCCTCCTGTGCGGTCGCTGGGGCCACGGAGGTGGTCGAGGCGACCCGACGTTCCCTACGGGTCAGGGGGAATGAGGGGAGTGGGCATTGGCCTTTGAGCCGGTGTCCACTCCCCGGCTTTTCGCCTTACTGACCCTTGCCTTTTGTTTCGGGGGCCAGAAAGGCACGCCAGTAGAGAGCGTTCCCGGCGGGGAGTCGGCGCCAACCGGTGGAGGCGGATTCGTAGCCGGCTTTCGCCACGGTGAGTTGCCAGTGGGCCCGCCCGCCCGGTTGGCGGAGGATGCTGGCGGAGAAGTGGCCGGTCCCGTCAGTCTGAACGTCACAGATGGCCCGGTCCTTGCCGCGCTCCCGCTTGTGGACGCCGACGGTCGCGCCCGCGACGGGGGCGGAAGCCAACTCCACCTCAGGTCTCTCCAGGAGCACAATGGTGCTCTCGCTGCCTTCGCTCACCCAGCCCGACAGCGTGGTCGCCTGCTGCTGACAACCCGCCGCCAGGGCGAGCAGTGCCAACGCTAAGACCCGTGCCGCCAGTCCTGAGAACTCGTTCATCCTGGTGCTCCTGCACCTGCTGTTCTGTCGTGCCAGCGCGACCGCCTGGTCATTCTACGGTGGTCTGGCGCAGGGGCAAGGCGATTTTGCCGGTGTTCCCGTCTTGCCCGTAGGCCTTGGGGCTTGACAGTGCCTTGCCCTCGGCGTGATACTGGTGGAACCGGGGAGCTGCGGGAAGAGCACGCGAGAGGGAACCAGTGTCGACCTTTGTGGTCGTAGCCGTCTTGGCTATTTTTGTGATCTCCGTGATGGCCCACGAGGTGGCCCACGGCTATGTGGCCTATCTCTGCGGGGATCCGACGGCCAAGCTCTCCGGTCGGCTGACCTTCAACCCGCTGCCACACATCGACCCGATTCGCACAGTCATTCTGCCTCTTGTCATGTGGTACTTCATGGGCTTCATCTTCGGTGGGGCCAAGCCGGTTCCCGTCAATCCGTTGAACTTCCGGAACCCCAAGCGGGACGACATCCTGGTGTCTTTGGCGGGGGTGGCCACCAACTTGCTCATTGCCGTTGTTCTGGCAGTTCTGATCCGCACCCTCCTGGCTACGCAGGTGTTCGCGACGACCTCGGTGGGAACCCGAGCGCTGGAGTACGGGGTGATGATTAATCTGCTGCTGGCCTTCTTCAATCTGCTGCCGGTGCCACCCCTTGACGGGTCACACGTGCTCGCCGCACTGTTGCCACCGCAGGCCGCTGCAGCCTACCAGAGCCTTCGCGAGACTGGCTTCATCCTGCTCATGATTCTGATTATGTTTACCCCGCTGTTCGACGTCCTCTGGGCGGTGATTACTTATTCGACCAGGGCGCTGGTGGGATATTAGCCTGCGTTTTTCCTGGGTTAGGGAATTGCCTCAGACGAGGCCGAGCGTGCAGCGAGGCACAGGACACCATAGTAGAGGAGAAGACGGGTGGCCGAGAAGAAGGGACGGATTCTCTCGGGGATGAGGCCCACGGGGCCGATGCATCTGGGGAACCTGGCCGGGGCCCTCAGGAACTGGATCAAACTCCAGGACGAGTACGAATGCTTCTACTGCATCGTCGACTGGCACGCCCTGATGAGCGAGTTCGCTACCCCTGAGAACATTGCCCAGTACACCTGGGAGGTGCTGGCTGACTGGCTAGCCGTGGGCCTGGACCCGGAGCGCTCCACCATCTTCATCCAGAGCCACGTCCCCGAGCACGTGGAACTGCACATGGTCTTCTCCTGCATCACCCCCATCCCCTGGCTGGAGCGCTGCCCCACCTACAAGGAGCAGCAGCAGGAGATGCGCGACCACGACCTCACCAACTACGCCTTCTTAGGCTATCCCGTACTCATGGCCTCGGACATCCTCCTCTACCGGGCCGACACCGTGCCCGTGGGCGACGACCAACTCCCCCACCTGGAAATCACCCGGGAGATCGGCCGACGATTCAATCACCTCTTCGGCCAGGTGTTCCCCGACCCCCAGGACCTGCTGGCCCCCACGAGTCGGCTCCTGGGCCTGGACCGCCGAAAGATGAGCAAGTCCTACGGCAACTTCATCGCCCTGGCCGATGCTCCCGACACCATCCGCGAGAAGACCATGTCTATGATCACCGACCCCCAGCGCATCCGCCGAACCGACCCCGGCCGACCCGATTACTGCAACGTCCACAGTTACTACGAAGTCTTCAGCACCAAGGAAGAGGCCGACTCAGTGGCCCGCCGATGCAAGAACGCCGAGTGGGGCTGCACCGAATGCAAGGCCCGGCTGGCCGAACTGCTTATCGAGGTGCTCACACCCATCCGCCAGCGTCGCCAGGAACTGCTCGCCAACCGGGACGAACTAAAAGCCATCATCGAGGCCGGGAGCCAACGGGCCCACGAAGAAGCGCACGAGACCATGGACCTGGTCCACCAGGTCCTGGGGTTCTGATAGTTCCCGGCAGGGGAAAGGGCACCTGAGATGGCGGAGCGGGTTCGGGTACTTCTTGTCTGTGTGCTTTTTGGCGCGGGTTGTGCGGCCCCGCCTGACGTCAGCGTTGCGCCGACGTACCGCAGCCACACCCAGGTGCTGACCGAACTGCCTGCTCAGTTCACCGTCGACGTGGGTGGCGGGACCCGACCCCGAATGCTGTCCCTCAGCCTCCATGGGCCCATCCGCGAGTCCACCGTTACCTGCGACCGGTGGATTGACTGCACCAGCCTGGAAGGGATGCTCAGAAGCATCATCAAGCCCGAGATGAGTGACCGAGAGAAGGCCCTGGCCATCTGGCACTTCGTCATGACCTGGTGCCACGACCACGACGGCCGCACCTGTGACGACCCGCTGGAGTACGCCAACGTCTGGGGCTACAGCTACTGCGGACCCATGGCCGTCCTCACCGAAGCCCTCTGCGACGCTGCGGGCGTCCGCTGCCGGTACATCAACCCGAGCAGCCATGGCACCACCGAGATGTTCTGGGATGAGAAATGGCACCTGCTGGATTCCAGTTGCCGATACTTCTTTCTCTGCCGGGACAACCGCACCGTCGCCTCCATCCACGACCTGGCCTTGGATAACGGGCTGGTGACCCGTACCCACGACGACGTCGGCCGGTCCCTGAAATGGGGTGGGGACGTGGAGGGCGCTCTCAGCATGTGGGGCGACGATTCCGACGACTGGGTCACGGAGGATTCCCGCTGGCGGAAGTCAGCCAAGTGGGATCCGAGGGTGACGCTGCGCGTGGGCGAGGTGCTCACCCGTCGCTGGGACAACATTCGCCTCTGGTGCAAAGCCCACGGCGAGAAGCCCCCTTACATCTATGCCAACGGGTTCCTCCGGTACGAGCCCGATCTTCGGACCGCCTGGATCGACGACACCTTCCCGGGCGCCGAGGAGGTGAAGAACTTTGCTTTCGACCGGGGCGCTGGGGTGCTTCGGCCCACGAGGGTGGGACAGCCGGCGGCGCTGGTGGTGCGGGTGCGTACCCCGTACTTTACGCCACGGGTACAGGTATTGGGGAGGTTCCGTCTGGGTTCGGAGGCAGCCCGGGCCCGCATCGCCGTCAGCGTGGACGGGGGACAGACCTGGAAACTCCTGCGGGAGGCTGCCGGGCGGGGGGACCTGTCCCTGCGCTGCCAGAGCGACGTCACTCAGGAGGTCACCCACGAAACCGCCGACAAGTACACCTTTCTGGTCCGTTGGGAACTGGAGCCCGGAAGCGCGCCCGCCGCGTGCGCCCTGGCGGAGGTGAGCGTGCGCGCCGATCTCCAATACTACCCCAAGGCCTTGCCGGCGCTCAGGTTGGGGACGAACACCATCTCCGTTGCGGGTCAACTGCCCCAAGGGGACTCGGCAAGCGTCACCTACGAGTGGCTGGAGGATTTGAACATTACCCTCGACCCTCAGCGCCCGCGGGTCGGCCTTCCCTGCATCGTCACCGGCCGGGTGACCAACAAGGGTCGAGGCCCAGCTAGGAACGTAACGGTCCGCTTCTACCAAGGCAAACCTACCGAGGACGGAAAGCCCATTGCCGACGACGTTGTCATCCCTCTGCTGGGGCCCGGGGAGACCAAGGAGGTCCAGGTGAAGTGGGTGCCCGAGCCGAGGGAGTCCTGGTACGAGGACATGACCCAGGTGTGGATGTTGGTGGACCCGGAGGAGGTCATTTCGGAGGACAGTGAGCGCAATAACGCTACCTACATCGACACCATCGTGAGCGAGAAGCCCAACCTGGTGCTCCTGGACCCCAGTTTCGTCACTGCTGAACGGGAAGGGGACGTGGTGACCTTGACCGCTGCGGTGCGCAACTGGGACCTCTGGGGCCTGAACCCGGGCAATGCGGTGGTGAAGAACGCGGTGGTGCGCTTCTTCGACGGTGACCCGAAGGCCGGAGGCAGGCAGATAGGCACCGACCAGGCAATACCCAGGATCGTGGCCGGGGAGTATGGCTACGCCACGGTCAAGTGGAACGTGGCTGGCCTTTCGGGCACGCGCCGGGTGCATGTGTTAGTTGACCCGGGGCAAAGGATACCGGAACGTTTCGAATCTGCCGAACACCCGTATGACGAAGTGGTCAAAGAGGTTAACCTGGAGTAGGGAAGGAGGAAAGATGACCGTTCAGTGTGAGAACTTGCAGAAGAACGTGGACAGGTGCGCCTGCACCTACACCACTTGTGACCGGCGGGGAAACTGCTGCGAATGCATCAGTTACCACCTGGCGACGCAGCAGCTGCCCGGCTGCTGCTTCCCGCCCGAGGTGGAGAAGACCTACGACCGCTCCTTCCAGAAGTTCATCGAGGTCTGGAGCGCCAGGCTGAAATAGGTGCTCGATGTCGCTGTCCTGGGCGGGGAGTGGCACGGGCACCCCAAAGGAGTGCCCGTGCGCGCGCAAGCCTCACGGGTAGTGGTTCGCTCATACGAGTCGTAGGAGCGACCGGCGAACCGATGCCCCTGCCACCCAGCCGCGGGCGGAGACACCGGTTAGGCAATCCGGCAAGGAGTGTGGGATGAGTTTCCCTGAAGGCTTCGTCTGGGGTGGCGCGACGGCCGCTTATCAGATCGAGGGCGCAGCCGCGGAGGACGGGAAGGGCCCGTCGATCTGGGACATGTTTTGCCGAACGGAGGGACGGATCTGGAACCATCAGTCGGGCGAGGTGGCCTGCGACCACTACCACCGCTATAAAGAGGACGTGGCGCTGATGAAGGAGATGGGCCTGCAGGGGTACCGCTTTTCCATCTCCTGGCCGCGCGTCATGCCGGCCGGCGCCGGGGCTGTCAATGCGAAAGGCCTGGACTTCTACGACCGGCTCGTCGACGAACTCCTCGCTGCCCAAATCGACCCCTACGTCACCCTCTTTCACTGGGACTACCCGCTGGAGCTCTTTTACCGCGGTGGCTGGCTGAACTCTGACAGCCCCGACTGGTTCGCTGACTACACCCGCGTGGTCGTCGAAGGGCTCTCGGATCGTGTGGCTCACTGGATGCCTCTGAACGAGCCCCAGGTCTTTGCGACCGCGGGACACAGCGACGAGACCCTCCCTTGCCGGGAGGTCCTGCGGATGGCTCATCACATACTCTTGGCTCATGGTAAGTCTGTTGCGGCGATTCGCGCTCACTCAAAGCGCCCGACGAAGGTCGGCTACGCGCCGGTCGGCCTGGTGAGCCTCCCGGCTTCCGAGGACCCACGGGATGTTGAAGCCGCCAGGCAGGCCACCTTCGCAGTTCCAAGGTCGAAGAGCTGGTGGAACAGCGCCTGGTGGATGGACCCGGTCTATCTGGGCCACTACCCGGAAGAGGGGCTGGAGATCTACGGGGACGACGTTCCCGTCAACCACGAGCAGGACATGGAGACGATCTGTCAACCTCTTGACTTCTTCGGCGTGAATTTCTATCAAGGCCAGCTGGTCCGGGCCGCCCAGGACGGAGCCCCGGAGCCCGCAGTCTTGCCAACCGGCTACCCCATGTCCTTTTTCCACTGGGCGGTCACGCCGCAACTGCTGTACTGGGGGCCACGGTTTTTCTACGAGCGCTATAAACTCCCCATAGTGGTCACTGAGAACGGGATGTCCAACGTCGACTGGGTGACACTCGACGGTCAGGTCCACGACCCGCAGCGCATCGACTTCACCCGTCGGTACCTCCTGCAACTTCAGCGGGCCGTCGAAGACGGCGTGGACGTCCGCGGATACTTCCACTGGACCGTCATGGACAGCTTTGACTGGGGGCAGGGCTACAAGCAGCGCTTCGGGCTTGTCTACACCGAGTACCCGACGCAGCGGCGCATCCTCAAGGACTCGGCCTACTGGTACAAAGAGGTGATCGCCTCCAACGGCGCCAACTTGAAGTTGTAAGGGCTGTCGAGATCGGTAAGGCCTGCAGCGACGGGGCGTCGCAGCAGAGGGGTGGGACCTGTCGTCGCTGTGGCGAAGGGGGACGTGCGATGGGATTTCCGGGAGGCTTCGTCTGGGGTTCGGCCACGGCGTCCTATCAGATCGAGGGCGCCGCCGACGAGGATGGCAAGGGCCCGTCGGTCTGGGACATGATGTGCCGAAAGCAAGGCACCATCTGGAACGGGCAGTCGGGTGCTGTCGCCTGCGATCACTATCATCGCTATAAAGAAGACGTTGCCCACTGGAAAGAGATCGGGCTCAAGGGCTACCGGCTTTCCATCTCCTGGCCTCGCGTCATCCCGGCCGGCGTCGGTCCGGTCAACCCGAAAGGACTGGACTTCTACGACAAACTCATCGACGAACTGCTCGCGGCCAACATCAGTCCGTACCTCACCCTCTTTCACTGGGACTACCCGCTGGAACTCTACTACCGCGGGGGCTGGCTGAATCCGGATAGCCCCGACTGGTTTGCCGAGTACACGGGGGTCGTCGTGGAGAGACTGTCGGACCGGGTGACCCACTGGATGACGTTGAATGAGCCTCAGTGCTTCGTCGGCCTTGGGCACCGTGACGGCGTGCACGCCCCCGGTGACAAGTTGGCGTTCAAAGAAATCCTCAGGATGACACGCCATGTCTTGCTGGCGCACGGCAAGGCCGTGCAAGCCATCCGCACCCATTCCAAGGGCGAAGCCAGGGTGGGCTACGCCCCGGTGGGCACTGTCAGAGTCCCAGCCACAGAGGACCCCAAGGACATCGAAGCAGCCCGCCGAAGCATGTTCTCGATTACCGAGCCCAAGGGCTACTGGACCAACACCTGGTGGATGGACCCGGTCATCCTCGGACGCTACCCGGAGGATGGCCTCAAGACTTACGCAGCACACCTGCCCGAGATTCGTGACGGCGACCTGGAGACGATGTGCCAACCGTTGGACTTCTTTGGTGTCAATATCTACCAGGGCCAGACCGTCCGGGCCGGCCCAGACGGGAACGCCGAGCCCGTTGACCTGCCCACTGGGTACGCCATGACCGCCTTCCGCTGGCCGGTGACGCCCGAGGCACTGCGCTGGGGACCTCGGTTCTTCCATGAGCGATACAAGTTGCCCATCGTCATCACCGAGAACGGGTTAGCGAACCTTGATTGGGTGGCTCTGGACGGCAAGGTGCACGACCCGCAACGTATCGATTTCACCCGCCGATACCTGCTCCAGTTGGAGAAGGCCATCGAAGATGGCGCGGACGTGCGGGGCTACTTCCACTGGTCCATCATGGACAACTTCGAGTGGGCGGAGGGCTACAGGCAGCGCTTTGGGCTTATCCATGTTGACTACGACAGCCAGAAGCGGACGCTCAAAGACTCGGCGTACTGGTACAAGGAGGTCATCGCCTCCAACGGAGCCAACCTGACGCCTTGAATGCTTCCGAGGTCCGGAGGTCGTGGAGGCAGCCACAATCGATATCAGAGAAGCAGCCGAGGCCGACGCGCCCGCCTTGCTCGAGTTGTGGCAGGAAGATGGGCATTCGTCCCTACCTTGAATCGCTGTATCTAAATGTCGATGGCTCGGCGGAGGAGAGCGGATAGGGCCGTGGAGTGAAGCACTTGGACGACTACCGGGTACACCTCGACGTCTACAACGGGCCGATGGATCTCTTGCTCTACCTCATCCGCAAGGAGGAGGTGGAAGTCTACGACATCCCCATCGCCCGCATCACCGAGCAGTACCTGGAGCACCTGGAGCTCATCAGGGCCCTGGACGTCAACCTGGCCGGTGAGTTCGTGGTGCTGGCGGCCACGCTGATGGAGATCAAGTCGCGGATGCTCCTTCCTCACCCCCCGCCGCTTGAGCAGGACGAGGGGGAAGACCCGCGGATGGAACTGGTGCGGGAACTCCTGGAGTACAAGAAGTTCCGCGACGCCGCCGAGGAACTCAAAGCCCGGGCCGCAGAGCAGCAGTTGAAGTTCCCGCGGCTGGCCCGGGCCGAACCGCCCACTGAGGGCGAGCCAGCGGTGCCTCTGAAAGAGGTGGAACTCTGGGACGTATTCGCCGCCTTCCGCAAACTGATGAAGGAGACGATGGGTCGGCTCCCGCAGACCATCGTCTACGACGACATCCCGGTGAGTGAGTTCATGCATCGGCTCGTCGAACGAATGGGCGGGGAAGCAAGTGTCCGTTTCTGGGAGCTTTTTGAAGGTCGGCGAGACCGAATGCACGTGGTGGGCACCTTTTTGGCTCTGCTGGAACTCATTCGCCGACGGGTGGTTGTGGCTTTCCAGGAGGAGCCTTTTGGCGAAATCCTGCTGCAACTGCGCCCAGGCGAAGAGGCTCCGGAGCCTTCGGCTGACGCCCAGGCCCCTACGGAAGATCAGGTCCGAGAGAAAGCAACGGAGACGGGGCCGGCCGGTGCGTCTGAAAGCCAGGAGCCGGTTGACCCGGGCTGAGGGCCTGTTGACGGTGCCGTCGCTCAGTGGGAACATGCGTGGCCCGGTGAGGAAGAGAATGTGTGAGAAGACGGCAATTTGGTCGGAAAAGGAGTGAGTGTGCCATGAGCGCCCGGCCGAACATCCTGATGATGACCTGCCACGACCTGGGACAGCACCTGGGCTGCTACGGCGTCGAGACCGTGCACTCCGGCTCCATCGACCGTCTCGCCCGAGAAGGCTCCCGTTTCGAGAACTACTTCGCTGCAGCAGCCGTATGTAGCCCCAGCAGAGGCTGCATCCTCACCGGCCGATACCCCCAGACCAACGGGCTCATGGGGCTGACCCATACGCCCTGGCTCTGGTCCCTTAAGCCAGGGGAACGGCACCTGGCCAGCCTCCTCTCAGAGGCCGGGTATCACACGACCCTCGTCGGCTTCCAACACGTCACCAGGGACGACCCCCACACCCTCGGTTACCACGATGTGGTCGAGGCCGGCCGACTGGCCCCCGAGAAAGCCTCCTCGGCAGTGGAAATCCTGCAGCATCAGAAGCCGACCGACCCTCCCTTCTTCCTCAAAGTCGGCTTCCACGAGGTCCACCGCCGGTTCGACACCGGAGGCGTCCAGCCCGACAGCGAAAAAGGCGTCTACGTCCCGCCCTACCTCGCTGACACCGAGGTGATTCGAAACGACCTTGCGGGTCTGCAGGGGGCCATCAAGTTCATGGACGCGGGCGTCGGTGAGATCCTGAGCGGCCTCGAGCAAAGCGGCCTGGCTGAGAACACCGTGGTCATCTTTACCTCCGACCACGGCATCCCTTACAGCGGCGCCAAGTGGAGCCTCTTCGATCCGGGGCTCGAAACCCCCCTCATCGTGCGCTGGCCGGCCGGTGGCCTCGTCGGTGGGACGGTTCACCGCCAACTGATGAGTAACGTCGACTTCCTGCCTACACTGCTCGACCTCGTTGGCGCACCCATCCCCGAGAACGTCCAGGGAGTCAGCGCGGCGAAGATCCTTCGGGGGGAATCAGACGCGCCCATCCGCGATGCGGTCTTCGCCGAGCACGTCAGCCAACCTCTGCGCGACAACACCTGTCGCTGCATCCGCACGGACCGGTACAAACTCATCCGCTACTTCGAGCCCGGTCGGACCATCGTCAAACCCATCGACGTCGACCCGCAGGCGGTGGCCGAACATGTGGAACGACCGCGTCGAGACGGCACCCGTCCTGTGGTGCAGTTGTTCGACCTAAAAGAGGACTCCATCGAATACGAGAACCTGGGCCAAGACACGTCATATGCCGATCTGGTCGAAGAACTCTCCAACCGCCTGTGGCAGTGGATGGAAGAGGTGGGCGACCCAATCCCTGAGGGGCCGCTGCGCACCCCCTACTACGAACAAGCCATGGGCGATTACGCACGCTATCAGCGGGGCCAAGAGTAGTTGCGAGGAGGCAAGGTATGGACGAAAGCCTGAAAAACCTGGAGCACATCCGCATCTGCTACGCCAAGGACACCGTGTGCCATTGGCCCCGGTTCGGGGGCATCTGGTACTGGCCTGAGGACGATGAAATCCTGCTCGGGCACATCCATTCCCACAGCGAGTACACCGACGCCCAGGACAAGGCCCACGGTGAGCATGGCATCTGGCGGCGGGCCACCAACCGCTTCCAGCGCAGCCTGAACGGCGGATCTACCTGGGGAGAGGAGTTCGACCTTTACGACAACCGCCGACACCTAAGGGACCAATGGGAATGGCTGGGTCTGGACCGCTTCACCCGCAAACCCATCCGGAGGAACAACGAGGTCGAGCGCCCCGACATCGACATGTCGCATCCGGACTCGGTGCTTTACACGAGTGGCGCGTGGGTGGGCCTTCCCAGCGTTCGGGGCGGCAAGGTTTACCACGAGCGGGTCATCTGGGGGCTCCGCTCAGCCGACCGGGGACGGACGTGGGAGGACCACCCCGTCATCTTCCGCCCGCAGATGGGCGACAACGTGGCCGTCTTCAACAACTTCTACCTGGTGCTGCGCGACGGCAGGCTCCTCGGGTGTCTGGGGCCCATCCTCAGAGGCAACCTGGGTATGAAGCGCGCCCCCCAGCTCTACATGTCCACCGACCAGGGCGTCACCTGGCACTACGTCTCCACCATCCACTTCGATCCCAACACCCTGGAAACCTTCTCCTACCCGAAGGTGCTCCTGCTCCCCTCGGGTCGGCTCTTCTGCAGCCTGGGGATGTGGGCTGGCTCGGCTGCGGTTCGCTACACGGCCGTCACCTACTCAGACGACCTGGGAAACACCTGGGCTCCTCCCAGGCGGATCGACCGCTGGTCGGTGTCTCCGTACTCCATCCTCCTTCGGGACGGGCGGATCGTGATCGTCTACATCGTCCGCTGCCAACCTCCCATGCGCATGTGCTGCATCGTGAGTGAGGACGAGGGGAAGACCTGGTCGGAGGAGATAGTGCTGCGCGACGATTCGCCACCAGTAAGTGACCAGGACGGCGGCTACCCCGTGGCCGTGGAACTCAAAGACGGCCGCCTCTTCACCGCCTACTACTGGCAGGTCGAGGAAGACGACCTGCCCTGGCCGGGCGGCCGAACGCACATCGCCGGTACCTTCTTCGAACTGAAGTGAAGCCGTGGTCACCTGTCTGGCTGGACGGCCACGCCCCTTGAGCGGCCCTGTCTCCGTAGAGCACGAGGCTGCTCTCCGGCGAATCCAGCCTCTCTCTTGCGCGGGAGTGAGGCCATTGCGAGCAGCGCGATTTCCCCTTGCCGACGCTGTCGGTCGTGGGGTACTCTCAGCCACACTGGCAGTGCCCTGGAATCGCCCTTCTGCACGATGGAGTAAAGGACATGCCGATCGCGAACCCGCAGGACCTGAGAACGGCCGTGGACACGGCCATCGCCGAGGTGCCCATCACCGACATCCACACCCACATCTACGACCCGGGCTTCGGGGAACTCCTGCTGTGGGGGATCGATGACCTCCTGACTTACCACTACCTGGTCGCCGAAGTCTTCCGCTGGCTCGACGTGTCCTACGACAACTTCTGGAGTATGTCGAAGACTGAGCAGGCGGACCTCATCTGGAAGACCCTCTTTATCGAACGAAGCCCCATCAGCGAGTCCTGCCGGGGGGTCTTGACGGTGCTCGCGCGCCTGGGGCTCGACGTGGGCGCTCGGGACCTGACCTCTTACCGAAAATTCTTCTCGGAAAAGACGGTCGAAGAGTACGTCGACCTCGCCTTACAGATGTCCGGTGTCAAAGAAGTCGTCATGACCAACGACCCCTTTGACGACCTGGAGCGCCCACTCTGGCTCAAGGGGTACGAAGGCGACGCTCGCTTTAAGGCCGCTCTTCGAATTGACCGGTTGCTCAACACCTGGGAGACGGCCTGGCCGCGCCTCGAAGAATGGGGCTACGAGGTCGAACAGGCGCTGACTGACAAGACCTTCGCGGAGGTCAGGCGCTTCCTCGGCGACTGGGCCGAGCGCATGGGCGCCCTGTACCTGGCGGCGTCGCTTCCGCCGACCTTCCGCTTCCCGGAGGACTCGGCCCGGGCCACGCTCATGAAAGAGTGTGTGCTCCCGGTCTGCGATGAACGCGACCTGCCCTTCTCTATGATGATCGGCGTGAAGAAGCTCACCAACCCGGGGCTCCGTCTCGCCGGCGATTCCGTCGGGAAGGGCGACATCGAAACGGTCGAGTACCTCTGCGCCAACTATCCCCGGAACAAGTTCATGGTCACCATGTTGGCCCGGGAGAACCAGCAGGAGCTCTGCGTCGCCGGCCGCAAGTTCAGGAACCTCTTGGTCTTCGGCTGCTGGTGGTTCCTGAACAACCCCGGCCTGGTCGAGGAAACGACCCGCATGCGTTTTGAGCTCCTGGGCCTGAGTGTCGTTCCTCAGCATTCTGACGCCCGCGTGCTCGACCAGCTTATCTACAAGTGGGAGCACGTGAAGACCATCATCGCCGGCGTCCTCTGCGATAAGTACACCGATCTCGTGGCCACCGGCTGGACGGTGAAAAAGGATGAGATCCGACGTGACATTGCCATGCTCTTCGGCGGCAACTTCTGGTCGTTCCTGGAGAGGAAGCTGACTTAGGTCAGCCTGGTGGGGCCCTGATGAAGAGCCTGTGGCTTAGCGCTATGGCTGCGACGCTACTCTGTGCTCAAGGCTGGTGTGACCAGGCGCGGATGAAGGTGCTGCGTGACGTCTCGCTTCCCGATCTGCTCCAGAACGGTGGTTTTGAGCAGGTCCGATCGGGGGCCTTCCCGCACTGGTTTCCGTGGGAAGAGGGGTACGAGGTGTCTGCCGGCCGGGGCCGGAAGGCCTCGACCGCTGCCTATTGCCACGGGACCAGGAATGCGCAGTGTGGCCTCGGGCAGACGCTCCACCTGGACCAGGCGGTCCCGGCGCCCGTCTTCGTGCACGCCTGGAGCAAGGCAGCCGACGTAACCGGCCGGCCCGACATCCACTACTCCCTCTACGTGGACGTGTACTTCTCAGAGGGGGATCCCCTCTACGGTCAGCACGCGCCCTTCGACACAGGCACCCATGGCTGGCAGCAGCGCAGCGTCCTGGTCGTCCCCCAGAGGCCCATCGCCAGGATGAACGTCTACTGCCTCTTCCGCGACCACGCTGGTGGCGTCTGGTTCGACGACGTCCAGGCCCACGAGATGACGGGCGCCGACGTGACGGCCTTCGACGGGGTGCCAGTAACGACGGCCCCGAGCCGCCATGACGGCGAGGAGGGCACCATGTACCGCACCGAGGACGGTCTCACGCTCGGCTATGACTATGAGGGCGGTCGCGTCTCCACTCTTCGCGTGGACGACATGGACCTTCACGCGGCCTCGATTCCCTCGGGCTTTCTTGTCCGCGACGTGGCCGCCGACTCGGACTTCTTCGGTTTCCCAAAGGGGGTGTGCGCGGACCTCAAACTCAGACTGGTTGCCGAGTTCACTGAGCATCCGGACCACATCGGGGTCAGCGGAACGGTTACGGACACCTCGGGCGCTGACCGTGCCGTCACCCTGGTCTTCGCGCTTCCCGTGGACGCGCGGGGATGGGCCTGGCACGACGACGTCCGCCATCGGCGGACCATCGAAGGATCGCTGGAGTACATGAACGCGGCGAACATCGGTACGGGGGCAACGGGGCTGATGTCCCTCTATCCGTGGGCGACCATCACCGACAGCGTCTCGGGACTGGCCATCGGCCTCGATATGTCCTCGCCGGCTCAATTCCGCATCGGCTACAACGCCAGCACCAGGCAGTTCTTCATCGCCTACGATTTCGGTCTGAGCCGCGAGACGCGGAACTTCCCCAGCAGCGCTTCCTTCAGGCTCGTCATCTACCGGACCGACCCCGCGTGGGGGTTCCGCTCAGCGACCAAGAAGTTCTACTCCGTCTTCCCCGAGCACTTCGTCTGCCGCTCCAAGGAGCAGGGCATCTGGATGCCCTTCACCGACGTGAGCACGGTGGAAGGCTGGCAGGACTTCGGCTTCAGATACCATGAGGGGAACAACAACGTCCCCCTCGACGACCAGGCCGCCGTCCTGAGTTTCCGCTACACGGAACCCTCCACCTGGTGGATGCGTATGCCCAAGGACGTTCCCCGCACCGAGGAAGGTGTGATGGAACACCTCAAGACCTGTCTCCGCTCGGGCGACAAGGCCGTCCGAAGACAGGCGCAGGCGGTGGAGGTCTCGGGCTCCCGCGACAGCGGTGGCCGCTTGCAGTATCTGGTACGCAACACCCCCTGGTGTGACGGCGCCGTCTTCAGCCTGAACCCCAACCCCTTCATCCCGGGCGGGTCGGAGGCCCGGCTGTACTGGAACGACGAGGTGAAGCAGCGCCTCTACGGACCGGGTGCCAAGGGTGTGCAGGATGGCGAATACCTCGATTCGTTGGAAGCCTACGTCACCGCGACCGAAAACTTCGACCGGCGACACTTCCGCTACGCCACCGTGCCGCTCACCTTCTCCGCCTCCTCGAGGGAGCCTGTCATCCACAAGATATTCTCCATCTACGAGTTCACCAGGTGGCTGTCGGAAGACCTGCACAAGATGGGGAAGCTCCTGTTTGCCAACTCCGTGCCTCACCGCTTCGGCTTCCTCTGCGCCTGGCTTGACGTCATGGGTACGGAGACCAACTGGGTTCGCAACGGCCAGTGGGGGCCTCCCTCGGACAGTTGGTTTCTTTTCAAGCGGGTGATGTGCTACCAGAAGCCCTACCTTCTGCTCATGAACACGCGCTTTGAAGGGTTCCCTCCCGACCTGGTTGAAAAGTACTTCCAGCGGAGCCTCTTCTACGGCATCTACCCCAGCATGTTCAGCCACAACGCCTCAGAGGACCCGTACTGGAAGAACCCAAAGTGGTACAACCGGGACAGGCATCTCTTCAAACACTACATTCCACTCATTAGACGGGTGGCCGAGGCCGGCTGGGAGCCCGTAACGTACGCCTCTTCGAGCAACTCCAAAGTCTACGTCGAGCGCTTCGGCCCCGATGCGAAGGGGGACCTCTACCTGACGCTGCTCAACGACTCAGCCGACCCCGGGCAGGCGGTCATCCACATCCAAACCCAACCCTTGGACATCCCGACCGCGTCCGAGATTAAAGACCTGGTGAGCGGCGACCATCTGACCGCCAAACAGACCGATGACGGATTGGAGGTCTCCACCGAGCTTGATCCGGAGCAGGTGCGGGTACTCTGGCTTCCCGGTTGTGCAGCGCCGGAAGCCCGAAGGAAACGATGACCGGAGCGCCCCGGGAAGAAGGGGTCGGACCTCAGAGTTCGCTGAGCCTTTCCAGGAAGTACTGGAAGTTCCGGTAGGGGACGTCTGGTGGGACGGAGTGGTCGACGGCCGGGAAGTAGCCTCCCAGGTCCAGCAGTTCTTTGACCTTCCCGATCTCCCGATCGATCTCAGCCTTGCCCCGGATGAGGGCGCGCTTGTCGACGTTCCCTGCCAGCACGATATCCTTGCCGTACTCCTTCTTGAGTGCTCGGGCGTCCATGCCCGCGGCGACCTCCAAGGGCGAGAAACCGTTGATGCCCACCTCCATCCACAGGGGGATGAGTTCCCCGAGGTAGCCGTCGCTATCGACGAAGATGACCTCAATGCCGTGGCTTCTCAGGAGTTCGCAGATGCTCACGTAGTGAGGCTGAATGAACTCCCGAAACATCTCCGGCGACATGAAGGACCGTCCCTTGAAGGCGATGTCCTCACCGAAGGAGGCGAAATCAAACAGGCTCCGCCTGTCTTGGTTTTCGGCCGGGCTTTCGAAAGTACGCTCATTGCGCGCGTCCGGTGGGCCAGTCGAAAGAGGCTGTGCCTCCAGGCTCCGCTTGTCTTGACGGTCTGGCGGGGCCTCCGAAGTCAGCCGGGGTTCGGAGCAATCGCGCGGGCCTTTCCGGAGCGGCCGCACCACCGGGGCGTCCGGGAGAAGTCGCTTCAGCAATTCGAGGAAGAACCATTCCAGGTAGTCCAGCATCTCGTGGACGAAGGTCGGGTCGTCGTAGAAGAGCATGCACAGGTGTTCGGTGCCCACCCACTTCTGAAGCGTGTGGCCGTAAAAACTCCCCGGGCCCACCCCCAACGGGTGGTCGCGTTCCTGCCATCGCTTCTTCCGTTGGTCCAGGTTCGGGGGAAAGCGTTCGGCAGAATGCGGGTCAAGTCTCTTCTTTAGTTCTTCAAAGTCAGCCCGGGTCTTGACCGGAAAGTCCAACCACTGGGGCATCCTGGAGTCGGCGTAGCGCTTGAAGATCCTCTTGGTGACCCCGCTTTCGTCGCGGACGACGACCGTTTCCTCGTCTTCGCTGAGCACCTTTTCCTCAAAGGGCGGAACAAGGCCGTAGGGCTTCCCCCCGGTAAACTCCACCCGGTCGAACCCGAAGTGCTCCAGGAGGTCGACGTCTCGAGGCAGCCCCTCTCCTCTCCACCGTTCGAGCGTCTCCTCCATGAACCAACCGTAGTTGAAGTCGAAGGGGAGAAAGACCTCGCCCGTAAGTTGGCCTTTGGCGATCTTCAAGAACCGTTCACGTCCGGTCATGGTCTCACCTATGTTCCCAGAGAGTGAACTCAAAGCACGAACGTCTATACACCAGTACGATGACGAGGTTCAACCCGGAACAGAAAGCCAAACGGCCTTGACCCCCTCGCCGGCTCCGCTACCATTGCCAGTGTTAGAAGAGAACCCCGCGGTCAATGCAAGCTCAAAGCTGACCAACGAGAAAGGGACAAGCAGTGAAAGCAACAGACATCCGGGTGGTTGAGGCGATTCCCCACTTCCCGCAAGCCTTCTGCAGGACGCCGCTCAAGTTCGGCGCCGTGGTGGTGGAGTCGCTGGCCTTCTGTCACGTGAGGATGACCGTCGAGAACCGGGCGGGCAAAACGGCGACGGGCTGGGGAGCCATGTTCCTCATGGACATGTGGGGCTGGCCCAGCCCCCTCGTCCCTCACGAACTCCGGGCCGACATCATGGAGGAGTTTGTCCGCCGACTGTGCCGCGTTTACGAAAACCTGAACGAGTACGGTCACCCCATCGAGCATTTCCACCAGGTCGAGTCCGAGTTCGTGTCGATAGCCTCCAACGTCAGCACCGAAAAAGGCGCTGCGGAGGCGATGCCCTACCTGTGCCAACTGGTCGCCGCCTCGCCCGTCGACGCTGCCAGCCATGACGCCTTCGGCATCGTCAATGAGCTTCCGACGTATGCCTGTTACGGCCCCGAGCACATGAACCACGACCTGTCCCGCTATCTGGGCGAGGAGTTCACGGGCCGGTACGTCAGCGATTACCTCCAGGCCCGGATGCCCGAGCGCATTCCTGCCTTCCACCTCGTCGGCGGGCTGGACAAACTTCGGGAAAGCGAGATCACCGACGACGATCCGCAGGACGGACTCCCCGTCAGCCTGGACCAGTGGATCCGCTACGATCACCTTCACTGCCTCAAGGTCAAACTCAAAGGCACCGACCTGGACTGGGACGTCAGCCGAATCGATGAGGTCGTCTCCATCGCTCACGAGGAGCACGGGAGGCTGGGCCTCACGGGGCTCTGCTTCTCTGCTGACACCAACGAGCAGTGCGAAAGTCCCGACTACATCATCGAGATGATCGCCAGACTCAAAGAGCGGAACCCGCAAGCCGAGCGCGAACTCCTTTACATCGAGCAGCCAACGGAGCGTGACCTGCGCGAACACCGGTTCGATATGCATGAGTTAGGGGACATTAAACCTGTCATTATCGACGAGAGCCTGATGACCGTGGACGATTTCCGCCTGGCCTTGGAGTTAGGCTGGTCGGGGATCGCCCTCAAGGCTTGCAAGTGCCAGTCGGCGGCGTTGCTGTTCGCCTCGCTGGCCGAGCACGCCGGTATCGACTACACCATTCAGGACCTGACCAACCCCGGTATCGCGCTCATCCAGTCCGTGGCCCTGGCCGGCCATCTGAAACCGCTCAAGGGCGTGGAGGCCAACTCGCGCCAGTTCTTCCCCGCCACCAACGAACCTGAAAGCAAAGTGCATCCGGGGGTCTTCAAACTTCAGGACGGCTGCATCAACACCACCACCATTACCGGACCGGGCGTCGGCTACCGCTGGAACGAGATCGGTCGATCCCTCAACTCATCGGGGAACCAATGACAGGACTCCAGCGGGTGCAGGCTGTCCTTGCCGGTGGGCAGCCTGACCGCACACCCATTGTGCCCATCGTCCACTCGGGGTTGGCCCGGATGTTCGGCGTCCCCCTGAGCCGATTCTTCACCGACGCCCAGGTCATGGCCGAGACCATCATCCGGGGCTACCGAACCTTCGGCTACGACGGGGTGCAACTGTCGCTTGGGGTGACCGCAGAGCCCGAAGCCCTGGGCGCCCGTGTCCATCAGCCTGCTGATGGCGCGCCGGTGCTCCAGGAGCGCTTGCTCGCGGACCCCGCGAACCTGAATCGGCTGCGGGACATCGATGTTCTCCAACGAGGTCGGTTCCCCATGTTTCGCCGGGCTGTGGAGCGGGTGGTGGAAACAATCGGCAAGGAGGCTTTGGTCGTCGTCACGCTGCGGGGTCCCTTCCTCATGGCCGCTCAACTGCGTGGGGTGGAAATGGTGCTCATGGACACGCTGACGTCACCGGGGCTGCTTGCTGAGGTGCTCGATTTCACCGGAGAGATCACGCTCAAATGTGGCCTCGCCTTCCGGGAGACGGGCGCCCATGCCGTGGTGCTGGGCGAAGCCACCTGCTCACCTAACTTCATCCCGCCCGCGACCTACCGAAGCCTGGTGCTCGACCACCATCGCCGGGTCGTCGGCGAACTTTGCCAGGCGGGCTGGTCGGCGGTGGGAGTCCACATCTGCGGGAACATCCTTCCCATCTTTGAGGACGTGCTTTCGACGGGCGTCAACCTGGTGGACATCGACCACCAGGTCTCACCCGCGCAGGTCCTAAAAGCGAACCGGGCGCGGGCCGTGCTCCGCGGGAACCTGGACCCCAGTGCCGTCTTTGCCTTCGGCACCCCGGAGGTCATCGACCGAAGCACCCGCGAACTTCGCCGTGCGGTCGAAGGACAGGGCTCCTGGATCTACAGCAGTGGCTGCGACATCTCCCCCGGCACCCCGCGTGAGAACCTGGAGCAGGTGGTCAAGGCGCTGGCCACTGGGTGACCTTACACTCACTTCTGCCTGGTGAGCGCCAACGGGGTTAGCGTGTGGGCCTGACCTTACGGGAGTGCGTGCAGCCTCCTATTATGAGGCTGAGCGGCGCTGTCTTTGGTGGGGAAAAGGGTTGCCAGTAGCAGCCAGGAGTGATACTTTTGATTTGGTGCGCAAGCGGGCTCGCCGATATGAAGAATGTCTGCTCGCGGGCCCTGGCCGGAGAAGCAGACCGTGGTGAATGCCTCTGTCGGTGTAGGCGCGTCTCTCTTTGGGGGATGACGCAGGCGCCGGCCGGAGGGATGGCCGAGTGGACGAAGGCGACGGTCTTGAAAACCGTTGTCCGCCGTAAGGTGGACCGGGGGTTCGAATCCCTCTCCCTCCGCCAGAGAACTTCTGGCAAAGCGCCCTTGCCCGCAGAGATGGCGACTGTTATACTGAGACTACCACGCAGGCCCTCGGAGAGGTGGCTGAGTGGTTGAAAGCGACGGTTTGCTAAACCGTTGAAGGGGTATAAGCCTCTTCCCCGGGTTCGAATCCCGGCCTCTCCGCCAGTGCTTTCCCCTTTTGTCGGCGTACTTCAACCAGCCGCCAACGACTCCAGAAAACCCTCAGGAATCGTGCAGCCGTAGATCTGAGGTATGCCCGTCTTGACGGAGTTGAAGAACGCGTATCGGCAGTCCGGGCTCAAGAATGGATGTGGGTGAGTGTACTGAGGTGAGCCGAAGACGCTTCCCGATCGGCAGAGCAGCCTGTACGCACCCGTCTCGGCCGAACCGACGTAGACGTCCGCCGACGGGTTTTCGTCGCAGATGAAAAAGCGCCCGTCGGGCGAAGCGCTCACGTGGCAAAAACAGGGCCCGCCGGCAAGTACGGTCGGCGCCCCCTCACCTTCGGCGATGGTAACCAGATTGCCTTTCTTGCCATCGCGCTCGAAGTCGCCGCCCAGGGTGGCGATAACCTTCCCAGTCCGGCCGAACCAACACTGATGGCCCTGGATGCGGGGGGTATGGGGCGTGCCGATGGGCAGCGCGCGCACGTTTCCACCGTCGGCGTCGATGAGATACAGCGTCGCGCCCTCCGGGCCGGTCAGTCGGAGGAGCCGACCACGCTGGTCACGGAAGCCACCGCGGTTGTGCTGAATGAGAATGTCGTTTCCCTGGCCCGGCTCCCACTGCATGTGAGCATTGAAGATCTCAGGATGGGAGTGAATCACCTGGGACTCGCGCTCCTCGATGTCGAATCGAAGGACAGCGGCTGTGCCGTCGGGCAGAAAGACGCGGGTGGCGTAGTATCGTCCGTCGGGGGACATGGTCCCCAGGGGGTACGGACGGGTCACGTCCTCAGCAACGGCCACTTCTTCCCGAAGCAGGCTCCACAGGTTGAGCCTCACCAGGACAATAACGGCTTGTCGCTTCTCCCACACGTAATAGAGGTGGTCCCCATCGGGAGCGATGACAGGGCCGTTCACCGGCGACTCGTGGGTCAGTCGGTACAGTCGCCAGTTCCCCACCTCGCACAGCCAGTACTGGCGAGGCTGATCGAGCGCCCCGAACCGCGCGTAGACGAAGAATCGGCTGTCCGGGGTAAAGATGGGGGCCTCGGGGTAGATATGACTGTGGATGACCGGCGCACTGGTCAGTTGGATCGTCTCCGTGGAGGACTCCTTGCACCTCTCGCGGACCGTACGTTCCACTTGCCACTCACAACTCGGTCGCTTCTCCTCAGCCACGGCAGGCCCCTTTCAGGTTCTTCGCACACCTTCGTCTGCTAATCGGCAGCCCGCGCATAGCAGCACGCACACAGTTGGCGCTTGACTATCGGAAAAGCGCTGATAAATCAAGTGACGGCTTCAGGCTGGAGGAGGGCGTCTTGATAATCGACCTCAGAGGACTGACCCGACGAAAGGAAGGCAACCATGGGCGGAGCACCGGTGCCGAGACCGAACGTGCTGTTCATCATCCTACACGACCTGGGGACGCAGTTGGGCTGTTACGGAGACCCGTCGCTTCGCACCACCAACGTCGATGGACTGGCTGAGGAAGGGGTGCGGTTCGACAACTACTTCTGCACCACCCCGCTGTGCAGCCCCAGCCGGGGAAGCATCATGACCGGCCGACATCCTCACGTCAATGGCCTCAACGGCCTGACTCACCGGGGCTTCTCGCTCAACCCGGACGAACGGTGTCTGCCTCAACTGCTCGCCGGAGGGGGGTACGAGACGCTGCTCTTCGGCTTCCAGCACGAAACCGGCGACCCGGCCCGCTTGGGGTACCAATGGGTAAGCGAGCGCCAGCGGCCGTTCCGCTGCGACTTGGTGACACCGCTGGTCGTGGACTTCCTCAAGGGGCGAGCGTCGTCGGGCAAGCAGGAACCTTTTTTTGCCATGGTCGGCTGGAGCGAAGTGCATCGCGACTTCAAGTCCGAGGTCTACACCCCTGACGACCCGGCCGACGTCCACGTGCCGGGCTACCTTACTGATACCCTCGAAGTGCGGGAAGACATCGGCGACTTCCACGGTCTCATCCACGCCGCCGACGCCTGCGTTGGCAAACTGCTCCAGGCGCTCGATGAGACCGGACTCGCCCAGAACACCTGGGTCATCTTCACCACCGACCACGGCATTGCTTTCCCGCGGGCGAAATCGACGCTCTACGACCCGGGCATCAGGACCGCTTGCATTATGCGCTGGCCCGCGGGCTTCGAGGGCGGGAAGGTATACGGCAACTTGGTGAGTAACGTCGACATGCTCCCGACGATCCTGGAGGCCGCGGGCCCTCCAACACCTGAAAACGTGGAGGGGCGAAGTTTCCTGCCGATGCTAACCGGTGGCGACTACCAGGAGCGAGACCGCATCTACGCCGAGAAGACCTATCACGACATCTACGACCCCATGCGGGCTATCCGCACCGAAGGCCACAAGTACATCCGCAGTTATGAAGAGCGGCCGATGCTGCCCTTGCCTACCGACATCGCCCGAAGCCTCAGCGCCAAGTCACTTGGCCCTGAGGCCGAGCAAGTTCGTCCCCCAGAGGAACTTTACGACCTCGAAAACGACCCTCTGGAGATGAACAACCTTATCGGCAATCCCGAATACGAGGAGGTCTACCGGAGGCTCCGCGGCGAACTTGAACGCTGGCAGACAGAGACGAACGACCCCCTCCTGTGGGGCCCCATGGCGCCGCCGGAGGGAGCGCGGGTCGACCCTGTGGCCTGGTGAACCAAGCCCCACCACCGGGGTTCCCTTGCTTTTCCGTTGACCGCAGGGCGAACGGCCGGTACCATTTCGGGCGTCCGCGAGGGGAGGGGGGTATTCGGGCGTCCAGAGCCGAAAGGGTGCACCGACGCCATGCTCGCAGCGGTCGCCGCCGATTCCCATGACAACCTGCCGATGATCGAGCGGGCGGTCGAGGTCATCGGTCGGCGGGGCGCGGAAGTGCTCTTTCATGCCGGCGACTTCGTCGCCCCCTTCGCGGCGAAGGCGTGGGCGAAGTTCGACGGCCCCATCGTGGCCGTCTTCGGCAATAACGACGGCGAGCGTGCAGGGCTGCGAAGAATCGTTCCCGATCTGCACGACTCGCCCCACACTTTTGAGGCGGGTGGCCGAAAGGTATTGGTCGCTCACCGGGAAGGGGACCTCACCGAGCCGCTGTTGGCGCAGGCCGATCTCGTGGTGGTGGGACACACCCATCGCAGCGAGGTAGGCCGGCGAGGCCGAGCGGTCCTGGTCAACCCCGGCGAGGTAGGCGCCTGGCTCACGGAGCAGGGGACCGTAGCCCTGGTCGACCTGGAGACTCTCAAGGTGGAACTGGTGGAACTATGAAAAGTTCGGCAAGAAAGAAAGCGACAGTTCTGGCATTGCTCGCCACCGTGGGCATGAGCCTGGCCGGCTGTGTGGAGCGCACTATCACCGTCCGAAGCGACCCGCCGGGAGCTCGGATCTACCTGGACGACGTCGAACGGGGGGAAACGCCCTGCACCTTCGAGTTCAACTTCTACGGCCACCGGGAACTGGTACTGCGAAAAGACGGTTACCAAACCTCCAAGCAGACTGTCGTCGTGGAGGCCCCCCTCCACTCCTTCTTCCCTCTGGACATCTTCTTTGACCTGCTCTGGCCCCTGACCATCGAGGAAAACCACCCCTACGAGGTCGTCCTGCAGCCCCTGACCAAGCCGGATCCGGAGAAGCTCATCTTCCGGGCCCGGGAGTTGCGCGAGAGGCTTCAGTCACCACCTTGACGCGCGCGGGGCCGCTCAGGCCTCCTCTCGTCTCGTCGGCAACTGCCGGTGCTACGTTCCGCTCGACCGCCACCCCTCCTCCGGCGTCAGCAGCAGGCGACCTATCCAGACTTCGCGGCTGAGGGCAAAGAACACACCCGAAAGCAACAGCTGGTGCCGTCAGTACGAACGTAAGGCAAGATGGGAGTAGGGCAGGGGTGGCGGGGTCAGACTTGCTGGATCGCCTGGGCGATGCGGTCGCGGTAGTTCTCGACCTCGCCCTCGCCGTAGCGGCCCGGTTGCCACTCCAGGTGCAGGCCGTCACCGGTTCGGCGGGGGATGAGGTGCACGTGCAGGTGTTGGATGAGCTGGCCGGCAGCCCGCCCCGAGTTCAACAGTACGTTGCAGCCGTCGGCGCCGGTCGCGGCAATCAGACCGCGAGCCACCGGGCGAAGCGCTTCGGTCAGGGCCGACAGGAGGTCGGCGTCGGCCTCGAGCAGTCCGGGAACGTGCTCTTTGGTCAAAAGCAATGTGTGTCCCGGCGCCACAGGATTGGTATCGAGGATGGCCAGCACCCGGTCGGTCTCGTGGACCCGTGCCGAGGGAATCTCATCAGCCACAATCTTGCAGAAGATGCATTCACTCATCGTCGCCGCCGACCTGCTCTTTCTCGACCGTCGCCTCCTCGCTGTCCGCTTCGGCCTCCGGTGCCTCTTCAGCAGCCTCGGGCTTTTCCGCCGGGCCCTCTTCCTCCTCGGCCTGCGGTTCCTCTTTGTCGAGACGCGGTCGCGGCGCCGGCCGTTCGGCGAGTTCCTCGGTCACCAGTTCCAACCGAGCCCGGGGCGCAGCGTCGCCCAGTCGGGGCTTGGCCAGCTTCAGGACACGGGTATAGCCGCCCGGCCGGTCGGCACACTGAGGGCCCATCTCATCGAACAGCCTGGCCACCAGTTCCCGGTCGTGGCCCAAGATGGCGAGCGCTCGGCGGATGCGGGTCAGGGACCGGGTGCGGCCCAGGGAAAGCAGTTTCTCGACGTGAGGCTGAATCTCTTTGGCCTTGGCCAGGGTGGTGGTCAGGACTCCGTGGCGTACGAAGTTGCGCAGAAGGTTCCGTCGCAGTGCCGCCCTGTGGGCGGGCGTCCGTCCCAGCCTTCGACCATGTTTACGATGTCTCATTCCGCCCCCACTTCCTCCGCCGTGGCTTCCATCCCCAGAGAGAGCCCCAGTTCTTCGAGTTTGCTCTTGACCTCGGCCAGGGAGGTGCGGCCGAAGTTGCGCACGTCGAGCAACTCGGCCGGGGTGTAGCGAACTAAGTCACGGACGGTCTTGATCTCCTGGCCCTCCAGACAGTGCAGGGCCCGGACGGAAAGGTCCAGGTCGGTGATGGGCAGGGAGAGTTTCTGCTCCAGTTCCTCGCCGGCGGCTCGGACTCCCGGCTCGCCGACCGCTTCAGGCAGTTCGGCTCCCAGGTCCAGGTACTGGACGAAGGGGTTGAGGTGCTTGCGCAGGATCTTGGCCGCTTCCACCAGGGCCATGTCCGGCCGTACGGAGCCGTCGGTCCAGAGTTCCAGAATGAGCCGGTCGTAGTTGGTGCGCTGACCGACGCGGGTGTTCTCCGTCTCGTAGCGCACCCGTCGAACGGGAGTGAACATGGCGTCCAGAGGGACGGTACCGATGGGCAGGTCTTCGGGCAGGCCCAGTTCCTCAGCCACCACGTAGCCGCGGCCCCGTCGGACTTCCATCTCCGCCCGGACGGAGACCTCGGAAGACAGGGTGGCCAGGTGCAGGGCCTTATTGACCACTTCCACGGTGCCGTCGGTCTGGATGTCACCGGCGGTCAGTTCACCCGACCTGTTCACATCGATGGTCAGCCGCTTCGCCTCGTCGGTATGCATGCGCACCACCAGGTGTTTCAGGTTGAGCACGATCTCGGTCACGTCTTCGAGCACGCCTGGGATGGTATCGAACTCGTGTTCCACCCCGTCGATGCGCACCCAGACGGGGGCTGCTCCCTCGATGCCACTCAGGAGCACCCGCCTGAGCGCGTTGCCCACGGTGATGCCGTACCCTCGCTCAAAGGGCTCGACGACGAACTTGCCATAGCTGGCGGTGGCCGATTCGGCCTCCAAAACCACCTTACTTGGTAACTCAAAGCCTCGCCAATGCACCCGCATTGCCGCTCCCCTCCACAGGGCAACAGTTCCTCGCTTCGCTGACGAAACGCGCGCTGTTCAGGGCGCGCCCGCGCTACCGGGCCAAGAACTCGACAATGAGTTCGACCTGGACAGGTAACTCAACTTCATCCCGGGTGGGCATGGTCAGCATGCGCGCCTCCAGGGGTTCGGCGCTGAGGGCCAGCCAGGAAGGAGGCTGGCGATCCTGGGTGGCCGCTCGGTTGGCCGCCACCAGGCTCTGACTCCGCTCCCGCGGGGCCAGGGTGATCCGATCACCCGGAGAGACCAGCTGGGAGGGAGCATGAGCCCGCCGACCATTCAGGCAAATGTGCCCATGGGCGATGATCACCCGGCCCTGGGCCCGCGACTGAGCCAGCCCCGACCGGTAAAGGACGTTATCCAGCCGACGTTCCAGCAGGACGAGCAGGTTATCACCGGTGTTGCCGGACTGGCGCCCCGCCTCCCGGAAGTACCGGCGGAACTGCCTCTCCAGCACGCCGTAGAAACGCTTGACCTTCTGCTTCTCCCGCAGACGCACGCCGTAGTCGCTCTGACGCGCCCGCCGACGACGCTGGCGCTGGCGCGTGTAACCAGGAGGGTTGGGTCGGCGCACAAACCCACACTTGCCCGTCTCGCACCGGCTGCCCTTGAGGAAGAGTTTCGTCCCTTCCCGCCGGCACAGCCGACAACTCGCTCCGGTGTTCCGTGCCATACTGTCTCGCTCCGCTCTCTCGGCTTTCTACCCGCTCCGCCGGTCGTCCGCCGGGGGCTACACCCGCCGCTTCTTCTTGGGCCTACACCCGTTGTGGGGGATGGGAGTGGCGTCCTCGATGGCCTTAATATCCAGGCCGGCGGCCTGGAGTGCGGTGATGGCCGCCTCCCGTCCGGACCCCGGCCCTTTGACCTGGACCTCCAACTCCTTGACCCCGAAGCGCAGGGCCTTCTGGGCGACTGCCTGGGCGGTCTGCTGGGCGGCGAAGGGGGTGCTCTTGCGCGACCCCTTGAAGCCGACGGTGCCGGCTGAGGCCCAGCACAGGGTCTGGCCGTTCAGGTCGGTAATGGTGATGAGGGTGTTGTTAAAGGTCGCCTTGATGTGGGCGACGGCTCTGGGGACGTTCCGCCGGGCCGCCCGGCGTTTGACCTTGGCCATACAACTCTCCTCTGCAATCTCCCCGGGGATGGATCAACTCCGACGGATTTCCTTGACGCCCTTCTTGCCGGCCACCGTCCGTCGGGGTCCCTTGCGGGTGCGGGCGTTGGTCCGGGTCCGCTGGCCACGCACCGGCAGCCCCAGGCGGTGCCTCAGGCCGCGGTAGCAATCGATCTCCCGCAGCCGAGAGACGTTCTGTGCCACCTGACGACGCAGGGCCCCCTCCACAACCAGGTGGCGCTCGATGTAGCCGGCGAGCGATGAGAGTTCGTCGTCGCTCAGGTCGTTGGCCCGCTTCTCCGGGTCGATGCCGGTCTCCTGGCAGGCCCGGCGGGAGGTCGAGTGCCCGATACCGAGAATGTAGGTCAGGGCTATGACGATGTGCTTCTTCGCAGGAATGTCCACACCAACGAGTCGAGGCATGGCGGTGCTCCTTTTCTCGGGCTACTTGCCCTGGCGCTGCTTATGGCGCGGATTGGTGCAGATGATCCGCACCACGCCTTTTCGGCGGATCACCTTGCACCGTTCACACATCCGTTTGACACTCGGTCGTACCTTCACCGTTCACCCCACTTTACGTCTCTCTCGGTCGGCTGTCGTCACAGTCGGTACACGATACGCCCGCGGGTGAGGTCGTAAGGAGACAGTTCCAGCCGCACCCGGTCTCCAGGAACGATGCGGAAGTACCTCATCCGGATCTTCCCCGAGGCATGGGCCAGCACCCGCATCCCGTTGTCCAGTTCCACCCGGAACTGGGCATTGGGCAGCGCCTCCTTCACCGTTCCCTCAGTCCGGATGGCTTCTTCTTTGGGCATCCTCACCTCTTCCCTGCCGGTCGGGCGGGCAGGTCAGCACCTGGGGTCCGTTCTCGGTCACCGCCACCGTGTGCTCAAAGTGTACACTCAGCCGACGGTCTTTGGTAACCACCGTCCAGCCGTCACCGAGAACTTCCACCTCCCAGGCACCCGCGTTCACCATCGGCTCCAACGCCAGCACCAGTCCCGGCCGAAGCACCAGGTCCAACTCGAACTCCGAGCCGTCGTCCACAAAGTTCGGCACCTGTGGGTCCTCGTGCATCCGCCTGCCGATACCGTGGCCGACAAACTGGCGGACCACCGAGAAGCCTTCGCACTTAGCCGTCCGCTCAATGGCAGCAGAGACGTCACGCAGCCGACGCCCCGGCTGCATCTCGGCGATGGCCGCTTCCAGAGCCCGCTTCCCCGCGGCCAACAGCCGGCGGGCCGCCCGGCCGACCCGGGCCACCGGCACGGTCAGCGCCGCGTCTCCGTAGTAGCCGTCCAGTCGGACCCCCACGTCCAGGCTCAGAAGATCACCCTCAGCCAGGCGCCGGGCCCCCGGAATCCCGTGGACCACCTCTTCGTTGACTGAGGTACAGATGCTGCCCGGGTACCCCCGGTACCCTTTGAACGCCGGCTCCGCCCCTCGCTCTCGGAGCAACTCCTCAAAAGCCGCTTCCAACTCCCGGGTGCGGACGCCGGGGCGGGCCAGGTCCCGAAGTTGGCCCAGGGCCTCAGCCACCAGCCGACCGGCGGCCCGCATCCGCTCCAACTCTCGCTCCGATTTCAACTCCACCATCTGCGCGCACCCCGGGCTCACCCGACCTCCTCTGCCAGGACGGCCAGGATACGCCGGTACACCTCTTGCGGGGTGCCCAGCCCGTCCACTCGGCGCAGCAGGCCCCGCTCCTGGTAATAACTCACCAGTGTGCCCGTGGTCCTGTGGTAGACTTCCAGTCGGTTGGCCACCGTCTCGGGGCGGTCGTCACTCCGCTGCACGACCTGGGCACCACAGGTGGGGCACCGCTCAGCGCCGCCCTGCGGCAAGTTATCCACGTGCAGGTTGGCTCCGCAGTCCGAACAGAGGCGGCGGCCGGAAAGTCGGCGAAGGAGTTCCTCCCGAGGCACATCCACGTAGAGCACCGCGTCCAGGTCCCTGCCCTGGTTGCTGAGCATCCGGTGCAGGGCCTCGGCCTGGGGTTTGGTGCGGGGAAAGCCGTCGAGGATGAACCCCGGAGCGCAGTCGCACCGGTCCAGGTGCTCCTCGACCACCGCATTCATCACCTCATCGGGCACCAGTTCTCCGGCCTCCATGTAGCCTCGCACCTGTTTCCCCAGGGGTGTTCCGCTGGCCCCCGCCGACCGCAGTATGTCACCGGTGGAGATGTGGGGCAGGGCCCGCTCCTCAGCCAGATGAACGGCCTGCGTGCCTTTACCGGCTCCCGGAGGACCGAGGAACACCATCCTCATCGCCGTCCCCTCACCCGGCCGGCGGCTCCCAGAAAGCCCCGGTAGTGACGGGTCACCAGTTGCATCTCCATCCGCTGGATCAGGTCGAGTGACACACCGACCACGATGAGGATGCCCGTGCCCCCAAACCAGCCAGCGGCGGCTCCCAGACCAACAAACCGGGACATCAACTGTGGGGTCACGGCCACGATGACCAGGAACGACGCCCCGACCAGCGTGATCCGGTCGATGGCATGCTCGAGGAACTCAGCGGTTCGTCGTCCGGGTCGGTAGCCGGGCACGAAACTGCCGTACTCCTTGAGGTTGTCGGCGATCTCCCCAGGCCGGAACTGTACCTTGGTCCAGAAGAAACAGAAGAAGAAGATCAGGGCCGCATAGGCCATGACCGCCGGAAACTGGCCGCTGAAGGAGAGCCTCGCACCGAAATCGCCGATGGGCTCCCAAAGACCCCCCAAGGCCCTGAGCACCTGGGACAGCATGATGAGCAACGACGAAGCGAAGATGATGGGAATCACCCCCGGCGCATTGACACTGATGGGCAGATACTGACGCTGCCCGCCGTAGACCCGCCGACCGCGTACGTGCTTGGCCTGCTGCATCGGAATCCGCCGCTGGCCCTGCGTCACCATGATGATGGCGAAGACGGCGGCGACGAACCCCGCAGCCAGCAAGCCGATGGTTATCGGCTCCAGGTTCCCCACCTTCCACTTCATAAAGATGTCATAGCCGGCTTCGGGCAGGCGGCCCACAATCCCGGCCATGATGATCAGGCTGATGCCGTTGCCCACGCCGAAGGCCGTGATCTGGTCGCCCAGCCACATCAGGAAGACTCCCCCGGCGGTCATGGTGAGCACCGCGCCCAGGAAGAAGCTCATGGAGCGATGATGTTCGGGCATGTTCTTCAAGAACAGAGACACCACCATGGTGCCTTGCAAGAAACAGATGGCCACCGTGGCCAGACGCTCGTACTGTCGAATCTTCCGTCGCCCGCTTTCCCCCTCCTTGTGCAGCCTTTCCAGCGTGGGACTGACCGTCAGCAGCAACTGGAAAATGATGGTGGCGCTGATGTAAGGCATAATGCCCAGGCTGAAGACGCTCAGTCGCATCCAACTGGCCCCCGACAGCAGGTTGACCAGGTTGAGGACCTGTCCCAGAGGCCCCTGCCGCATCCTCTCCAAGTAGACGTCCAGCAGCCCCATCTCCACCCCGGGGACCGGGATGACCATGCCTACTCGGTAGATGGCCAGGATGCCCAGGGTAATCAGCAGCCCCCGGCGGAGTTCCCGGATGCGAAAGATGTTGATGAATGCATCGATCATGCCAGTTCCCGCACCGAGCCACCAGCGGCCTGGATCTTCTCCACAGCCGACCGGCTGAACTTGTGGGCCTGGACCGTCAGCGGCTTGGTCAACTCACCGTCGCCCAGCACCTTTACCCCGTCACCCACCTTGCTGATGAGACGGGCCTCCAGGAGCCGCTCCACCGTGACCACGGCCCCGGACTCGAAACGCTCCTCCAGGTCGCCCACATTGATGACGGTGTAGCGTGTGCCGAAGGGGTTGTTGAACCCGCGCTTGGGAAAGCGACGACTCAGCGGGGTGCCACCACCCTCGAAGTGGCTCTTACCACCGGAGCCGGTGCGGGCTCCCGCCCCCTTCTGCCCCCGGCCGCTGGTCTTGCCGTGACCGGAGCCCGGGCCTCGGCCGACGCGCTTCTTCCGCTTCCTGCTCAGGTCCGCCTGTTTGACGTCATTCAGTCTCATCAGAACGACACTCCCCTCAGGGTCGCCGCCTGCTCCTTGGTGCGCAGGCTGCGCAAGGCCACGAAGGTGGCCCGGGCCAGATTGATGGGGGTGTTACTGCCGAAACTCTTGGTGAGGATGTCGCGGATGCCGACGGCCTGCATGACCGCCCGCACTGTCGCCCCGGCGATCACCCCGGTGCCGGGAGCCGCCGGACTGAGAAAGATCTTGGACGCCTCGTACTTCCCCCACACCTCATGGGGGATGGTGGTGCCCACCAGGGACACCCGCTCCAGGTTTCGTCGGGCCTCTTTGTTCGCCTTCTCCACGGCCATGGGCACTTCCCGGGCCTTGCCGAAACCCAGGCCCACGCGCCCCCGACGGTCACCGACCACGACCAGGGCGCTGAAGGACATGGTCCGGCCGCCCTTCTGCATCCGAGAGACCCGCTTGATGCCGTCGCGGAGAACGATCTCTACCAGTTCGTCTGAACCGCGCTGCTCGCTCACACTGCCCTCCACATTCCCGTCCGGCTAAAACTCCAGGCCTTTGGCTCGGGCGGCTTCGGCCAGGGCCTTGACCCGACCGTGGTACTTGTAGCCCGCCCGGTCAAAGGCCACCTTGGTGATGCCCCGCTGGTGAGCCAGTTCGGCCAGCTGGGTGCCGACGGCCTGGGCGGCCTGGACGTTGCCGCCGTGAGCCAGGCTCTTGCGCAGGGCCGGCGACAGGGAACTGATCCCCACCAGGGTGCGGCCCTGGGTGTCGTCGATAATCTGACCGGCAATGTGCTTGTTGCTGCGGAAGACACAGAGCCGCGGACGCTCCGGTGTGCCGAACACCTGCCGACGCACCCGCCAGTGCCGCCGCCGTCGCCGTGCTTGTTTTCCTTGCTTGTCCATGACGCCTTGTCGTTCCTACGGGACTCAATCCTTCCTCAGGTGCCGGTGACGAAGGACTTGCCAGCCTTGCGACGGATCTGCTCGTCCCGGTAGCGGATGCCTTTGCCCAGGTACGGCTCCGGGGGCTTGACCCGGCGGGTCTCGGCGGCGAACTCCCCCACCTGTTGCTTGTCGATGCCCGAGACGGTGATGACCTGGACCATTCCGCCCGGCAGACGCACCTGCTCGGCCGTCACCTCCAGGCCCTCGGGGATGGGCAGGTTCACCGGGTGACTGTAGCCCACCTGGAGCACGAGTTCACCGTCCTCCACCCGGACCCGGTAGCCTACACCGTGCACCTCCAGCACCTTCTGGTAGCCTTCGGTGACACCGGTGACCATGTTGGCGATGAGGCTGCGGGTGGTGCCGTGAATGGCCCGGTGGAACTTCAGGTCTCTGGACCGCTCCACCCGTAGCATCCGCTGCCCCTCGTCCACGCTCACGGCCAAGACGGGGTTCACTTCCAGGCTGAGCTCACCCTTGGGTCCGCTCACCTCGACCCGCTGATCCTTCACCACCACGGTTACGCCCGGTGGGTAACTTACGGGCATTCTGCCGATACGGCTCACTCGACCCACCTCCTACCAGACGGTGCAAAGCATCTCTCCGCCCACCCGTCGCTGGCGGCATTCCCGGTCCGAGAGGATGCCCTGGGGCGTCGAGTAGATGGCCACACCGATGCCTCGTAACACCGGCCGAATGTCCTCTACCTTTCGGTAGACGCGTCGGCCGGGCTTGCTCACCCGCTTGATTTCCTGGATGACCCGCTCACCGTGCGGCCCCCACTTGAGGTAGACGCGCAGTATGCCCTGCGGTCCGGACTCGATGCGACGGTAGTCTTCGACAAAGCCCTCCCGCTTCAGCGCCGCCAGCAGGCCTTCTTTGATCTTGCTGGCCGGCATGTTGACCGTCCGGTGGCCACGCAGCAGGGCGTTGCGGATACGGGTCAGCATGTCGGCAATGGGGTCAGTCATTACCATAGTGGCTCAGACTCCTCTGTCGGCGGTCTAACGGGTCTACCAACTGGCCTTGCGCACACCCGGGATGAGCCCGTCACTGGCTAACTCGCGGAAACAGATTCGACAGACGCCGAACTTCCGCATGTAGCCGCGCGGTCGGCCACACAGCCGACAACGGTTGCGGCTCCGGCTGGAGAACTTGGCTTCCCGCTGGGCCCTTTCCATGAGCGCTTTGCGTGTCATGTCCTCACTCAGACCTTCCTCCCGGGCGGCGGCTCCTTCAGCGCCCCTCCTCGTGGCGGCGGAAAGGCATACCCATCAGGCGCAGCAACTCCCGTGACTCCTCCGCAGAGGAGTGACCAATGACCAGGGTAATGTCCATCCCCTGAGTGAACTCCATCTTGTCCAGGTCCACCTCGGGAAAGACGCTCTGCTCGTTGAGGCCCAGCGTGTAGTTGCCGGCCTCGTCGAAGGCGGTTTCCGGCAGCCCCCGGAAGTCGCGGACCCGGGGCAGGGCCACGCTGAGCAGGCGGTCCAGGAACTCATACATCCGTCTGCCCCGCAGGGTGACCTTGCAGCCGATGGGGTCGCCTTTGCGCAGTTTGAAGCCGGCCACCGACGTGCGGGCCCGGGTGACGATGGGCTTCTGACCGGTAATCACGCCCAGTTCTTCGACGGCCCGCTCGATGCGGCCACGCTCGGTGACCGCGCCGCCGACCCCCATATTGACCACGATCTTCTTCAGCCGGGGCACAGCCAGGGGGTTGCCGTAGCCGAAGCGCTCGACCATCGCCGGTACGATCTCCTCCCGGCACCGACGCATGAGCCGGGGTAGCACCTCCTCGGCTTCGCTGACCTGCGTGCTCTCTTTCGCCACCATCCAACGTCACTCCCGCACCACGGGGATGGTCTCCCCGCATCGCTTGCACACCCGCGCCTTCTCGCCCTGGCTCCCCTGGTAGCCAACCCGCACCCCCCGGTCACACCGCGGGCAAACCACCAGGACGTTGCTCAGGGCCAGCGGGGCCTCCCGCCTGACCCGCGCCCCCATGGGGTACTGGGCGCTCCGGCGGACGTGTCGGCTGACCAGGTTCACCCCCTCCACCACCACCCGACTCTCGCCGGTAAAGACGCGCAGCACCCGGCCCCGCTTGCCGGCGTCTTCACCGACGCGCACCTCCACGGTGTCGTTCTTGCGTATGCGCTTCATACGCTCACCACTCCCACACTCAGACCACCTCGGCGGCCAGGGAGATGATCTTCATAAAGTTTTTCTGTCGCAATTCCCGGGCCACGGCTCCGAAGACACGGGTGCCCCGGGGGTTGCCGGTGGCATCGATGAGCACGATAGCGTTGTGGTCGAAGCGGACGTAGGAACCGTCCATTCGCCGCACCGGCCGCTTGCTGCGCACCACCACACCGCGGACGAGTTCCCCCTGTTTGATCTCGGAGTCGGGCATGGCTCGACGAACCGACCCCACGATAATGTCACCGATGTGGGCGTAACGCCGACGGGTCCCTCCCAACACCTTGATGCAGCGAACCATGCGCGCGCCGGTATTGTCGGCCACGTCCAATTTCGTGTATGCCTGGATCATTGCTCGTCACTCAATCTCGGCACCGCCCGGGCGCTCACCACTCGGCTCGGCCTCATCGGCCGAAGGGCGCTCCGCCTCGCCGGTGGGTGCCTCCAACACCGGTGCCTCCGCCTTGAGGGGGCCGGCGCCGACCGGCTCTCCCAGCACCCTCAGGAGCCGCCAGCGTTTGTGCTTGCTCAGTGGCCGGCTCTGGATGATCTCCACCCGGTCGCCCTCCCGGGCCACTTCCCTCTCGTCGTGAGCCAGGTAGACGGTTCGCCGGCGCACGTACTTCCCGTAGCGTGGGTGCAGCCGCCTCCGCCCGACCCGCACCTTGATGGTCTTCTGCATCTTGGTGGAGGTCACCACCCCCACCTCGGTGATCCGTCGGGGTTGCTCAGCCATTGTCCTGGGCTCCTTGGTCGGCGGCTTCGGCGGGGAGGCTCACCTCCTGCTCGCGCAACACGGTCAGGATGCGGGCGATATCCCGACGAATGCGACCAAACTCGCTGGCGGCCGCAACTTCCCCGCTCACCCCGCGAACCCGCAGGTGGAACAGGGCCTCCCGCTGGGTGGCCAGTTCGGTCACCAGTTCCTCGCGGCTCAGTTCTCTCAGTTCGTGCGCCTTCACAGTTTGTGCCTCCGGACGACGAACCGGCAGCGGACGGGCATCTTGTGGTAGGTGAGGTTAAGCGCTCGGCGCGCCACCTCCTCAGGCGCCCCACCGATCTCGTAGAGGATGGTCCCGGGCTTTACCGGAGCCACCCAGAACTCGGGCTCGCCCTTGCCCGTCCCCATGCGCACTTCGGCCGGCTTGGCGGTCACCGACTTGTCAGGAAAGATGCGGATCCACAGTTTCCCCTCCGAGCCCAGGAAGTGCTGCGCCGCGATCCGACCGGCCTCAATCTGACGAGCCGTCACCCAACCCAACGCCAGGGACTGGAGGCCGTACTCGCCGAAGACGACCTGGTTGCCCCGGGAGGCCCGACCGCGCAAGCGACCGCGGTGGCTCTTACGATACTTTACCCGTTTGGGCATCAGAGGCATCGCCCGCCTCCTCCTTCTTTATCATGCCCCGGTACACCCACACCTTGATGCCGACGTGTCCGTTGTTGGTCTTGGCCTCGACGAAGCCGAAGTCGATGTCCGCATCCAGGGTGTGCAGTGGAATGCTGCCTTCGATGACGGTTTCCCGCCGAGCCATCTCCGAACCCGACAGCCGACCGGCCACCTGCACCTTCACCCCCAGGGCGCCCATCTGCCGGGCCATTTCGGCTGCTCGACGCATGGTTCGGCGGAACGACGCCCGCTTCTCCAACTGCTCGGCGATGTTCTGGGCCAGCAGTGGGGCGCTGAGTTCGGGTCGGCTCACCTCCTGGATGGTGATCTTGATGGGGCCGCCGGTGATCTCTTCCAGGCGACCACGCAGCCGATCCACCTCAACACCCCGGCGGCCGATGACGATGCCCGGGCGGGCCGTGTGCAGGATGAGGTGCACGCTGTCCTTGGTGCGCTCGATCTCCACCTGGCTGATGGCGGCGTAGCGATAGTTCTTCTGGATGAAGCGACGGATCCGCGCATCCCCCACCACGAAGTCGGCAAAATGCTCCTTGTCAGCGTGCCAGCGCGAGGGCCATCCCTTGGTGATACCGACCCGGAAGCTGGTCGGTCTGACTTTCTGTCCCATGGGTTCTCCCCTACTGCTCCTCGGTGGGGCGCTCATCCGAGAGCACCACGGTAATGTGGCTGGTACGGTGGCGGATGCGGTCCACCCGGCCCCGAGCCCGGGGAAGGTACCCCCGGCGCGTCGGGCCACCGTCCACCAGGGCCTCGGCCACGTACAGGTTTTCGGGGTCGGCATCCAGCCCGGCATTGGCCACGGCCGACTGGAGCACCTTGCGGATGAAGCCGGCCGCCCGCGTGGGCGTGAACTGCAGGACCTCCAGCGCCTCCTCCACGGGCTTACCCCGGATGAGGTCGATGGTCGGTCTCACCTTGGTCGGCGAAATCCGCGCAAACCTGTGAACGGCCCGAAACCGCATCGATGTCTCCACTATCGCCACTGTCGGCTCGTACTCCTGTGGCTCTCGCTCGACCTCACGGACGGCGGCGCTGACGAGCGTGACCGCGGAAGGTGCGCGTGGGGGCGAACTCCCCCAGCCGATGGCCCACCATGTCCTCGGTGATGAACACCCGGCGGAAGTTGCGCCCGTCGTGGACCAAAAAGGTCATGTTGACAAAGTCCGGGGTCACCGTGGAAGCCCGACTCCAGGTGCGGATGGGCTCCCGATCGCCCGAGGTCCGCTGTCGCTCCACTTTCTTGAGCAACTTGGCGTCCACGTAGGGACCCTTCTTGACCGAGCGCCCCATCAGCGACTCCTTCTCTGGCTCTGCGAACTCACCGCCGACGTCGTCGGCGACGACGTCTCACGATAAAGGCGTTGGAAGGCTTGTTCCGGGGTCGGGTTTTGCCTCCCTTGGCCAACTTGCCCGTGGCCGAGACCGGGTGGCGGCCGCCCTTGGTCCGGCCCTCGCCACCACCCATCGGGTGGTCGACCGGGTTCTTCGCAGTTCCCCGGACATGAGGTCGTCGGCCCAGCCAGCGGCTGCGGCCGGCCTTGCCCAGGGAGATGTTCTTGTGGTCGGGGTTGCTGAGTTCCCCGATGGTGGCCCGGCAGCGACCGAGGATTCGGCGGACCTCCCCCGAGGGCAAGGTTACCTGCACGTAGCGCTGCTCCCGGGCGGTGACCGTGGCCGAGGTGCCCGCCCCCCGCGCCATCTGTCCACCGCGACCAGGCTGCAGTTCGACATTGTGGACGGGCATACCCAGGGGAATGTAGCGAAGTTCCATGGCGTTACCCACACGGGGCTCCACCCGCTCGCCGCTGGTCACCGTGTCACCCACAGCCAGCCCCGCGGGCGCCAGGATGTAGCGTTTCTCGCCGTCAGCGTAGTGGAGCAGGGCGATACGGGCCGACCGGTTGGGATCGTATTCAATGGAAGCCACCCGTCCCGGCACACCGTCCTTGTCGCGCCGCCAGTCGATCACCCGGTAGCGGCGCTTGTGGCCGCCGCCCCGATTGTGATGGGTGATGATCCCCTGGAAGTTCCGGCCGCCCGTCTTTTTCAACGGGCGGAGCAGCGACTTCTCCGGTCGCTTCCTGGTGATGTCGGAAGAATCGACGTTGACCAGGAACCGGCGACCGGCTGAGGTCGGTTTATACTGTTTCAGCGCCATGGGCTCTCGTCCTACGTCACCTCAACTGCCGGAAGGACTTAAAGGTGTTCTCGACCACCGGCTTCAGTTTTTCGTAGTGCTCACTCAGCAGGCAAAAGCTCAGGATGATCTTGCGGTTCGGCAGCGCGTAAACCGCCTGGACGTTGGTCAGCTCGAACGCTCCCTCGCGATAACTGTAGGCCATCTTCATAGCACTGACGGTGCCCTCCATCATGGTCGGCTCTTCCAACAGCCTGAAGTCGGTTCGGTACTCCGGCAGCACCTTCTTGATGGAGCGATCCACATACACGCCCAGCGCGGTAGGGGTGTCGTCGCTGCGGATGTCCAGGCTCATGGTCAAGTCGCTGCGTCGGGGGCCCAAAAAGGTGGCGTCAGCCCCCAACTGAGGGGTATCGGTCTTCACCCAATCGGCCGGGAACTCAAACGCAAAGCCCAGGCCGGCGTCCTCGTAGGTCTCGCCTTTGACCGCGCCGGCCACGCCCTGGGTCTCGGTCGCCGGCTCGCGGGAGCCCACCACCATCCAGACCAGCAGGATGCACGCCAGCATCAACGCGCCCAGTGCAGCCATCTTCGAGACGGTCATCGTCCTGACTCCTTACCCCCGGAGCAGGCTCCAAAAGGGAACCGGCCCGGCTTCGAATCAGAAGATATCGATACGGTCCTCGGCGGCCACCTTGACCACCGCCTTCTTGCCCAGGTGGCTGCGGGTCATCCGTCCCCGCACCCGTCGACGCTTGGAGTGGGTGGTCATGGTACGCACCGCGGTCACCTGCACCCCGAAGATCTCCTCGACCGCCTGCTTGATCTGCCCCTTGGTCGCCTTTGGGTCCACCCGGAAGGTGTAAATGTTCTGTCGCTCGGAGGCGGCCACGCTCTTTTCAGTGACCACCGGTTCCAGGACGATCTGGTACCTACTTCTGGCCATGGCTCCGCTCCATCACCCGGTCCAGGGCCTCACCCACGAAGACGACCCGCTGGTAGCGGAGCAGGTCGTAAGCACTGACGTTGCGGGCCTGTCTTACCGCCACCCGGGGCAGGTTACGGGTGCTCTTGAGCACCACGGTGTCGTACTCGGGCACCACCAGCAGACACCCGTCCAGGCAGCCCAGCCGATCCAGCAGTTCGGCCACCGCTTTGGTCTTGGGCTCGGTCAGTGACAACTCCTGGAGCAGGACCACTTCACCATCACCCAACTTCCCGGCCAGGGCGCTGGCCAGCGCCCCTCGGCGCATCCGCTTGGGAATGGCCTGGCGATAGTCGCGGGGTCTGGGGCCGTGGGCCACGCTCCCACCCACGCGGATGGGGCTTCGGCGGCCGCCCATGCGGGCGAAGCCCGTGCCCTTCTGGCGGTACATTTTGCGACCGGAACCGGCGATCTCGCCGCGGCGCTTGGTGGAGGCGGTGCCCACCCGGCGGTTGGCCTCGTAGGCCAAAACCACCTGCTTCAACAGTTTCATCCTGACCGGCCCCAGCCGCTCGAGGTCCAGTTCCTCCTCCTGGACTTGCTCGCCGGCCTGGTTGTACACTGGAATCTTCATCACTTACACCACATGTGGATGATGGTGTCGGGAGCGTGTGGTCTTCTTGCTTTCCTGCACCAGAACCAGCCCACGGGCGGGTCCGGGCACACTGCCCCCCACCAGCAGCAGCCCCCGGCGCGTATCCACGCGCACCAGGCGCAGGTGCCGAGCGGTTACCCGCTGAGAGCCCATCCGCCCAGGCATGTGGCGCCCCTTCATCACCCGCGACGGGTCGCTGGACGCCCCGATACTGCCGATGCGCCGGTGACTCATGGAGCCGTGACTCGCCGGGCCCCCGTGGGCTCCCCAGCGCTTGACCACCCCCTGGAAGCCCCGGCCCTTGCTGACCCCGATCACGTCCACCACCGGTACCTCGCGAAAGACGTCCACGGTGAGTTCCTGACCGGGCTCGTAGGCTGAGGGGTCCTCACAGGGGACCTCCCGCAGCACCTGTTTGGGCTCGGTGCCCACCTTGCGAGCCAGGCCCAGTTCCGGCTGGCGGGCCCGCCGACGCTTCTTGTCCCCGAAGCCCAGGACCACAGCGTTGTAACCATCCTTGCCCTCGGTCGACTTCACCTGCATAATCTGACAGGGCCCGACCTCTATAACCGTGACGGGCACCAGTTCCCCAGCCTCGGTATAGACCTGAGTCATGCCCAGTTTTCGCCCTAACAGTGCCTTGACCATGGTGCTCTCCACCCCCAGTTCAAGCCTTGATCTTGATGAAGACCCCGGCCGGCAGGGCCAGCCGACCCAGGGCGTCCATGGTCTTGGCCGTCGGCTCGGCGATGTCAATAAGCCGCTTGTGGGTGCGGATTTCGAACTGCTCGCGCGATTCCTTGTCGATGTTCGGACCGCGGAGCACCGTGAAACGCTCGATGCGGGTCGGCAGTGGGATGGGCCCCTTGACCACCGCCCCCGTGCGCAGAGCCGTATCCACGATCTGCCGGGCGCAGCGGTCCAGCACCCGGTGGTCGTAGGCTTCCATGCGGATGCGTATCTTTTGGTCGCTCATCGTTACCCTCTACCGGGACGCAGCCAGCCTGCAGAAGCGCCTTCAGGGTCAATGGCCGCGAGAAATACACAAACCTGTACTATAGTCCCTCGAGCCTGCTCGGTCAACTCTTTTCCGGGGATTTTCCCCGATTCTCCGCACTTTTCTCGGCCTTTCATTCCCGCACCTCGCTCCAGCACCTCGGTGCCCGGGCCGGCTCCGCCCGTGTGGCCGCCCTCGCGGAGGGCACAACAGGCAGGCTCACGCTCCCCGCCGCGCCCGTCCTCCACGTGACCAATAGCGCCCATGTTCATGCGGGGCTTCGTCCGCCCCAGGTTCTCCCGGGCCATCGGCTCGTCTCCTTGACCGCTCCCCCGACACGCCTCCTCAGACCTGGATTTCCTCATACATCTCCTGCGGTACGGGAGCGTAGGCACAAGGCTCCATGGTGAAAGTGGCTCGGCCCTGGCTCAGCGAGCGCACGGCGGTGGCGTAGCCGAACATGGTGGCCAGCGGAACCCGTCCTTCGATGAAACACATCTTCGCTCGCCTCTTGACCTCGGTAATCTCGGTCCGTCGATTGTTGAGGTCGGCCAGAACGTCGCCCATGTACTCCTCCGGGACCGCCACCTCCAGGCGCATAATGGGCTCCAGCAGCACCACGCCGGCCTGCTCGGCGGCCTGGTTCAGGGCCTGGCTGGCGGCGGCGTGGAAGGCCACGTCAGAAGAATCGACCTCGTGGAAGGCTCCGTCCAGCACGACCACGGCCACGTCGATGAGGGGGTAGCCCCATACGGGCCCCGAGGCCGCGGCCTCGCGGACACCTTGCTCAACGGCCCGCATGAACTGCCTGGGGATAACGCCGCCGCGGGTCTTGTCCTGAAACTGCACGTCCAGGGTGCCGGGGTCTGGAGCCACCCGGAGGGTCACTCGTGCGTACTGCCCCCGGCCGCCGGTCTGCTTGATAAGGCGACCCTCGGCGGTGGCCTCCGCCTTGACCGTCTCCTTGAAGGCCACCCTGGGCCGACCCACCTTGGCGTCCAATCTGAACTCCTGGAGCATCCGGTGGCCGAGGACCTCCAGGTGGAGTTCGCCCATGCCCGAGATGAGCACTTGCCCGGTCTCCTCATTGTAGCGCCAGTTGAAGGTGGGGTCCTCGCGGGCGAGTTTGTTGAGGGTCTCAACCAGGCGGTTCCGGTCGGCGGAACTTCTGGGCTCGATGGCCATGGAGATGACCGTCTGGGGGAAGGCGGGACGCTCCAGGACGATGTGGTGACTGCGGTCGCACAGGGTGTCGCCGGTGGTGGTCTGCTTGAGGCCGACCACGGCCACGATGTCGCCGGCAACGGCCTCCTCCAGCGCGGTGCGCTGATTGGCGTGCATGCGCCAGATGCGGGTGACCAGCTCGGAGGCGCGCTTGACCGGGTTGTAGACCCGGACGCCGGGGCGCAGTCGGCCCGAGTACAGGCGCAGGAACACCAGGTCACCGTGGGCGTCGGCCACCACCTTGAAGGCCAACGCCGCCAGGGCCTCATCGGGGCTGGCCCGCCTCTCGGTCGGTTTTCCGGTCTTGGGGTGGACGCCCTGGACGGGTGGCAGGTCCAGGGGGCTGGGCAGGTAGTCGCAGACGGCGTCGAGCAACGGCTGAATTCCCTTGTTGCGCAGGGCCGCCCCACAGAGCACCGGCACCAGGTCGAGGGAGATGGTGGCCTGTCTGAGGGCCCGGCGAATGCTCTGGGGGTCCAGTTCGTGGTCGTGGACGTAGCGTTCCATGACCCAGTCGCAGGTCTCGGCCAGCCGCTCCAGGAGCGCCTCGTGGCGGTGGCGGGCCTCAGCGAGGAGATCTTCGGGGATGGGCTGGCGGCTGAACTCCGCGTCCGGGGTGTCGTCCGCCCAGAGGACGAGCCTCATCTCCACCAGGTCCACCAGCCCCCGGAACTCCTCACCCACATAGTAAGGCATGTGGACGGCGACCGGACGGGCGCCCAGCCGCCCGCGGATCTCCTCGACCACGGCATCGAAATCGGCCCCAGGCCGGTCCAACTTATTGACGAAGGCCAGTCGGGGAACCCGGTAGCGGTCGGCCTGTCGCCAGACCGTCTCCGACTGGGCCTCCACACCACCCACCCCACAGAAGACGATGATGACCCCGTCCAGCACCCGCAGGGTCCGCTCCACCTCGGCCGTGAAGTCGACGTGGCCGGGGGTGTCGATGATGTTGATCTGCTGGTCGCGCCAGGGGCAGGTGGTGGCCGCGGAGGTGATGGTGATGCCCCGCTCCTGCTCCTCGGGCATCCAGTCCATGGTGGCGGTACCGTCGTGCACCTCGCCCATGCGGTGGGAGCAGCCGGTGTAGAAGAGGATGCGCTCGGTGACCGTGGTCTTGCCGGCGTCGATGTGCGCGGCGAAACCGATGTTCCGCAGCCGCTCGCCCCGTGCCTGGTTGTTGTTGCTGTCGTTCATCTCCACACCATCCGGGCCGGGGTCCGACCCGGCCACAAGAAAGAGTACGCGCCCAGTCAGGCTCTTCAGCAACTGTTCCCCGGGAAGGTGAGCTTGGCTGGGCGCGTGCTCCGTCGGCCCTCTTGCTACCAAGCGAAGTGGGCGAAGGCCTTGTTGGCGTCGGCCATCCGGTGGATGTTTTCCCGGGTCTGTATCGCCGCGCCCTCCCGGCGATAGGCCGCCATCAGTTCATCGGCCAGCCGACGGTACATCGGCCGACCGGTGCGGGCCCGAGCGGCCCGGAGAATCCAGCGGACGGCCAGGGCTTGGCGGCGCTGCCGGCTCACCTCCACCGGTACCTGGTACGTGGCCCCGCCGACTCGGCGCGAGCGCACCTCCACCTTGGGCTTCACGTTCTCGATAGCCGCCTGGAACACCTCCAGGGGCTCGGCGTCCTTGACTCGCTCAGCGATGAGGCCAAGGGCGTCGTAAAAGATGTTCTGAGCCACACTCTTTTTCCCGCCCCACATCATGCAGTTGATGAACTTGCTGACCATCAGGTTGTTGTAGCGGGGGTCGGGTTTCAGCTGTTTCTTGGAAGCGGTTGGCCGCTTCATGGCCATAACTTCGTCCTCCCCATACGGGTCGGTATGGACCGGTCGGCTTACTTGGGCCGCTTGGCCCCGTACTTGGAGCGACTCCGGCGGCGTCCCTCCACACCCAGGGAGTCGCGGGTGCCCCGGACGATGTGGTAGCGGACGCCGGGCAGGTCGCGCACCCGGCCGCCTCGCACCAGCACGATGGAGTGCTGCTGGAGGTTGTGTCCCTCACCAGGGATGTAAGCCGTCACCTCCCGGCCGTTGGACAGCCGCACCCGGGCCACCTTGCGGAGCGCCGAGTTGGGTTTCTTCGGCGTACGGGTCATCACCCGGATGCAGACCCCGCGGCGCTGCGGGCAGGTCTCCAGGTCGGGTGACTTGGTCTTGCGTCTGGAGCTCTTGCGTCCCCGACGGACCAACTGATTCATGGTGGGCATAGGGTACGTCCTCCTTAGCGGCTCAGGCCGCCGGTGGCTTCTCGGCCTTCGAGGCCGGCTCGTCCTCGGCCTCGGCAGCCTCGGCCTCAGCCGGCGCCTCAGGCAGCAACTTCAGCAGTCGGGAGCGGGTGTAGTTGCGGAAACCGGTCCCGGCCGGGATGAGGTGACCGAGGATAACGTTCTCCTTCAGGCCCACCAGCGGGTCCCGTCGACCGGCCAACGCCGCCTCGGTCAACACCTTGGTCGTCTCCTGGAAACTGGCGGCGGAGATGAAGCTGTCACTCCTGAGAGCGGCCTTGGTCACCCCCAGGAGGATGGGCTCGGCGGCAGCGGGCCCCAGCCCCTGGGCCTCCAGTTGTCGGTTGGCCTGACGAAAGGCGAACTTGTCCACCACCTCGCCCATGAGGAACTCACCGTCACCCGGGTCGGTGACCCGCACCCGCCTCATCATCTGGGCGGTCATCAGTTCGATGTGCTGGTCGCTGATGGTGACGTCCTGGCTGTGGTAGACGCTCTGGATCTCCCGAAGCAGGTACTGTTGGAGGGCCTCCTCGCCGCTGATCTTGAGAATGTCGTGGGGGACCAGTGGGCCGTCCACCAGCGGCTGACCCGCCCGCACCACATCGGCGGCGTGCACCCGCAGGTGGGCGCCCGGGGGCACCAGGTGTTCGCGGGCCATGCCGCTTTCCGGGTTGCGAACGACGATGGTTCGCCGACCCCGGCGCTTCTCGCCCAGTTCCACCTTCCCGTCGATCTCGCTGATGACGGCCGGGTCCTTGGGTCGGCGGGCCTCGAAGAGTTCGGTCACCCGGGGGAGCCCGGCGGTGATGTCCTGGGTCCCACCCAACTCACGCGGGGTCTTGGCCAGCAGGGCCCCCGCGGCTACCTCCTGGCCCTGCTCCACCTCGATGTTGGCCTTTTCGGGCAGGGGGTAGAGGGTGAGGATCTTGCCCTTTTTGTCCTCGATGATGAGTTGGGGGTGGAGGGCGCCTTTGTGCTCGACGATGACCTTGCGGGCGATGCCGGTACTCTGGTCCACCTCCTGGCGCATGGTTTCACCCTCGACGATGTCCTCGAAGCGGACGAAGCCACCCTCTTCGCCCAGGATGGGGATCATGTGCGGGTCCCAGCGCACCAGCAGCGCCCCCTTCTTGACCGTCTTGCCCTCGCGGACGGACAACGCGGCCCCGGCGGGAACGGTATGGCGCTCCAGTTCCCGGCCCTTGTCGTCCAGGACCGCGATCTCGGCGTTGCGGCTGAGGATGACCGTCTCACCTTCGGGGTTGACCACGGAGCGCAACTGCTCGAACTTGATGGTGCCGCTGGTGACCGCCTGGATCTCACTTTCGGCCAGGGCCCGGGCGGCAGTTCCACCGATGTGGAAGGTGCGCATGGTGAGTTGGGTGCCGGGCTCACCGATGGACTGGGCGGCGATGACCCCCACGGCCAGACCTTCTTCGACCAGGCTCCCCGTGGAAAGGTCCATCCCGTAGCAGAGGGCGCAGAGGCCGACGCCGGTCTCGCAGGTCAGCGGGGAGCGCACCCGGATCTTCTCCACTCCCAACTCCTCAATGCGTCGGGCCGCTTCCTCGGTGATGAGTTCGTTCTCGCGGACGATGACCTCGTCGGTGCGCAGGTCCAGGATGTTGTCCCGGGCCACCCGGCCGGTGATGGTCTCGGCCAAGGGCACCTCGATGTCCTCACCCTTGAACATGATGCCTTTGGTGATGCCGTTCAGGGTGCCACAGTCGGGCATGGTGATGACCACGTTCTGGGCCACATCGGCCAGTTTCCGGGTGAGGTAGCCGCTGTCGGCGGTCTTGAGCGCGGTATCGGCCAGACCCTTACGGGCGCCGTGGGTGGAACTGAAATACTCCAGGACGCCGAGACCCTCCCGGAAGTTGCTCTTGATCGGGGTTTCGATGATGCGGCCGGAGGGCTTGGCCATCAGCCCCCGCATCCCCGCGATCTGTCGGATCTGGTCCACCGACCCCCTGGCCTCACTGGCCAGCATCAGGTACACCGGATTCAGGTACGGCTTGCCGTCCCGTCGGTCATTCTTGAGTTCCTCCAGCAGGGCCTCCGCCACCACCTCCCGGGCGTGGGTCCAGACCTCGATGACCTGGTTGTAGCGCTCACCGTCGGTGATGACCCCACGACGGTAGAGACGCTGGATGCGCTCGACCTCCTTTTCGGCCCGGGCCAGTATCTGCCCCTTGCTGGGAGGGACCTTGAGGTCCTCGGTGGAAAAACTGAGCCCGGCCAGGGTGGCCTGACGGAAGCCCAGGGCTTTGATGTCGTCCAGGAGTTTGATGGTGGCTTGGCGGCCGAGCAAGCGGTGACAGTCGGCGATGATTCGGCTGACGCCCTTGCGGCTGAGTTCGAAGTTGTAGTAGGGCATCCCGGTGGGGAGCAGGTCGTTGAGCATGATCCGCCCCGGGGTGGTTTCGAAGGTGCTCCGCTCCCACTGCTGGGGGCCCTCATCGCCCAGGATCTCCCGTTCCCGGGGTCGGCGCAGATTCACCCGGGCGTGGATGCTCACCTTGCGCTCGGCCAGGGCCATGAGCACTTCAGCCGTATCGGAGAAGGTCTTTCCCTCGCCGGGCCCTCCGGGGACCTCGGTAGTGAGGTAGCAGCAGCCCAGGACGATGTCCTGGCTCGGGCGGATGATGGGCTTGCCGTGAGCGGGCAGGAAGATGTTGTGTGGTGAGAGCATGAGGGTGCGGGCTTCGACCTGGGCCTCGATGGAGAGGGGGAGGAAGACGGCCATGGTGTCGCCGTCGAAGTCGGCGTTGAAGCCCTCGCAGACCATGGGGTGGATCTTGATGGCGTTGCCCTCCACCAGGACCGGTTCGAAGGCCTGGATGCCGATGCGGTGCAGTGTGGGGGCGCGCTGGAGCAGCACCGGGTGGTTGTGGATGACCTCCTCGAGGATGTCCCAGACCTCCTCGTCCTTGCGTTCGAGCATTTTGCGGGCGCTCTTGATGGTGTCGGCGTAGCCCAGTTCCTTGAGTCGGCGGATGATGAAGGGCTGGAAGAGTTCCAGGGCGATCTTCTTGGGCAGTCCGCACTGGTGGAGTTTGAGTTCGGGGCCGACCACGATGACCGAGCGGGCCGAGTAGTCCACCCGCTTACCCAGGAGGTTGGCCCGGAAGCGGCCCTGCTTGCCCTTGATCATGTCGGTGAGACTCTTGAGGGGTCGGTTGGAGCTGCCCAGGACCGGGCGCTTGCAGCGGCCGTTATCGAAGAGGGCGTCGACGGCCTGCTGGAGCATGCGCTTCTCGTTGCGGATGATGACCTCGGGCGCGTTCAGTTCCATGAGTTTCTTGAGTCGGTTGTTGCGGTTGATGATTCGGCGATAGAGGTCGTTGAGGTCGGAGGTGGCGAAGTTGCCGCTTTCCAGCAGGACCAGGGGCCGCAGGTCGGGTGGGATGACGGGGATGACGTCCAGGACCGTCCACTCGGGCTTGTTGCCGGAGGTGGCGATGGCCTCGGCCAGGCGCATGCGGGTGGCGAGTTTGCGCTTCTTCTGCTGGCTGGAGGTGGCCTTGATGTCCTCACGGAGTTGCTCCACCACGGCCCGGAGGTCAAGGCGCTGGAGGAGTTTTTTCACGGCCTCGGCGCCCATGCCGGTCTCGAAGCTCCCCTCACCGTAGCGCTCGACCGCCCGCCGATACTCCTCCTCGGTGAGCAGTTGGCGGGGCTTGAGCTCGGTGTCCCCCGGGTCCACCACCACGTGCTGCTGGAAGTAGACGACCCGCTCCAGGTCGGTGGACTTGATGTCAAGGAGGGTTCCCAGGCGGTTGGGCAGGGCCTTGAAGAACCAGATGTGGACCACGGAGGCGGCCAGGGTGATGTGGCCCATGCGCTTTCGCCGGACGCGGCTGTGGGTGACCTTGACCCCGCAGCGGTCACAGACCACACCCTTGTGCTTCATCCCCTTGTACTTGCCACAGAAGCACTCCCAGTCGCGCTCCGGACCGAAGATGCGCTCACAGAACAGCCCGTCCTTCTCGGGCCGATAGGTGCGGTAGTTGATGGTTTCGGGCTTCTTGACCTCGCCGTAGGACCAGGACCGGATCATCTCCGGCGCCGCCAGGCTGATGCGCACCGCGACCACGTCATCGACGCGTTCGTAGGCGTAGGACTGTTCGTCCAACCGTTCACCCATCCGGGCTGCTCCTTTGCGGACTGAGGGAGGCTCCGGCCCCCACGAGTTCACAGTCGACGCTTCTTCTCCAGCTCCAGGTTCAGGGCCAGGCCCTTGATTTCGTTGGTCAGCACCTCGAAACTGACCGGGGTGCCCGCTTCCAGGGTGTTCTCACCCTTGACCATGGACTCGTAGATCTTGGTGCGTCCGTCCACGTCGTCGCTCTTGACGGTGATCATCTCCTGCAGGGTGTAGGCGGCGCCGTAGGCCTCCAGGGCCCAGACCTCCATCTCCCCGAACCGCTGACCACCGGCCCGGGCCTTGCCGCCCAGTGGCTGCTGGGTGATGAGGCTGTAGGGCCCGGTGGCCCGGGCGTGGACCTTCTCGTCCACCAGGTGCTCCAGTTTCATCAGGTACATCCAGCCCACCGTCACCTTCTGCTCGAAGGGCTCACCGGTTCGGCCGTCGTAGAGGACCACCTGACCGTCCTGGCTCAGCCCGGCCTCCTGGAGGCACTGACGGATCTCATCCTCACTGGCCCCGTCGAAGGGGGCGGAGACCGGTCGGAAGCCCAGGTGACGAGCCGCCCAACCCAGGTGGGTCTCCAGGATCTGACCCAGGTTCATCCGACTGGGCACCCCCAGCGGGTTGAGCACCATGTCCATCGGGGTCCCGTCGGCCAGGAAGGGCACGTCCTCCTCGGCCACGATGCGGGCGATGACTCCCTTGTTGCCGTGTCGGCCGGCCATCTTGTCACCCACGGACAGTCGGCGCTTGGTGGCCACGTAGGCCTTGACCATCTCCAGGACGCCACTGGGCAGGTCGTCACCGCGGCGCAGTTGGGAGAGTTCCCGGTCCTTGCGGTCGCGCAGCTGCTCGATCCGCTCCTGCACTTCCTCCAGGAGGTTGCGAGCCGCCCGCCGTTGGGCCGCCGACAGCGCTAAATCACTGAGTTCGAAGGTCTCTTCCAGTTCCAGGAGTTGTGCATCGGAAAGCCCGGCTGAGCGACCCAGCGGGCTGCCGTCCACCCGCTCCAGTTCGCCGTCCACCAGTTCTTCCAGGCGACTGAGCAGTCCCCGGAACTCCCGGGCGATGCGCTCGTCGTAGCCCTGGGCCACGGCCCGCAGTTGCTTCTCCTGATGTCGGCGCTCCTCTTCGTTGGCCGGGGCCCGTCGGCTGAATCGGCGGGTGTCGATGACGATGCCCTCGGTGCCGCTGGGCACCTCCAGCGAGGCGTTTTTCACGTCTTCGCCGGCCCGACCGAAGATGGCGTAGAGGAGTTTTTCCTCCGGTGAGAGTTCGCTCTTGCTCTTGGGACTGATCTTGCCGACCAGGATGTCGCCGGCCTGCACCCGGGTGCCGACACGAATGACGCCGCCTTCGTCCAGGTTGCGGAGTTGCCGTTCGCTCACGTTGGGGATGTCGCGGGTGAACTCCTCCCGGCCCAGTTTGGTCTCCCGGATTTCGACATCGAACTCGTCGATGTGCACCGAGGTGAACCGGTCCTCCTTGACGAGTTGCTCGGAGATCAGGATGGCGTCTTCGAAGTTGTAGCCGTCCCAGGGCATGAAGGCCACGAGCACGTTCTTGCCCAGGGCCAGTTCCCCCTTGGCGGTGGAGGGGCCGTCGGCGAGGACCTGGCCCTTCTTCACCCGGTCTCCGACCCGGACCAGGGGCCGCTGGTTCAGCCAGGTGCCCTCGTTGAGTTTGGCGAACTTGGTCAGCGGATATTTCTGCTCACCGACGACCACGGACTCGGCATCCACGTAGGTGACCGTACCGGCCTTCTCGGCCCGGACCACCATGCCGGAGTGCTCGGCCACCACCCGCTCCATCCCGGTGGCCACCAGTGGGGGTTCACAGGTGAGCAGGGGGACGGCCTGGCGCTGCATGTTGGCCCCCATCAGGGCCCGGTTGGCGTCGTCGTGCTCCAGGAAGGGGATGAGGGAGGTGCTGATGCCCACGATCTGCATGGGAGAGACGTCCACGTACTGCAGTTCGCCCACCGGTTTGGTGATGAAGTCACCGTCGAGGCGGACCGCGACCTCACGGCGGTCGCCTCGGCGGGCCTGTCCGTGAAGGACCTTGGCCGGGCCGAGGATCTGTCCCTCCTCCTCGTCGGCGCGCAGGTAGACGACTTTGCCGCTGGGCTTGGCCTTGCGCACCTTCTGATAGGGGGTGACCAGGAAGCCCAGTTCGTCCACGGTGGCAAAGACGCTGAGGTTGGTGATCAGACCGATGTTCGGCCCCTCCGGGGTCTCGATGGGGCAGATGCGGCCGTAGTGGCTGATGTGCACATCGCGCACCTCGAAGCCGGCCCGTTTGCGGTTCAGTCCCCCCGGCCCCATGGCCGTGAGGCGACGCAGGTGACTGAGTTGGCTCAGGGGGTTGGTCTGGTTGACCACCTGGGAGAGGTCGCTGCGGGCGAAGAAGTAGTCGATGGCGGCGGAGATGGTGCGGGAGTTGATGAGGCTGCGGGGTGAGAGGTCCTTGCGTTCACGCAGGCTCATGCGCTCCTGGACGGTGCGGCGCAGTTTGAGGCATCCCTTGCGCAGTTCGTCACCGGCGAGTTCGTCGAGGGTGCGCACCCGGCGGTTGCCCAGGTGGTCGATGTCGTCCACCCGACCCTCCCCCCGACGCAGAAGCAGCAGGTAACGGACCGAGGCCATCAGGTCTTCGGCCCGCAGCACCATCTGGCTCAGGCGTGTCTTCAGGCCGAGTTTGCGGTTGATGCGGAACCGGCCCACCGTCCCCAGCCGGTAGCGGTTGGAGTCGTGGAAGCGTTCCTTGAAGAGTTCCCTGGCCTTCTCCAGCCGGGGCGGATTCCCCGGGCGGAGCCGCTGGTAGATGTAGAGGAGGGCTTCGTCCTGGTTCTTGACCTTGCCCCGCTCCTCAGCCAGGGTGTTCAGGATGAGGAGGTCGGTGACCTCGGTGATGACCTCCACCGACTTCAGGTTGCTGGTGATGAGCCGTTCGGCCTTTTCCTCGGTGACCTCCTGGCCGCTCTCCAGGACCACCTCACCGGTCTCGGTGTCGAGGATGTCACCGACCACCCGCCGACCGAGGAGCTTGGCGGGGGAGGTGCGCCGACTGAGCGAGACCACCTCGGTGGGGTAGAAGGCGCGCAGCAACTGCTCGGCGGTGGACAGCTTATCGGAGGCCGCCCGCAGAAGCACGGTGACGGGGAACTTGCCGCTCTGGTCGATACGGACGGTGAGCACCTCCCGCTTGGAGATGTTCATCTCCACCCAACTGCCCCGCTCGGGTATGATTCGGCAGGAGAAGGAGCGCTGTTCGGCTTGCTTTTTGTCTTCCAGGAAGTCCACACCCGGGGAGCGGTGCAACTGGCTGACGATGACCCGTTCGGCCCCGTTGATGATGAAGGTGCCCCCCTGGATCATCACCGGGATGTCGCCCAGATACACGTCTTCTTCCAGCGGCTCTTCACCGGTCAGCCGAACCCGGATGCGCAGCGGGTACCCGTAGGTGAGGTCCAACTGCCGACATTCCGTCGGCGAATAGCGAGGCTCATCCAGGTGGTACCCCAGGTACTCCAGTTGGATGGTGCCGTCGTAACTGGGGATGGGAAACGCCTCCCGGAAAATGGCCTCCACTCCGTGGTTCTTTCGCCGGCTCGGTGTAACCCGGCGCTGGAGGAACCGCTCGTAGGCGTCGGTCTGGATGGCCGTCAAGTCGGGAACGGGCACGGCCCCCCCGACCTTGCGGAAGTCACGAACGGGCAGTTCTACTATCGGTACCGTCATTTCACCCCTCACCAGGATGAGACTGGATGGAGTTCTCGCGGGACTAAGTCAACTCGACCGTAGCCCCGGCCTCTTCCAACTGACCCTTAAGCGCTTCGGCCTCCTCCTTGGCTACGTCGGACCTGATGACCACACCGGGCCCCTTGTCCACCAGTTCCTTGGCTTCCCTCAGGCTCAGACTGGTAGCCACCCGGATGGCCTTGATCACCGGCACCCTGCTGTCACCGACGTTGGTCAGCACCACGTCGAAAGTGCTCTTTTCCTCGGCCTCGGCCGCCGCGGCCGGGGCTTGTGCTGCGGCCACCATCGCCACCGGGGCCGCGGCCGACACTCCGAAGGCATCCTCCAGGGCCTTGACCAAGTCGGCCAGGTCCAGCACGGTCAACTGTTTGACCAGGTCGAGCACCTCCTTGACCTGGTCGCTGGGCTCACTCGCCTTACTCACCTTCTCTTCCTCCTGTTTCTCCCCGGCCGTCGTCTGCTCGGTGTCCTCGCTAACCTTTTCCGTCTCGCTCATGACCTTCTCCCATACCCCAGGTGTCCGTAAGGAAGTGGTTACTCTCCGCCCCGCTCGGCCGCCTGCCTCAGGACGTTGGCCAGCCCGCTCAAAGGAGCGGCCACGGTACCGACCATCTGCCGCAGGGGCGCCTGCAGCGCTCGTAGGACGACCGCCCGCAGGGCCTCCAGCGAACCGATCTCCGCCAGTTCCTGCACTCGCCTGGCATCCACCGCCCGACCGGCGCAGATGCCACCGCGAAGTTCCACCGTCGGGTGTTTCCGGGCGCATTCCATCAGGGCCCGAGCCAGGCTCAGGAGACCCTCGCCGCCCGAGGCCAGGGCACAGGGCCCCCGGAGATAGCGTTGGATCTCACCCATGCCCAGTTCGGTGAGTGCCCTGGCGGCCACGGAGTTCTTGACCGCCCGCAACTCGACCCCCCGCTCCAGTAGGTAGCGGCGCAGGGCCACGGACTCTTCTCCCGGGGTCCGGTGCACGTCCACCACCAGGCAGTTCTCCACCCCCTCGTACTGCCGGCGGAGTTCATCGACCATCAGTTCTTTCAGCCGCTTCGACATGCCTTGGTCCGCTCCTCACTCCACGGACAGCGCCAGCGCCGGTCCCATGGTGGTCGACAGGAAGGCCTTGCGGATGAAGCGGCCTTTGGCCGTTGCCGGTCTCGCCGTCCTCACCTGTTCCAGCAGGGCTTCGACGTTCTCCACGATGTGGGCCGTGGGGAAACTCACCTTGCCCACGGGGACGTGGAGGACGCCACCACTATCAGCCCGGTACTCCACTCGACCACCCTGGAACTCGACCACAGCCTGAGTCATATCGCTGGTCACCGTACCGGTACGGGGTGAAGGCATAAGCCCCTTCGGCCCCAGCAACCGACCCAGCCGACCCACCCGGGGCATCAGGCTGGGGACCGCGATGATCACGTCAAAGTCCAGCCACCCACCCTGGATGCGCTCGATGAGGTCGTCGCTCCCAGCGGCCACCGCACCCAACTCCAGCGCCTGCTGGACGTCCTCGGCCTCACAGAAGACAACCACCCGCCGGCGCTTTCCCGTACCGTGGGGCAGGCTGGCCGAGCCGCGCACCTGCTGGTCGGTCTGTCGAGGGTCGATGCCCAGACACAGCGTCAGTTCAAAGGTCTCATCGAACCGCGCCTGAGACACTTCCTTGAGCACTTCCGTGGCCTCGGTCACCGAGTGGAGTCGTCGGCGGTCCACCAGGGCCACCATCTGCTGGTAACGCTTGCTCGGCTTTGCCATGACGGGCTGTCTTTCCCCTTGCCCTCTCAGTCGTCCACGATCTCCAAGCCCATGCTGCGGGCGGTGCCGGCGATGATGCGCCCAGCCGCCTCTGGGCTGGAGGCGTTCAGATCGGCCATCTTGGTGCGGGCGATTTGCTCCACCTGTGACCGGGTGACCGTGCCTACGGTCTCCCGACCCGGCTCCTGGGCGCTCTTGGCCAGCCCGGCGGCCTGCTTCAGTAGCACCGAGGCCGGCGGACTCTTGGTGACGAAGTCGAAGCTGCGATCGGCGTAAACGGTAATGACCACCGGGGTGAGAACGCCCGGCTGGTCCTTGGTGGCTTCGTTGAATCGGCTGATGAACTCGGGGATAGCCACGCCTTGCTGTCCCAGGGCCGGACCCACCGGTGGAGCCGGGGTCGCCTGTGCCCCCGGCACCTGCAATCTGATCTTGGTCAATATCTCTTTCGCCATCGACAGCTATCCTTCCCTGAGGTGTGGCAGAGCGGCCCCGCTCAGGAGGCCTCGACCTGCCAGTACTCCAGTTCCACCGGTGTCGGTCGCCCGAAGATGGTCACCACCACACGCACCAGCCCTTTGGCGGCGATGACATCCTCGACCACCCCGTCGAAGTTTTCGAAGGGGCCTTCCTTGATGCGGACGGCGTCGCCTTCCCTGAACTCGATGTGAAGTCGGGGTTCGACGCCCTCGGGCTCCGCGGCCTCGCCCAGCATGCGCTCCACCTCGTGGGGCCGCATGGGAACGGGCTGACGGCCGGGACCGACAAAGTCTCCGATGCCCGGGCTCTCGCGGATGAGGTACCAGGTGTCCTCATCGACCGTGCCCGTTTCCTCCTCCACGGCCAGTTCCACCATCAGGTAGCCCGGATAAGTCTTGCGCTCGACCACTCGACGGACCCCGCCCTTCATCTCGGTGAAACTCTGGGTGGGGATGACCACCTCAGCCACCCGGTCCTCCAGACCCCGGAGGCGGGCCTGCTTCAGCAGGCTTTCTCTGGCCTGGTCTTCCCGCCCACTCTGACAACGAAGCACGTACCAGGAGGTGGTCATATCCGTCGCACCCTCACCCGCGGACGACCCCGCTGGGGAACCGCCGCCAGGACCGCCCTCAGCGAAAAATGTGAAGTACGTCCCGAAACACCCAGTCCACCACCGCGTCCGCCCCGTACAGGTACACACCCACCATAAGCACCAGCAACAGCACCGCTCCCGTGGACCCCAGCACCTGCTGCCTGCTGGGCCAGGAGACCTTGTCCAACTCGCTCTGGGTCTCAATAAGGAAGTCCGCCACCCGGGGCCGGTTCAGCAGATAGAGCCCCGCACCGACAAGCACCGCCAGCACGACCACGGGAACGCCCAGCCGTACCTGAGGAGAGTACCGCTCGGGGTTGGCCAACCCGATATAGGCCTCCCCCGCCGCCAGGATGGCGAGCAGCGCCAGGGCCACGACCGCGGCCAAGCGCACCTTGCGTCCCTGGTTTCGCTTATACCACTGCCAAGGCATCACTCACCCGGTGGCAAAGACTACGGGATGTCCACCCCTACGGACCCGATGGTCAGAGGCTCAGGTCCCGGTGTTTCAGGACTCGCGTGGAACTGGCAGGCCTGGAGGGATTCGAACCCCCAACCACCGGATTTGGAGTCCGGCGCTCTACCAATTAGAGCTACAGGCCTCCCCGACACACAGACGACAGGACTACCGACGACGACTCTTGTGCACGGTGTGCTTTCGGCAAAAACGACAGAACTTGCTCAGCGATATCCGCTTGCCCCCCGTGGTATTGAAGGAGGTCCGGTAGTTGTACCTGGCGCATTCGCCGCACTGCAAAGTCACGTATTCTCGCATCCCCGTCCCCGCACACCGTCACAGCACCAACCAGAGAAGCCCGGCTGGCAAAACCGGGCTTTCTCGGTGCGTGGCCGCCTATTCCAGCACCTTGGTGACCAGGCCCGCTCCCACCGTGTGGCCGCCCTCGCGGATGGCAAACCGCACCGCCTCTTCCAGGGCGATGGGCTTGATCAACTGCACCTCAAGTTCCACATTGTCGCCCGGCATCACCATCTCCACACCGTCAGGCAGCGTCACCGACCCGGTCACGTCCGTGGTCCGGAAGTAAAACTGCGGCCGGTAGCCGGTGAAGAAGGGCGTGTGACGACCTCCCTCGTCCGCGCTCAGCACGTACACCTGTCCACGGAACCGGGTGTGGGGTGTGATCGACCCCGGTGCGGCCAGCACCATGCCCCGCTCCAACTCCTCCTTCTCCACCCCCCGCAACAGCACACCGATGTTGTCACCCGCCATGCCGTCTTCCAGGGTCTTGTTGAACATCTCGACGCCCGTGGCCACCGTGGTCCTGGTCTCAGCCAGACCCACAATGTCCACCTCGTCGCCAACCCGGAGCTGACCGCGCTCGACCCGGCCCGTGCCCACCGTCCCTCGACCCTTGATGGAGAACACGTCCTCCACCGGCATCAGGAATGGCCGGTCCACGTCGCGCACCGGCTCCGGAAAGTAATCGTCCACCGCCTGCATCAACTCAAAGATGCACTTCACGTTGGGGTCCTCAGGCTCCCCGGAAGGGTCCTGCATCGCCTTGAGGGCACTGCCGCGGATGATGGGCACGTCGTCTCCGGGGAACTCGTAGCGGCTCAGCAGTTCCCGCACTTCCATCTCCACCAACTCCAGAAGCTCCTCGTCGTCCACCAGGTCCACCTTGTTGAGGAACACCACCAAGGCGGGCAAGCCCACCTGACGGGCCAGGAGGATGTGCTCTCGGGTCTGGGGCATGGGACCATCGTCCGCGGCCACCACCAGAACGGCTCCGTCCATCTGCGCCGCTCCGGTAATCATGTTCTTGATGTAGTCAGCGTGGCCCGGACAGTCGATGTGGGCGTAGTGGCGCTTCTCGGTCTCGTACTCCACGTGGGCCACCTGAATGGTCAGCCCGCGCTCCCGTTCCTCCGGGGCGTTGTCAATGGAGTCGAAGGACCGCTCCTTAGCCAACCCACGGGTGGCCAAGTTCAAGGTGATGGCGCTGGTCAGCGTCGTCTTGCCGTGGTCCACGTGACCAATGGTGCCGATGTTCATGTGCGGCTTGGTCCGCTCAAACTTCTGTTTGGCCATCCGTCGGCCTCCTCCTTCCGTTACGTCCGGAACGACGTCGGGCTACCATGGAGCTGCTGATGGGGGTCGAACCCATGACCTCTTCCTTACCAAGGAAGCGCTCTACCACTGAGCTACAGCAGCCACTACTGCCTGACCTACTGAGCGTTGCAAGAGAAGGGATTCCCTACAAACCCGCATGATACGATTCCCAGGGCTCCCCAGTCAAGGCAAAAAATGAGGGAAAATACAAAAATCTGGAGCGGGCGAAGGGAATCGAACCCTCACGACTGGCTTGGAAGGCCAGGGCTCTACCTTTGAGCTACGCCCGCCTCCCGCATACTTTCGGATACGCAGCGTGCAACGCGCGGCGCCGTCGCCTTCGGCGACCTCGACTGGTGGGGAGAGAGGGATTCGAACCCCCGAAGGCGATGCCAACAGATTTACAGTCTGCTCCCTTTGACCACTTGGGTATCTCCCCACCACACAACCACCAACCCACCGAGTGTAGCACCACCGGGACCACGCGTCAACGCCCCTCTCGCCGGTCCCGCTGAGCCACCTCTCCTGGAGCTAGGGGCGAGATTCGAACTCGCAACAGCCCGCTTACAAGGCGGGGGCTCTGCCATTGAGCTACCCTAGCAAGAATCCCCAAACACCACAATTATAGCCGCCCACGGGCCGCGGCGCAAATACCAATCCCCCTCTTCCAGCCCTTTGAGAGGAAAACGGACAACGCGACCAATCCACCTCTCCTCCATCTCCCGCTCAATCCTCCGGAGGGTTCTGTCGTTGGGCATGTCGCTACCCCCTGCTGCGCCTACGGCTGTCCTCGCCGCCTCGAGGCTGTCGCCGGCTTCGGCCCCGCGCCGAACGCAGAGGGTGGCGTAATGAGTTCGCCCTTTTCGACCTTGCGCTGGAGGTGGAGGGCGATGGGGTTGTTGGGCCTGAGGGTGAGGGCCCGCTTTAGGTAGTCCCGGGCGGCGTCGGGGTCGTCGGCGAAGCAGGAGACCCGGGCCAGGTTGGTCAGCACCATTACCCGCTCGGACGCGCTGCGGGCAAGCGGGAGGGAGTGCTCCCAGACCCGCCGGGCCTCGACGTAATCAGGCTCCACCTGGAAGTGGCAGGCAGAGTAGTAGGACTGCGCGTAGTCGCGAGCAAAGACGTAGTTGCTCGGGGCCAAGCGCATGGCCTCCTTGTACTCGGAGGTCGCTTCCTGCCAGGCCCGCCGCAGGTCCCAGCCGAATACCTTTGTCACCGTGGTGCGGAAGTTGAAGTGGAAGGTGGCGGCGTTGAAGTGGTACATGGCCACGTCGGGGTTGAGTCTCAGGGCGGTAGAGATGTGGAGCAGGGCTTTCTCGTGCTCGGCCGAGTCCGCGTAGTGGACGGCCAGGGAGTTATGGGCCAGGTCGAAGCGCGGGTCGAGTTCGATGGTGCGCAGCCAGAGGGCTCGGGCCCGGGCGTCGTCCTGCCCTTCCTTGTAGTACAGCGTGCCCAGGTCGTAGTGGGCGCGGGCCTCGTCCGGGTGCTCCTTGAGGTACCCCTCGTAGAGGGCGACGACCTTGGCGAACTCGGTCTTGATGTCCCGCTCCAACTGCGCTCCCTTCTCCGGGTCGGAGGCGACCTCAAAGACGCGCCGACGGGCCCTGAGCATCCGCACCTCAAACAGCAAGGGGGCACGAGCCACGAGCAACTGCTGATAGGGCGTCAGTTCAGCGGGTGTGGTCTCGGTGGCTGCTGGTCCGCTCTCTGCTGGCGGGAGGGACGACTGCGCGTCCTCCCCGGCCACAGCCGCGCTCAGCGCCACCACGCCGACGAAGGCCCAGAGCACCCACTTCATTCCTGTTCGCCCTCTTCGCTGGGACGAGGTACCGCCTCCACGGTGACGAACTCCACTTCCTGCTCGCCGAACTCGGCCAATCTCTCTACCGCCTCTTTCCAAGCCTCGTAACTTCCCCCAACCACTTCTTCGAACCTCTCCTTGGCCCAGCGAAGGTCGGCGACGAGTTGCGCCCGGCGAAGTTTGGTCCCGTCCAAGTACCGGATGATCAAGTCGGAGCCGTCGGCGTTCACTTCGGCGATGATGAGCCCCAGGTCGCTCAGGTGATAGACCCTCAACCGATCCCTCGGCGTACTCTCGCCAGCACCTTCAAGTTCGCACAGCCAGCGCCAGTCGGTGTAGGCGGTCATGATTTTGCCCGGCAGGCTGATGACCTTCCGGCTCACGCCGGTTTCCAGGTTGAGGATGTGGAGGCTCCGGCCCTCACCTTCCTCACCAGTTCCCGAGAGGTAAAGCAATCGATAGGCCTCACCCTCCCCCTTCGGGGCGAAGCGGGGGTAGTACATGTTGACGTCGTCCTTGACGAGTTCGCTCTCGCCAGTCTCCACGTCGATGAGGTAGAGCCAGGACCGGTGCTGGTCCTCGTCGAAATCGCTGGGGAGAAAGCAGGCAGCCAACTTCCTCCCGTCGGGAGAGAACGCCAGGTCGACGTAACCAGCCATGCCGTCGCCTTCCTCCCCGGCCCCCTCAAAAGCACCCGTGAACACAGCCAGTTCCCGACGCTCGCCATTCTCGAGGTGCACCAGGTAGATGTGCACGTACCCCCTGTGATCCTCCGCCACATCCTCGTCCTGAAGGGAGATTGGTGTGCCGTCGTGGGGCTCCTCGGTTTCCAAGGCAGCATAAGCAAGCACGTTGCCTGACCAGACGGGCAGGGAACTCCAGTAGGCGCGTTCCTTGGACTCGGCGTAGAACTCGTGCACGAGTTCGCGGCCCTTCCCCTCCTCCAGGATGGTGAGCACGACCTCGAACTCGTCATCCTCCCCAGGCAAGGGTTTCGTCGTGGCCAGAAGCACGCGCTCCCCATCCAGCCACTGGGGGACGACGTCGGAAATGCGGTTGCGGGTCAGGTCCTCGACCTCGCCGTCGGCCCGGGCCACGGCCACCTCGGCGCAGTCGCCCGTGTCGTCAGAACGCCAGGTGAAGAGGATGTCGCCCTCGCCGTTGATGTCGGCCCAGGTGGCCAGGGGCTTGTCCCCGCTGACCCGGGTGAGTTGGCAGGTGGTGAGGTCCAGTTTGTAGAGGGCTGACGAGTCATCGACAGCGAAGCCGCCCTCGTCGTTCAGGCTGAAGGCGACGGTGTTGCCGTCGGGTGAGATGCCCATGCGGTTGAAGTGCTCGCAGCCCCCGTTGTTTCCCGCAGCCACCATCAGCCCCAGCACCGCCACCGCCAAAGCCACTGCTCCCCATCGTTTCATCGCTCCGGCCCCTTTTATGACCTTGGATAGGCGTGAATCCCGTCAGCCAGTGTAACCCAGATCGAGTGGGGAGAAAAGCAAAACTCACATCGCCACCGGGCTCAGTCGGTGAAGCGGAGGCGGGGGTCGAGGGCATCGCGGAGAGCGTCACCTAACAGGTTCAGCGAGAGGACGGTCAGGGCGATGGCGGAGGCGGGGAAAAGCGACAGCCACCAGTAGAGGTCGAGCGAGTCCCGTCCCTCGTCCACCATCTGCCCCCAACTGGCGCTCCCCGGCCCCGCCCCCAGCCCTAAGAAGTTCAGGCTGGCCTCGGCTAAGATCATGCTTCCGATGCGCATGGTGAAGAGGACGATGACCGTGCTGGCGGCGTTGGGCAGGATGTGGCAGACGATAACCCGAAGGTGCCGGGCCCCCAGGGCCAGGGCCCCTTGCACGAACTCCCGCTCCCGGAGGCTCAGCACCATCGCCCGGACCAGCCTCGCCGCCCCGGCCCAACTCACCAGGGCCAACGCTAGGAACACACTGAAGAGCCCCTGGCGAAAGACCGCGGCCAGGATGATGGCCAGGAGAAGGGCGGGGAACGCTAACACCATGTCGATAACCCGCATCAGCACCATGTCCACCCACCCGCCCCAGTAGCCGGCGACCACACCCACGGTCAGGGCGATGAGTACGGTGACGGCGCTGGCCGAAAGGCCGATGCCGAGCGAGATGCGCGTTCCGTGGACGACCCGGCTCAAGACGTCTACCCCCCGGCCGTCGGTCCCGAAGAGGTGCTCCGAGGAGGGGCGCTGCCAGCGCTGGGTGAGGTCGGCCTCGTCGGCGGTGATGCCATAGGGGGCCAGCCAGGGCGCTAACACCGCTACCGCCACGATGACCAGAAGCACACCCAGGCTCACCGCAGCCAACGGCCGACGAAACACTCGTCGAAACACCTCCACCTCACGTTTCCTCTCCTGCGGATCCGATGGACCCGGCCAGCCTCACCCGTGGGTCAAGCACCACGTAGAGCAGGTCCACCACCAGGTTGACGAGCACAAAGATGACGGCCCAGAGCATGGCTACGGCCATGATGGCTGAGTACCAGCGGTTGAGGATGGCGTCCAAGGCGAACGCACCCAGGCCGACGAAGCCGAAGACGGTCTCAGTGATGACGGTGCCACCCATCAGGCTGCCCAGGTCGCCGCCGATGACCGTGACCACGGGAAGGGCCACGTTGCGCAGCGCATGCTTCAGCACCACGACCCGCTCCGAGAGCCCCTTGGCCCGGGCCGTGAGGATGTAGTTCTCCCCCAGGGCGTCGAGCATGGTGCTTCGGGTCACCCGGGCGATGAAGGCCGCCGGGCGCAGTCCCAGGGCCAGGGCCGGCAAGATGAGGTGCGCCCAGGTGTCGGAACCCGCCGCCGGGAACCAGCCCAACTTCAGCGCGAAAACCACAATGAGCATCAGCCCAAACCAAAAGACGGGCGCAGAGATGCAGAAGAAGGTCAGCAGGCGAAACCCCGCGTCCACCACCGAGTTCCGCCAGTAGGCGCTGACCACCCCGGTGGTCACGCCCAGCAGGCTGGCCAGGACCACGGCAGCCAGGGCCAGGATGGCGGTATTGGGAAGTCTGGCCCGAAGTTCGTCGGCGATGCGTCGGCGGGTGCCGAAGATGCGGCCCAGGTCGCCGCGGACGAAACGGCTCAGGTAACTAAGGAACTGGACGGCGAGCGGGCGGTCCAGGCCGGCCTCGTGCTCGAGCCGGGCTCGCTCCTCGGCCGTCGCTGCCCGGTCGCCCAGGAGCGTGGTCACCGGGTCGCCCGGCGCCGCGTGCATCAAGAGGAAGGTCACCACCAGCAC
>CBDVDV010000001.1:0-76911 GCA_965372835.1 uncultured bacterium | reverse complement strand
ATGACCCCAAGCGGCTTTTGCGTCGGGTATCCGGTTTTCTCCTTACCGCCCGGGCTGACTATGGTATGCCACCACACATCGGTGGGAAGTTTGCCCCGTGCGGCCTTTTCTTTGCCCACTAATCCTGGGGCCATATAGGGGATTCGTTCAACTTCATCTGCGTTGAAGACGTAGTTCTGCGCGTCCTTGGCGTATACCAAGATGTTGTCGTGCTTGGGAGGCCACCGCTTCTTGGTCCGCGCACCATAATCGTAGGCCCATATGATTTCGTTAACAAAACAGTCCCGTCCGAAGATCATGTCGAGGAGTATCTTGCAATAGTGGACCTCGCGATAGTCGAGGTGCAGGTAGAGTGTTCCATCGGCCGTCAGGAGGCGCCGGGCTTCGATGAGCCTCGGTTCAAGGAAACCCAGGTAATCGTCGAAAACATCCTCGAACGCCATGCTGCCAAGTCGAAAGGTCTTGTACCGCCGGCCTTTGTACCCCGTGCGGTCGCCGTCTCTGCTGCGTACGGTGCGCAACCTCTCCCGCGCCTGCACCTTGCCGGTGTTGAAGGGAGGGTCAATGTAGATGAGGGTGACGGATTCGCCGCGCATTTCCCGCAGGATGGGGAGGTTATCGCCGAAATAAACCAGATTCTCCACGGCCCTGTGTCCTTCCACAACAGAGTGCGTACTCACTGGACCGGTCGCGCAACCCAAGGACTAACCAGCATTGAGAACGATAGCCAACGAGATCGGCGCTGTCAAGCTGCGCGGGGCTGGCTGTGTGCGGGGCACGTCGGCGCCCGTGGCCGGCCGAGCGGCCCGCTCCACGTCACCTGGGTCAATGCTTGATGGCGTGACCGCACGGAAGTTGGCCGGTGCGGAGGGCGCGCAGGCCCCAGCGGGCGATGCGCGCGTTCCAGTCGTTCCGCTGCTTCATCTCCAGACGTTCCACCAGCAGTGCTTCCGTGTGTGCGGCAGCAGCAACGACGAGGGTGCCGTTGGGCCTGTAGATTCGGCTGCTGAACCATTGCTTAGGTGCGCCTTTGTTAGCGACCACCACGAAACAGTTGTTCTCCGCAGCCCGGCTGGCTAAGTGCGCGGGACCCACTTCTTCGAGGACCGGGTGACCAGTCGGGGTGCACTGGTGAAAGGCAATGAGCAGCACCTCCGCGCCCTGCTCAGCCAGCCAGCGGTACAGTTCCGGGAAGCGGAAGTCAAAGCAGATGGAGAGGCCTACGTTCACCCCTCGCACGTCCTCCACCACCAAGGTATCGCCGCCGGCGTAGTGCTTCTGGTCGCCCGGGGTGACGAAGATCTTGTGGTAGCGGGCCCGTTCCCGGCCATCGTCGCCGACCAGGACCAGCGAGTTGAAGGGCTTTCCTTCAGGCTGAAAGGTGGTGGTCCCATAGGCGATAAAGAGGCCCGCTTCCCGGGCACACCGTCGCAGTTCCTCCTCCGCCTTGGGCAGAGCCTCACGGTCGATGTCGTCGGTTGAGCAAACTTCAAGGCCGCCGTAACCGGTCAGGCAGCACTCGCTGAACAGGAGGATGTCCGCGCCCTGTTCCCGGGCCTGCTCGATGTGCGCGCGCATCTTTTCCAGGTTCTCGGCGATGTCGGAAGTAATAGCGAACTGGGCCACGGCCACCGTCAGCGACCGTGAATCGGGCGGGGCCTCGGCTGGTTCCCCCGGCGCCGGCGAGTGCGCGACGAGCGCTAAGAACAATGCCGTCAAGACACCTAAGGTGTACCGGTGGTTCATGAGCGGGTTCCTCCTCACAGGATCGGCTCTTCTCAGGGAACGAGCAGAATCTTGATTGCTTCGCCAGCGCGGAGCATCCGGAAGGCCTTCTCCCAGTCGGCAAGGGGCATGACGTGGGTGATAAGTCTCTTGATGGAAAGCGTCCCTTCTCGGATCATGTCGATGGCGGTGAAGACGTAGTCTTCGCTGCCTCCCCACATCCCCCGGATGGTCAGGTTACAGCGGGCCACCCGCCAAAAGTTCACGTCCCACGGGCCCTTGCTGATGCCACTTTCCACTACCCGGCCGCCATACCGGACGCAGTCCACCGCCAGTTTCAGCGCCCCAGGCGCGCCCGAGCACTCACACCAGTTGTGGGGTGCGTTCTCGCCGCCGAAGTGCTCGGTGAGGTCTTCGCTGAACTGGAGCACCTCGTCAGCGCCCAGTTCCTTGGCGGTCGGTAGGCGCAGTTTGACATCCCGTTCAGCGCCGATGACGGTGACCTTGCCGGCTCCATCGCTCTTCGCCACCTGGAGGGCCAGGAGTCCGACGGGGCCGGGTCCGCTGATGGCTAAGTGCTCACCGGGTTTCATCTGGGCGCCGTCACGGACCACAGCGATGGCCGGCCGAGCGGTCTCGAACTGAGTCGCTTCCTCCAGGCTGATGCCTTCGGGCAGGGGCATGACCGTGTCGGCTTTGAGTTTGAGGTAGCGGGCGAAACAGCCATCCCGGCGGTAGCCCGGAAACGGTGAGGGGCCGTGGTGATAGCAAATGGGCTGACCTTCCTGGAGGCCTTCGACTTGATTGCCCATCCGCGCTGCCACGCCCGAGTACTCGTGGCCCATGATGACGGGGGGATAGTGGTCGTGAACGCCCGTCTCGATGTGGAGGTCGCTGCCACAGATGCCGGCGAACTTGACCTCCATGAGAATCTCGTCGGGCTCAATCTCAGGGACGGGAACTTCGCGCAGTTGGACGTGCCCCGCACCCTTCGCCGTCTTCACCAGCGCCAGCATCGTATCAGCCATTCACGTCTCCTCGTGGTCCGGTTCTGCCACCCTCAATACACGGGCTCGAAGCCCAAGTGCTTCTCGAGTGCGTTGGCAAGTGCAAGCAGCACAAACCATACAGCCACCTGGCCGGACGCGCTCGCGGCAAGACCCACCGTCCAGGCTCGCGCGTACTTCCAGTCACTCCACACCACCATGACGAAGGCTGCAGCTGCGTGCAGCAAGAGGGTCGATGGAAGGACCCAGATGATCGACGCACTCAGGGGGGCGGTGGACGGCAAGTTCCCCCGGAAACCCTCATAGACAGCAGCGCCGAACAGCACCAAAAGACCCCAGGAAGCCAAGGCGGCGATGATAAGCAGTCTGCGCACGTGCACGAGCATCGTCCGTCCTCCGCTGCAGGGGCCGTCTGTGCATTGCATTATATCCGTGCAGGCAGGTATCGCAACCGGGCCTGTTTGCTGAACACAGGGGAGGCCCGCTTCTGGAAAAGGAAGGAGTACACGCTCGACCGAAGAGAGAGCTACGACCTCCGCCAGACATTGTTGACATCGCCTGGTAGGCTGGGTAGTGTGCACCGCCTGTGCTTTGGCAAGCGTTGCTCGTTCAAGGAAGGACCGATGAGCAAGGTAAAGAAACGAGCAGACGCACTGCTCGCCCACTGGGCCGAAAAGGAACTCCTGAGGCCGGACGGTGCTCTGCGAGGAGTCGCGGGGAGGCCCGCCATCGGCGCCTCGGGTTTGGCGCCCTGGGCCGGGTTGTTGGCGGCGTACCTGGCGACGGGTCGCTCGGAAGACGGTCGCTACCACGGCTCGGGCGCGCTGGTGCGGTTTGCCTGGGACGTGCTCGCCAGGGGCTGTCGGGGCGTTGATGTGCGGAAGCGCGGCGGCGTCGAGAGCAGCCATTTCGCCCTGGCTCCGCTGTATGAAACCTACGAACTGCTCCGGCCGTTGGCCTCCGCACGACGACGCCGTCGGTTCGACGACAGGTTCCTCGGGTTTACGAGTCAGTTGGCCGAGGCGACGCGCCCGAAACTCCGCGCTCACGGTATGAACGACACCGCTCTGGGGACGGGGCTCAACCACGTGGTGTCCTGGTCGGCGCTGCTCTGGCAGGGCGGGGCGCTCTTCGGCAAGAAGAGTTGGCAAAGGCTGGGGCTCCGGTTTGCCCGCCGGGTGGCCGAAGCGCAACACCCGTCCGGATACGTCTCTGAGAACGAAGGGCCTTCGGTCGGTTACGACGCGGTGACCCTGAATGCGCTGGGGAAGTTGTACTTCCGAAGCCGTGAGGAAAAGGTCGGCGAATACACCAGGAGCCTGGCCCGCTTTCTCGTCCACTGCGTCTATCCGAACCTGCGCTCGGTCGACACCTTCGACGAACGCGGCCGTGGCAGGGCGCTTTTTGCCGGCGGGCTGGTCGGCTTCCAGACCATCCCGGAGGGGCGACGTCTGCTGGAACGTGTTGTCGACCGTGCTTGGGACGACGTCGAAGCCGGCGATTCCCCCAGGCACCTTTTGGCTCCCCTTGCCACAGCGCTCCTGTACTTCCGCCCCGGAGCGAAGCGCCTGCTCCCCTGTGAACGGAGGTCTGCCCTGTTCCGCGCGGGCGGCAAAGCCCTCATCCGCCGACGAGCACCTTGGTTCTACGTCCTCAGCGCCTTCGGCAATCCGCCTCCGACCCACAATGTCTTCTTTCACGAGCGAACGAGCATTATGTCCATCTATCACGACAAGGTGGGCCGAATCGTCGGAGGCGGCAACGACCGGGCGCCTGAATACGCAGCGTTCTCCTGCCACGAATCGGACTGGATTCATTACTGCATTCCTCGGAGCGGAGCAGTTCACGCGGGTCGTAGCGGCGACACGCTTGCCCTCGACTACGGGGCCGCCGACCTCACGATAAAGGTGCGGATCTTGAGCAGGAACCGACTCGTACTCACCGTAGAAAACGACCTCCGCGAACGCCGGGACGAATGCTTCCTGAACCTCCAACTGCCGCTCGAAGGCATTGAGCGGGTGTCGCTGGGAACCAAAAGGGCCATCACCCTCAAAGGCAGGAGGAAACTGAGGCACCACAAGTCGGCCGGTCTGCTGGACGCGGGGTGTTGGCGCATCGAGGCTCCGCAGGACAGCGTATTCGTCTGGCCCCACGACCCGTACGTCCCGTACCCACGTCGGGCGCGGAGCGCCGAGTCGGTCGGCTTCCTGCGCATACCACTGGCCCCGGTCCGCAATACCGCCGAGGTGCGCATCACGGTGAAATCCTGACGGATGGCAGAGGAGGGTGCGATGCAGAAAGGGCAGGAACTCACGGTCGGTCCCGCTGGAGCCGACATCACTGGAACCGATAACCAGGCCATCCAGGTCGCCGTGGATGCACTTTGGGCACGGGGTGGGGGGGTGGTGCGATTGCTTCCGGGTACCTACGACATGATCGATGCGGTGCACCTGCGCACCGGCATCAACCTCATTGGCTCAGGGCCCGACACGATTCTGCGCAAGTGCGCCGGCTACTCAAGCCCCATGAGCATCGATGCTGACTACGCTCAACTGAAGGTCTCCGTGGCCGACGCCGGCGGCTTTGCCCCCGGAATGGGGGTCGCCATACTGGACAAGAGCCACGCTTCGGGCTGGGCCGTGACCACCGCCACCATCACCGAAATCGACGGCAGCACACTCCACATCGACAACTACCTGGTCCACGACTACTCGGCCGATGCCCAGGGCATGGTCTTCAACACCTTCAGCCTGGTCTCGGGCATCGACGTCGTCGGCTGCACCGTCGTCGACCTCACGGTGGAAGGCAACCGGACGGAGAACGACCTCCTGAACGGCTGCCGAGGTGGGGGCATCTACTTCCAGCGGGCCAAGCAGTGCACCGTGCGAAACTGCATCGTCCGGAGCTTTAACGGTGACGGCATCTCCTTCCAGACCACCCAGGACATCACGGTGGAAGACTGCGAGATGTTCGAGAACAGCAACTTCGGCATCCACCCCGGTACCGGTTCGGCCCGCAGCATCATCCGCAACTGCCACATCCACCACAACGACAAGATCGGCTTCTTCCTCTGTTGGCGAGTCCAGGAGGGTGAGTTCACGGACAACCTCATCGAAGACAACGGGGTCTTGGGCATCTCCGTCGGCCACAAGGACACGGACAACCTGTTCGTGGGAAACACCATTCGCCGAAATGGGCGTGATGGGGTTTACTTTCGCAAGGAGAAGGAGAGTAACGCCGGCCACCGCAACACTTTCCGCAAGAACACCATCGAGGACAACGGCGACGCTGAGCATGGCTGCGGTGTGCACATCGACGGTGAGACACACGACTTGGTCTTCGAAGGAAACGTCATCCGCGAGACCCGCTCAGCCGACGCCCGCGCCCAACGCGTGGGGGTGTATATCGGCGCCGATGCCCGGCGGGTGACGCTGCGTGGGAACACGTTCTCCGGGCTCTTGGAATCCGAGGTCGTCGACGACAGCAACTCAGGTGATCACGTCATCGAATAGCCGCCTGGGCCAGCTCACCGAACGAAGCGGACGCCATGACCGGGCTCGGTTGACGGCGTTGTTGCCCCTCTTTCTGTCGGTGACCGCTCAGCCAGGAAGGGGTCCTGGAAGAAGGGAAGGTATTCGAGCAGCCGATCGCCACCGAGGGCCGAGAGGACGTGGACGTTCAGTTCGGGAACGTGGTGGGGTGAGAGTCGTACGCCGGCTCGGAGGGCCCGCCGACAGACGCGCAGGTGCTCCGTCAGCCCTCCCATCCGGTAGATGTCAGGCTGAAAGACATCCACAGCTTCCCGCTCCAGGAACTCCCGCGCCTGGACCCAGGTGTAGGCGTTCTCACCCCCGGCGATGGGGACGTCAAGCCGACGGCGGAGTTCGGCCAGCCCGCGAACGTCGTCCGCAGGCACAGGTTCCTCCAGCCAGCCGATGCCTAACTCAGCCAGACGTTGGGCGCGGGGGAGGGCTGTCTCGAGATTCGGCCAGGCCTGGTTGGCGTCGAGGACGATCTCCACCTCCCCGCCCACCACCTCGCGCACCGCCTTCACCCTGGCTATGTCGTCTTCAACGTCAGGCTGACCGACCATGAGTTTCATCCTGCGGAAGCCCCGCTGGGCGTACTGCTCGGCCAGTTGCCGTAACTCGCCCTCGGTCAGAGAGATGAAGCCGAACGTCACGTAGGTCGGTATGGGTTCAGGCGTTCCGCCGAGCAGTTCCCACAGGGGTTTGCCCTGGCGCTTGGCGTCCAGGTCCCAGCAGGCCACATCCACAGCGCACATCGCGAACAGCACCGCTCCCTGCCGACCGAAGTAGTTGGTCCCGTTCCACATTCGGCTCCAAAGGGCTTCATGGTCGGTCGGGTCCTCGCCGAGGACCAGTGGGCGCAGGTCGTGGTCGATGGCGGCTCGAATTGCCTGAGTCCCGTAGCCCGGAGTGAAGGCGTAGCCTGTGCCTGTGCTGCCGTCCTCAGCGGCGACCGTGGCGACGATGTAGTCCAGAGAACGGTGCTGGCGAGTGATGTTGCCCAGAGGACGGCAGAACCCCAGGCTGGATCCCGCTGCCGAGACCATCTTGGTCGTCACGCCGGCAATGCTCACTGGTGATCCTTCACGGGGGCTTCAGGCGCGGGAGCCGCCGATGAAGATGGGCGCGGTTCCTCAGGTCCCAGGCCCACGGGCAAGAGTTCGAAGCCTTCCACCGTCACCGCGTATTGCGCCGGGATCGTAACAGAGAGTCGGCGAATGTGGTTGAAGAGCCAGGACGGATGGTCGCGCAGGTCCAGGTCAGCGGTCTGGGCCTCCCTCCGAGTGGCGGGGAAGCTGAGTGCAGCCTGCGCCTTTTCCTCAGCGTGCAGCGGCTCCCTGGTGAGCCAACTCACCTCGGCGCTCCCGCGTCGTGAGGCCAGCAGGTGCACGCGGAGCGTGCGGTAGGCCTGCCCGGGAACTTCGTCGAGTTCCACGGTAAAGGTCACGGGACGATCCCCCGGACGCACAGCGTAGGTCCCGTCGGCCTCCAGGCGGACTCGCCTCACGTCCCCATGGGCGCGCCACTGTCGCAGCCCGGCGTCGGCCTTCCAGGCCAGGGTGGCTGCTGGCACACGCTGTGCCGAGCGCCGGCGGAGCACATAGATGGGACCGAACTTGTCGGCCCGTTCATAGTGAGTGAGTATGCGGGCGAGGACGTTGGGGAACTGACGGGTGGCGGGGATGTTGTCGACCTCGTCATTGCCCCCGTGAAACAGCACCAGCGAGGGGGGCTGCCGCTCCAGTTGGCGGAAGGCTTCGACGCGGTGTTCGTTGGTGACCAGTTGGGCCATCTGACCGAAGCGGGTGGGATTAGGCCGGTCAGCCAGGAAGTAGAAAACGGGTATGTTCGGCACCGCCAGCACCGGTTCGAGAGGAGAGGTGCGCTCCTGGACGTAGCCGACCAACTCAGCGACGACGTTGGTGCGTCCCGGAGGCACCACCGCCCGCTCCAGTTGCGAGGGCGCCCTCAGATGCGCAGGCACCGCGACCAGGGCTCGCGCCGCTCCACCCATCTGCCCCCAGAGCACAGCCACCCGGGCTCCAGCCAGGGTAGCCCCGTCAAACAGGAACACCGCCGCCGCCGACAGCGCCAAGAACTCCACCACGTTAATGACCCGCAGGCGCGCCCGGGCGAATACCGTCCCCAGTCGACCCAACAGCAGCCAGACGTGCCACAGAAAGAGCACCGTGGCCACCGGCATAACCAGGTGCAAGTGGATGACGTCGGACCGGGCCAGCACCACCCGATAGGCCAACACCCCGAAGACCATCACCGACAGCGCCCCGAGGTCCCGAGCCGTGGCCCTGCCCATGACGTAGCGGAAAAGCACCAGGTGCAGGGTCACCACCCAGACCATGATAGGAAAATACCAGTGGAGCCGACCTCCCCGCAGCAACTCCGTCACCACCTGCCACACCGGTCGGTCTTGCGCCAAGAAGGGGAAAAGGTTGGGGAAGGGGAGGTTGCCGTAGCCCATGAGCACGTAGCGGGCGTGCTGCACCAGGTCCCCGACCACGTCGCTCAGCACCCCGGCCAAGGCGAAGTGGGCCGCCACGGTACTCAGCACGAGCCCCGTACCCAGCAGTAGTGACCCCAGCCCAGCCCCCGCCAGTCGCCGGGTCTCGTAACGCCAGGCCAGCACCGCGGTTCCCGCACCACAGGCTACCAGGGCGCACAGCCCGAACTCGTGGCTCAGCGCCAGCGCCACACCAATCAGCAGACCCGCCAGCAGGGCCCAGAACGGTCGTCGAGTTCGGCTGAAGTGGGTAAAGGCCGCCAGTGACGCTAAGGCCGGCGCCGTCCGCCAACCCACACCCGTGTGAAGCACGCAGACGGCGAGAACCGCAAACAGCGCGCTGCCCGTCAGTTGCCACAGGAGCAGAACCGCGGCCACGGCCCCGACCGTCCGCCCCACCCACCAATAGAGAGGCGCGGCCTCAGCCCTGACCCCGACCACCCGCATCGTGGCCACCAGGCCGTAGTGCAGAAGTGGCCCGTACATGGAGTAAAAATCGCGCCCCTGAAGTCTGCCTCGCAGCAGGGCATTGGCCCAGGCTAAATGGGCACCGTCTTCACGAAGGAAGTCAGGGTCCAGGCTGGCCGGCTCCGAGAGGAAGGACGGCTCGAAGGTCACCAGCGCCAGGGCCGTGACCGCCACCAGGACCGCAACCACCGCAGCGGCCACCCGCACCCACCGCCGCCCCCCGCGGAGCCAGCCCCAGACCCCCGGCCAGACCACGAGCGCCGCCAGCAGCGTCACCACGGCCAGCATAACCTCCAGCGCCCCCTCTTGGGACCGGCTCAACAGCGCGTACAGATAGCCAACCAACCCCAGACCCAAGAGCAACACCAACCCGGTCAGCGCCGAGGCCGGGCCGGGCGCTTCCCCCGGCTCACCCTCGCCCCCTTGGAGTCGCGATACCCAGGCGATCCAGCCGGCCAGGAAGAGCAGGGGGAGCGTCAGGACCAGCGCCGTCATCACGGCCACAGCCGCACCGTCCCCCCCACGGCCGGCAAGGGTGAGGTAGAGTATCCAGGCCCCGGCCGTGCCGATGAGGAAGGCGCGACCGAGAAGGGAAGTCGTAGGTTCTGCGGGCGCTGCGAGTCGCCTGGGAAGTCTCCTCACCCAACGCGTCCCGGCCAGCCACTCCACTTCATCCAGCTCCCGGTCCAACCGCTGGGGAAGCGCCAGCACGAGCGCCACCTGCACGACCGGCGCCACCACAGCGGCGGCCGCCAGCACAGCGAAGGTCACCAGGGGTTGGTCCCAGGCGTAGAGCAACGCGTAGGGGAAGACCAGGACAAAGAGGCTCAGGGCCCAACAGCCTCGAGTGGCGACGGTGCCGAAGTCTCGGCCCAGGACTCGCGCTAATGACAGGGAGCAGACCAGCCAGGCCAGCCACACCAGCCCCGGCACCACGATGAGCACGGCGAGAGCCAGCACGTAATGATACACTTCCTGCTTGGGGGGGTAGTGGGTGAGGGTGGTCAGGCTGATGATACCGACCCCCGTCGGTTGGTAGCGGAAGTGCAAGGGGAACCTCTTGATCAAGCCCACACACAGAGGCATGACAAGAGAGAGTCCGCAGATGAGGGACCACAAGTGGTAGAGGACGTGGTTGTCGTCGGTGAAGAACGAACGGACGGTGGACTTCCCGCGGGCCCGATCTTCTGGTGAGGCACCAGGCCCTCGGTTCACGTTCGCCCTACGGCGAATCGAGCGTCGGCTCACCATGTCCTCGCGCATCTATCCCATTGACCACACCGCCGGGGCAGGTCTCCGCGCACTTCCCCAACAGGTCTGCTTGCCGGCCTCGCTGACAGCCCCGGTGACAACAAGTGCTGCCATCATCTCCGATTCTCCCGCATTATCACCCCAGTGGGCAAGCGAAAAGGCGGGCGCACAGCGCCCCTGGCCGGGGCGCTGCGCGCCTTGGCTTGGCGCTTGACAGGCGCGGGCCCCCGAGATAAAAGCGGTTGCGTTGGCCATTCGGCGGGAGAGCCAAGAGCAGGTGAAGGGGCCCTCGATGAGACGGGCAAGCGTCTGGGGCAGGGGACCGACCGTTGCCGGCGTGTTTCGGGCGCGTTCGCTGCTCCGCCATCACCTGCTACCTACGCCCCTGAGGGAGTATCCGGGACTGAACGACCTGGTGGGGACGCGCGTCCTCGTCAAGCACGAGAACCTCAACCCAACCTGCGCCTTCAAGGTCCGTGGCGGCATCAACCTCATCAGCCAACTCTCTCCCGAGGAGTCGGAAAAGGGCGTCATCACCGCCTCCAGCGGAAACCACGGGCAATCGATCGCCTACGCCAGTTCCCTCTTCGGCGTCCCGGCGACAGTCTACCTGCCGGTGAACCCGAACCCCGACAAGGCCCGGGCCATCGAGCAGTTCGGGGCTACGCTCGTGTGCTGGGGGAAGGATTTTGACGAGTCTCGCGAGCAGGCCGAGCGGGCCGCCCGCAAGACCGGCGCCCGCTACATTCACAACGCCGAGGAGCTGCTGCTCATCGAGGGCGTGGGCACCACGGGGCTGGAAATCATGGAGCGCGAGCCCGCCGTTGATGTTCTCATCATCCCGGTGGGCGGGGGGACCGGTGTGGTCGGCTCCGGGATGGTGGCCAAGACGCTCAAGCCCAGCGTCAAGGTGTACGCGGTGCAGGCCGCCGGGGCGCCCGCCCTCTGCCGCTCTTACCAAGCCGGCCGACGACAACGGGGAGGGGAGATCCACACCTTCGCTGAAGGCCTGGCGACCCGAGTGCCTTTCCCCAAGATCTTCTCACTTCTCCGTCGCATCGTGGACGACTTTCTCCTGGTCGATGATGCAGAAATGCGGGAGGCCATCAGACTGCTCCTCCGCCACGCGCACACGTTGGCCGAGGGAGCCGGCGCAGCGCCGCTGGCCGCAGCCCTCAGGTTGAGACGCCGACTGCGGGGCAAGACCGTCGCCCTCATCCTCAGCGGCGCCAACCTCCCCGTCGACGTCCTGAGGCAAATCCTCTCTGAAGAGAGTGGGGTCTCCGACCTCTTCGAGTGAGTCCGGTGGTGAACGTGGAACACGTTCCGCAACCGTTATCGCTCATACGAGTCGCACGACCAGAAAGGGGGAGGTCATGAAGCGCATCAGTCTGCCAGTGATGTTGGTGGGCGCTCTGCTGGCGAGTATGATGGCGGCGGAGCGCGGCGAGATCACGGTGAAAACCATGCCGCCGGTTGTCGTGAAGACGGTGCCACAGGCAGGGGATACCCAGGTTGACCCGGCGACGAAGGAGATCTGCGTCACCTTCAGCAAGGAGATGATGACCGAGCAGATGTGGGCGTGGGTCCAGATGTCCGACGAGACCTTCCCCAAGATCACGGGAGACATCCGCTACCTGACGGATAAGAAAACCTGTGTCGCGCCGGTCAAACTGGAGGCCGGGAAAACGTACGTCATCTGGTTCAATTACCAGAAGCACGACGCGTTCAGGGACACCGAAGGACGCCCCGCGGTGCCTTACCTCCTGGTCTTCCAGACAAAAACCGGTGTCGCCCGGGCTGAGCAGCCTTGATTTCGCTCCCGCTGTTGTGGAGAATCGACCACCGGTGAAAGGGCTCGCCAACGTCGAGGGGACGATCTGTCCTTCGACGTTGCTCGGGACGGTGAGCCTGCCCTTTCGATTCGCCGGCCGGCGGGGTCCGAACTGCAGGAGGAGGACGAGCAGTGGAAATGCCTTTTGGTGAAATCGACGGTAAGGTGCTGGACGTGAATTTCTCCTCGGCCGATTTCTCGGTGGCCAGCGTCATCGCCGCCATCCGGGAGCACCTGGACATGTTGAACGAGATGGGTGTCATCTTCTTAGGGATCGCCACCGAGGTGCCTACCGGAGCCACACCCGTGTTCCAGCCCGTGGCCATCAAAGCGTCTTTTGAGTACACGGGCGCCGACCCGGCCACGCCGGTCCTGGAGCGCACCTACCAGATCGTCTGGCAGGGCATCGTCAATACCTTCCCGTCCGAGAGTGAGTGGGCCAAGAGCAAAGAAGCCTTCGGGCACTTCATCACCTCTCAGGCCGACCTGCTGCGGGCGCGACTGGGGGCCACGCAGGAGTAAGCGGTTCGCGACTTGGGGCGCTGCGGCGCCGCTGCCCCGCCGGAGTGAGCCGCCACTGCTTATTGGAGGTCCGTCGCCGTGTTCAGGCGAGCGCTTGAAGTCCGTCGACTACTACTGCCGGCCCTGGTCGTGGCGCTCCTCTGGGTCCTGGCGCCGACGGCCCAGGCAGCCGTCTCCGCGAAACTGCATTGGGTGGAGGTGGATCTGTCGCTGCGCCAGGACGGCAAGGCCGACATCGTCTACAAATTGCGCTGGACCGTCACCAGCGGCAAGATGCACGGCTTCTACCTGGAAGGGATGCAGGAGACCCCGGTCTTCAACTTCGAGACCTCCCACGCCCAAGCCGGTGGGCGCCGTTACCCCCTCTCCATCGCCCACGTCTCGGACCGTAAGTACGACGTAGTGCTGGCCGGAAAACAGGCCTTCGGGCCAGGGGAAACCACCTACATCGTCCACTATGCCGCCGACCTGGTGGCCAGTAAGAACCTGGGACTGACGGAGGCCCCGGGCCTGGGTCAACTGGTCGTCCTGGGTTGGGCACCCGTACAACGGGCGGAAGCGCTGGAGCACTACACCGTCTACGTCCACTACCCCATCGAGGTGCCGCCCGAACGCGTGGCGGCCGAAGGGAACGTGCTCAAGGTCGCACCCGAGTTCCTCGAGGAGGTCACCTTCCGCACTGAGAAGTTCATGAACGAGCAGTACAAGATCGACTACCGGGCCACGCCCTACCAGGGCAAGAACTGGCTCACCATCCTCTTGCACAAGAAGTCGGCACCGAAGGAGTTCCACTTCCTCGTCCAGCAGTACATCGCCGCAAGGTATTTCCCCACGCTCGGCAGCACCCGCGCCGAGGAAGCGGTCGGTGTAGGGGCGAGAATCGAGAAAGGCCGAATCCCCGGGGCGGTCAAGAAACTGGGCAAGGGGATTCCTTTGGCGGCCGTGCTGGCGGTGGTGGTGCTGGTGGTGGCTGCCGTGGTGGCCATGGGTCTCAAGCACGGGTCTTTGCAGCAAGCGGGCGAAGCGCTGGAGGAGGTACGCTGGGACAGCAACATCTGGGTGCCACCCAAAATCAAGGTGGCCACCTTCCGCAAGAAGGGGAAGATCGCGCGCCTGAACGTCATCGAGGCGGGGCTGCTCTTGGACATCCCCTTGAGCACCATCACCTGCCTCATCTGCGCCGACCTGGAGCAGCGGGGGGCCCTCTACATCCGTAGCGAGGATCCCCTCACCATCGAGCGCACCTCCCTTCGCTACCAACCCCGAAACTCCTACGAGAAACTCTTCCTCGACACCGTCCAGGCCGACGGCACCCTCTCCCAGAGGCGGCTCAACGGGCTCTACGCCGAACTATCCGACGGCGTCCAGCGCAAGTGCTGGGACTCCGACCTGCCCGCCACCAAGAAGTACTACAGCGGGCTCTTCGCCGCCCTGGCCCGCTCCACCACGCCCGAGAACATGGACGAGGAGCATGAGTACGCCTGGGGTGAGCGCTATCCCCGCCGCTACGGGTACTACTATCACCACTACTACAACGACGACTACGACCGGGGAGACCGCATCGATCGCATGCGACGCTCCGTCGAGGAACACCAGCCCGCAGCGGCCACCAACTACGCTGCTTTCATCAAATCCGATGCCTGCCACAGCGCCTGCTATGTCCACACCGCCTGCCACGACGCCTGTCACTCAGCGTGTCACAGTGCCTGTCACTCGGCGTGCCACTCAGCGTGTCACTCGGCCTGCCACGGGGCGTGCGTGAGCGGGGGAGCGCACTGATGGGCGGGCGACCGGAATCAGGGGTGAGGGACGGGTGTCCGCTGTCGTCGGTCTCCACGCCCAGCCCCGCCGCCGAGCACGTGGACATCGGCTGGACGGATGAGTTCGTGAGGCAGATCCGCTCTTACGTCGCCGTGCGCCAGGCCGACGAACTGCTCATTCTCCTTCCCAACCAGGCCTACAAACTGAACCGTACCGGCCTCGAACTCCTGGGGCGGATGCTCGACGGCGAAAGCGTCTTCGACGTCCTCGGGCCTCACGCCGACGACCCGGCCAGGTGCGCCGACGTCCACCACTTCTTCTGCGACCTGCGGGCGCTCCTGGTGGGCTGTCTGGGAGAAGGGGAGGGGAGGCGGGCCGTGGAGACGGTGCCCTTCCGCCGACCCTACAACCTGCTTCCCGTCCTGAGCGAGGTGGCTGTGACCTATCGCTGCAACCTCTCCTGCCTCTTCTGCTACGCCTCCTGCAGTTGTCATCAGGACGATGAGACCGAGGAGATGTCCACGGCCCAGGTGAAACGCATCTTCGACATCATCCGTCACCAAGCCCAGGTACCCTCCACCAGTTTCACCGGCGGGGAGCCCATGCTGCGCGACGACATCGTCGAACTGGTCGGCCACGCCAAGGCGGCGGGGCTGCGAGTCAACCTCATCACCAACGGGACCCTAATCGACGCTCAGGCGGCTCAGGGCCTGCGCGGGGCAGGCCTGGACAGTGCCCAGGTCAGCCTGGAAGGGGTGACCGCGGCGACGCACGACGGTCTTACTCAGGTGCCGGGTTCCTTCGAGGCCAGCCTTAGGGGGGTCAAGCACCTTCGCCGGGCCGGCGTCGCCGTCCACACCAACACGACTGCCACAAGGGCTAACCTGGACGAGTTGGTGGAACTGCCCGCGCTGATGAAGGGGTTGGGGCTGGACCGCTTCTCGATGAACATGGTCATCCCCTGTGGCTCAGCAGGGCCGGGAGCCGAGGAACTCTGGGTCAGTTACAGCGAGATAGGGGAGGTGGTCCGGGAAGTGAAGCGCGCGGCACGAAGGGTTGGGGTGCAGTTCCTCTGGTACTCGCCGACGCCCTACTGCATCTTCAACCCCGTGGCCGAAGGCCTGGGGAACAAGGGGTGCGCAGCGTGCGACGGCCTCCTCTCGGTGGCCCCCAACGGCGACGTCCTTCCCTGCTCCAGCCTGACCCAGCCGGTGGGGAACCTGCTCACGCAGCCCTTCGAAGAGGTCTGGGGAGGTGAGCGGGCCCGGTTTTACCAGGAGAAACGGTACGCTCACGAAGTCTGCCAATCGTGCGAGTTATTCGAGATGTGCGATGGCGCCTGTCCCATCTACTGGAAGATCGTGGGGTACGGTGAACTGCTCGAAGTGAAGGCGCATGGTCAGGTTCTACCAACCAGAACGTGAAGACAAGTACGAGGTGCGCTTTCTCATCGGCGGCCTCGACTACCGGGTGAGGCTGGCCGTCATCACCGCCTGTCTGGTCCTCGGTTTGATGCTCCAGGTGCTGATCTCGGTGTGGGTGGGCTGGGTGCTGGTGCTGGCCGGGGCGCTCTTGGGAGCCAGCCGGGGGATTCGGAACAAGCCTCGTTTGCGGGGCAAGCGCAGGTGGGAGCAGGTTACGCTGGACGAGTTTCAAGGAGTGCTGGATACGGCCGAGCGGTCCCGCCGATGGGCCCGCAGCCCCTTCAACCTGGCTTCCTGGCCGGGACTTCTCAGTCTCCTGGCAGCGGTCTACGTGGTCCTGTTGGTCGCTGCGTGGCTGGGGGACATGGGCCGGTTTGGGCCGCTCGGGCCCCTCTGGGTGTTTGCTGACTTTGCCGAGGGGAGAGCCAACACGGCTCAGAAGATGTGGCTGCTGGATGCAGCGGCTCTGTCCGTGCCCATCTGGCTGAGCGGCTTGCGGACAACCTGGAAACCCGAGGAACTGGTGATCAAGGTCAAGTGCCTCCAGGAAGCCGAGCAGTGCATCCGCGGACTTTCTCCATCGGGCCTTACCCTCATCCCCCAGATGGAGGTCAGCGTCACCCGCCAGGCCTCATCCAAGAAGAAGAGGGGACTCGCCAAGCCCGAGCAGGAGCGCCAGCTGCCCCGGGACGCGCGGCTCCAGGTGCGTTTCGACGAGGCCCCGGAGGAGTTCCTTGGCCTCCAGATCCAACTGTCCATCAACCGCGTGGGCCGGGCGTATCCCTACCTCTACTGTGTGCTGTTAGCGCGGCAGGGCTTCGGCCTACGCCAGCGCCTGGGCAGTGTCAGCCGGGTGGGCCAGGAAGTCGTGGAGTACAGTATCGAGGACGATGTGGAAGTGGTCGTGTATCGACAGTACACGACGCGCCAGAAGGGCTACCACACCAACTACGGGGTCCGACTGCGCATCGTCTCCGGGGCCCTCAAACTCACTCAGCAGGCCTTGGCCGCTCCTCAACCAGCGGCCGCCTCCGGTGCACGGGTCGCGAGCGTCGCTTCCGCGTCTCGCTCGGCAGGCCGGCCCCCCGCAGGACGGATGTGATTGATAGGTTGGATGTCCGATAACATATCTTATGTTGCATTGCGCACACCTGAGCCGAAGGGCCACAAGGCCGCTTGGAATCCTCAGGGATGCAGCGGGGTCCCCTGAAACAGCAAAGGCGGCAGTGACCCCAGGTAGAGAAACAGAATCGGAATCCCCAGCACGCTCAGGAGCGCCGAGAACATGAGCACCAACCCGACCAGCGTCCTGTCACGTTGCTCCGTCGGCGGCCGGTCTTGCCACGTCCCTTTCGGGTAGGGACAGAGCCCGGCCACGAAGACCATGGGCAGCGCCGTCGATGCGATCCTGAAGAACGCCTCCAACTGGTAGGCGACCTTGTGCATGAGTGCCATGAGTAGGAGCGTATACACAAACAGCGAAACCTCTGGGAAGCCGAATCGAATGCTCCGCTTCCGGTAGGCGGCAGTCAGTCGGCGTACCACAACCGCAATCACCGCCGCCACAAGCCCCACCGACCACACTTGCGCCAGCACCACCAGCCGCGCTCCGGGACGCTGGACCACCAGGTTCCACTTGACGGCCTCGACCACCATCCGCCAACTTGGCCTTACGTCAAAGAGATGGTACATGGCCCCGAAAGCCCCGAACCGACATCGGATGTAAACCTGCCAGACCACAAAGGGCACCAGAAGGAGGAGCCACCGCCCGGTCGGCCGCCTCTTGGCTGCAACTTCACTCACGAAGAAAGCGAAGGTGAAGAACAGATACACCTCCTTGACCAGAGGCAGCAGAGCCAGAAGCACCAGGAGCGTGCGCCTTCGCCGCTGAAGCCACGCCACCAGGGCCAGAAGGATGAGGAGGTTGGCCACCGGTTCCAGGTGTCCCGCGGTCACCGCCCGCTGAAAGCCGGGAGCGAAGCCGTAAACAAGGGCCCACCATGCGGGGACTCCTCCCCGCAGACAAACCACTCCCACCAGGACCGTACCTGCGCACACGGCCAGCACGTTCAAGATCACCGAGACGTACGGAATAACCGCGCTCTGCCCTGCGCTGAGCAGCCACCATGCCGTAGGCACCAGCACCCGCTGATAGCGATAAGGTGAGTCCCAGAAGTCCATCGACCGGCCCAACGGGTTCCGAGCAACGACACGGTACTTGTTGCCATCCACTCCGAGAAAGGCGTCGACCCCCTCGTCCGGGTGCGTCCACCCCCACGCCGCAAGCAGCGCAATGTTCCCCGCCAAGGTCACCAGGAGGACTGCAGCGAGGGTATTCCGGCCTCTGGATTTCTTTTGCGGCTGGCTTTTCGGCGTGGGCATAGCAAGTCCTACGGGAACGTGTCGCTGCCGGGGCCTCCCTCTTCGTGGCGAGGGTGTCTTCGGCGATCACCTGGAGTCAGATGGTGTGGAGCCTACGGGGTGAAGTGTGTGCAGGCAAGTTTGTGAAAGATTTCACAAGTGCCTGCTTCTCGGGCGACCTGTTTAGTTGTTGGCGCTATGGGCCTCTGCCAAGGAGCGAAGCAGCACGACCGCCACGCCGCCGACCAGCGCCGTAACCGACAAGGAAACCAAGGCGCTGCGGTTGTACTGCCGTCGGCGTTCCGGCGAATATCGGGCGCCGAATGCCTCCGGCCCCGCCCCTGCAATGCAGACCAAACCCAGAACGAAGGCGACTATGGCGAGCGTCAAGGCCACCTTCTCGATGGGTCGGGGCAGCTCATCCAAGTTCCACTGCACCGCAGCGACATAGAGAATGAAGCAGGCAAAGCCAACCAGCAGAAAGACGTATGCCGATTTGCGCAAGAGTGCCGACACACTCGAAATACCAGACTTCATCGGCACCCCCCTCCCCTACTCGGTGTCTGCGAGGAGATTGTCTTCGAACTCCTGCATGCTGTCGTCGTCAGGAGGCGCAGAGGCTGGTGGTTCCCCGATTCTCTGATAAGGCCGGAGGGCCAGGACCATCAGGACCACGGCGAGGCCAGCGAGCACTGCCGCCACCACAAGCAGCCCGATGGCGACGTCTTCGGTCCGTTCCAAGTCTAACTCGCGCTCCAGCCAGTGCCAGAAGAGACCTGTCCCAAGGACAAAGCACAACCAGGCACTGAACTCCATGCGGAAGCGCCGCCGCTCAAACTCGGGCTCGGTTGGGCCCATCGGCACCCCCCTCCCCCATCGTGTTAGGATTGATGAGAAGGTTCGTTTCCCTTCTGCTGGCGCTTTCGACGGATGTGCTTTGCCAGCAGGATGATTGCGACGACCGTCAGCAGCAGGCCCAGAGGAATAAGCAAGTCGAAGAGAATTGTGGCGACGGGCACAGAGCCGTACACATACCGGTACCACGCTAGCTCGATCTTCAGCACTGTCGCAACAAGGCTCAGCAAGGCGACCGCTCCTCCGATGAGGCCGGCGATGACGAGAGGGTGCTTCAAGAGTTCCCGCAAAACCGACTCCCGCCACGACCAGCCACCGGCCCAGACGCGCAAGACGATGGCCAGAGCGCCCGCCACCAACATTACCACCAGGAGGTGCTGCTGGTAGGGCCACCGACGAGCCGCGGCGTAGTCTGAGGTGATGTAGACCCGGAACAGAAAGCACAAGGCACCAATGGCGAAGCACAGCGCACTGGCCAGTATCAGTATCTCATGTCGCTGCTCGGGGCTCTCGTCGGCCGGGAACGTGTCTTTCCTTCGCCCGCCACTCATCGCCCTTCCCTTTCCGGGCGGCTAAGGCTCTGAATCGTCAGCGAAGTGAAGTTGACTATGTCGAATTGGAGTCGGTTGCAGAGCTGTCAGCGCCGCGGCGCTCTGTTTCCCGGCTGCTACGGTGTGCGGTCGAGGCTGCGCCCGAAGGGACGGGGGCCTGCTCGTCGGTGTCGTCGGGGGTGAGTTGGGTGGCTTCGATCTCGAAGAACTCGTTGAGTTCCACGAGGAGTTTATTCATCCGGCGGAGGGTCTTGAGGATTTCCTCGTTCTTCCGCTGCCACTCGAGGAGGCTGCGCAGTTCGAGGGTCTTGGAGAGTTCGCTCATGTAGTCAGCGGCCCGGCGAAACTCCGCGGCGAAGCGAGTGAGTTCCTCGATGGACCCCTCGGGAAGTTTCATCCTCCGAGGCCGGATGAAGAACCAACGGACGAACGACACCACTACCGCCGCCGCCAGGATGCCGATGATGATGTAGTACCACATGAGGGGCCGCCTCCGCTACCACTGCTCCCGCTCTTCAGTATACGGTGCCACAGGCCTGCAGGCAAGGCCGCACCGAAGGAGGGGATTCTCTTTCAGGTTCCCAACGAGCGCCTGCTGAGCAGTTGCTCGGCCAGCAGGAGGTCCTCTGGGGTGGTGATCTTCGGGTTGGGACTCGGGCTGGGGACCACGGCCACGGGAGCCCCGAGGGCCTCCACCAGTTGGGCGTCGTCGGTAGGCCCGACCCGCCGACCGGCGGGGACGCCCGTATGGGCGGATCCGCAGGACTGGAGGTCACCGGCTCGCTGATAGGCCTTTAGGATAAGTGCGCGACGGAAGACCTGCGGGGTCTCGGCCCGCCAGTACCGGGAACGGTCCAGGGTTCGCTGAATGAGGAGGTGCTCGTCGGTTTCCTTCAGTGTGTCGGTCAGGGGCTGGGCGGCGATGGCCGCTCCCACGTCAGCGGCCCGGCGGACCACAGCCTCTATCAGTTCGGGTGTCACCAGGGGACGGGCGGCGTCGTGGATAAGCACGAATTCACTATCTCCCGTCAGGGCCTCCAGCCCCGCGGCAACCGACTGCCAACGGTGCTCGCCGCCGGCGACGCTGGCGCTGACTTGGTACCGGCTTTCGAGTTCAGCCCAGGTTTCGACGAGGGCGCGCTCCTGGCCCTCGGGCAGGACCACCACCAACTCCCCTACCCCATCGACGCCACGGAGGGCCTCCAGGGAATAGGCCAGCATCGGGCGTCCGGCCAGGGGAACGAAGGCTTTGGGTTCGGGCCGCCCCAGTCGGCGTCCCCGACCACCAGCGACCACCACCGCGGCTACGTCGCCCCTCACCCGTCTGTTCCCCCGGCAGGGGCGTCCGAAGCGGCGGCCGCGGGCTGACCCTCGACGGGCCGGCCGAAGATCATTCGGCCGGCGGAGGTCTGGAGCACGCTGCTCACGGTGATGGTGACCTCCTGGCCGATGCGGTCGCGGCCCTGCTCCACCACCACCATGGTGCCGTCGTCCAGGTAACCCACGCCCTGCCCCGGCTCCTCGCCCGGCTTGGTGATACCGACGGAAATCTGCTCACCGGCCATGACCACGGTCTTCAGGGCGTTGGCCAGGTCGTTGATGTTGATGACGTCCACGTTCTGGAGTTGGGCGACCTTGTTGAGGTTGAAGTCGTTGGTCATCACCCGGGCGTCCAGCGACTTGGCCAGGTTGATGAGTTTGCCGTCCACCATTTCACCTTGCTCCAGGGTGGTGTCGTGGATGATGACCTCGAGCCTTTTGTTTCGGCGCAGACGGTTGAGCATGTCCAGGCCGCGGCGGCCTCGTTTTCGACGGAGTTTGTCATCGGAGTCGGCGATGTTCTGGAGTTCCCCCAGGACAAAGCGGGGGATGACCAGGGGGGCGTCCAGGAAACGGGTCTCGGACACGTCGGCCACCCGTCCGTCGATGATGACGCTGGTGTCCAGGACGATGGGTCGGCGGCCGCGGGTCTCGCGGCTGAACTCCACGTAGGGGATGATGAAGCGGAAGTCGTCCTTGGTCTGCATGATGACCGCGACGCCCAGGTAGCAGAAGATAGTGAGCATCAGCAAGTAGCACGCGTCCACGAAGTACGGCGGCATGGGGGTGGCCTGGAGCACAAACCGGAACAGGGAAGCCATGACCACCCCCACCAGGAGGCCGAAGAAGACGGCGGTGAAGTTCTGCACCGGTCGCCGGGAGAAGATAACGTCCAGCAGGACGGTCAGCCCCGCCGCCGCCACACAAGCGACCACCGTGAGGGTTGCCCACCAGTCAACCGTCTCCGGATTGTCGCCGAAGGCCCCGCCGTCGCTAAGGATAGAACTGATAGCCAAACCAGCCCCCAGAGCGGCCAGGACAAAGAGCCCTCTGAAGATCCAAAGCCAGTACCTCATTACTTTCCCCCTAATTGGCCAATGAACCTGGTCCCCCAATGACTTCGCGTCTCACCGACGCGTTCGCCAGCCCCCGGCGGGCCGGCCATGACACTCACATCCTACCGCTCACACCCGTTCGAAGGGAGCAAACAGTTTCAGGTGTTCGTCCTGAGCGTACCGGTCCGTCATCCCGGCGACGTAGTCACAGACCACGCGGTGCAGTCCGTCCTCTTGCCGGTGCCGCAGCGCCGACGGCGACAACTGCTCCGGGCTCTGGATGTAGGCGGTGAAAATCTCCTTGATGAATCGACGGGCCTTCGTGGCCATCCGCATCACCCGGTAGTGCCCGTATACCCGCTCCATGAGGAACTCCTGGAGTCCCGCCTGCAGCTCCCTCATCTCTCGGTCAAACTCGACCAGCGGCCGCGCGGCCTGACGCACCTCCTCGGGTGAGGCCACCCCGGCCGCTTCCAGGTTGGCGCAGGTCTGCTCCAGCAGTGCCGTCGCCTCCTGATTGATGAGGAACCGGACCACCTGCACCCGCCGACTCTCCGGCTCCAGGGGGCCGAACTCGCCCTCGGCCCGCTCCGCCGCCAGTTCCCAGAGGGCCACACCGGCCAGGTCCTCCTCCTGCACCAGGCCGGCCTTCAAGGCGTCGTCCAGGTCGTGGCTGTCGTAGGCGATGGTGTCGGCCGCCTCCACCACCTGGGCCTCAAGGGGGGTCTGGAGGCGGTCGTCGAACTCACTCGGGGGTGGATGGTCGTAGCGAGTGCGGTGTTTGGCCATGCCCTCACGGACCTCGCGGGTAAGGTTCAGACCGGAGAACCGGACGTAACGGTGCTCCAACTTGTCCACTACCCGGAGGCCGTGCAGGTTGTGTTCGAAGCCGCCGTGCTCCCGCATCAGTTCCCGCAGGGCGTCCTCGCCGGAGTGGCCGAAGGGGGTGTGACCCAGGTCGTGGGCCAGGGCGATGGCCTCGACGAGGTCCTCATTGAGGTTCAGGGCCCGGGCCATGGTGCGGGCGATCTGGCTGACCTCCAGGGTGTGAGTGAGGCGGGTGCGGTAGTAGTCGCCCTCGTGGTTGACGAAGACCTGGGTCTTGTACTCCAGTCGGCGGAAGGCGGTGGAGTGGATGATGCGGTCCCGGTCGCGCTGGTAGCAGGTGCGATAGGGGTGCTCGGCCTCGGGGTATCGGCGTCCCCGGCTGTTGGCGCTGTGGGCGGCGTAGGCAGCCAAGTCCCGTTGCTCGCGCTCCTCCAGGGCCTGCCGACTCAGCAGGATGCCTGCTTGCCCGGTTTGGGGCCTGGCCCCCGGCCTTCGCGAGTGAGCGTTCATCGGTCCTCATCCTGCGGAGGTGCGGCTCGTACGAGCGCTGACTTCAGCCCCCGGTACAGTTCCTGGAGTCCCTGGGGAATGACCTTCACGTCAGCCAGGACGGGCATGAAGTTGGTATCTCCCTCCCAGCGAGGCACGATGTGGAGGTGGAGGTGGTCAGTGAGGCCGGCACCGGCCGACCGACCCAGGTTCAGCCCGATGTTGAAACCGTGCGCGCGCACCACCCGTTCCAGCAGTCGCTGCATGCGTGCCGTCGCCCGCATCAGTTCCACCAGTTCCTCATCGCTGAGGTCGCTCAGCATGCGCCCGTGTTCGGCCGTGGCCACCATGAGGTGGCCGTTGGAATAGGGGAAGCGGTTGAAGATGACAAACGTCCGCTGGCCCCGCCAGACCACCAGGTTGACGTCGTCCTCCGTGCTTTCCCAGGCGCGGCACAGGAAGCAGCCGTCCTCGGTGAGGTCGCCGACATACTCCATCCGCCACGGCGCCCAGAGGTTCCTCACGGCTGCTCCTGCTGCAAAACCGTCTTTTGCCGGGGCTCAACGCACGGTGCACGTGGTGCAACTGGTCGCCGTGCAAGTGCTGCACGCAGAGGCCGAACCGCCCTTGTTTCCCCCCCGCACCGACACGGCGAACGTGGAAAGCAGTCGGCTCACTCGCCGGCTTCGGCACCCAGGACAGCGAACGCCGTTGGACGCCTCGATGTTTTCGCACAACTCCTCGAAGCGTTGGTCACACCTGTCGCAGCGGAACTCGTATAACGGCATGGCAGACCCCTCCTCCCGGCCCCCGCCCTATCGGGCCAGGTAGTCTCCTGCGGAGACTGCTTTGCCATCCTTGAACACCATGAAACGGAGCCGGGGACCCGCCTCCCCTCCCGGCGCTACCCGGCCCACCGGAGCACCTCGGCCGACCGACTGCCCCAGCCTCACCGCCACCTCTCCCAGCCGGCCGTAGAAAGTGAGCACGCCACCCGGATGCTCCAGCATGACCACCGCGCCCAGCCCGCGCACCTGCTCGGAGACGTAGTTCACCCGGCCGCCAGCCGCGGCCACCACCGAGGTCCCTTCCGGGGCGTAGATGACCAGCGCGTCGCCGTCCCGGCGGGCCTGCCGCAGCCCCGGGACGGGCCAGGCCGGACCTGCCTCCTCGGCGGTCGGCGGTCGGGCCGCCGACCGGCGCTCGGTGGCCCGTGGAATCACCAACTCCTGGCCGGCATAGATGGTGTCGCCGGTCAGCCCGTTGGCCTGCTTGAGGTCGGCGACGGTGACGCCCCATCGGCGGGCGATGCTCCAGAGCGTCTCCCCCCGCTGGACCCGGTGGGTGCGGCTGGGCGACGGGGTCGATAGTTCTCGGGTGCGCAGTCCACTGAGGTCCGCTCGAAGTCGTGTAGTCAGTTCTCCTTGGGAAGAGGAGGCGCAACCGATGGTCACCGACAAACACAAGAGTACCAGGACGCGTGGCATCACCGCCTCGTTCCCTGACCGCGCAACCGCTCCGGCGCGACCCCGCAACAGGTGGACGCTGACCATCGGGCTGGTGGGGCCGGAGGCGACCCCTCGGTGGGGCCCTCCCAGACGTGCATCATAGCGCTGGCTCAATGGAGCGGGCGATGGGATTCGAACCCACGACGCCCAGCTTGGGAAGCTGGTGTTCTACCACTGAACTACGCCCGCTCAGCCGATTCCCCGGCGCCACCCCCCCACCGCACGCCGGTATTATAGGCAGGGCCTTCCCCTCTGTCAACCGCTTATTGGCCTGATCCATCCCCAGTTTCGCGGGTCCTTGGGTGGCACACCTTGAGCTTGCCGGCCGGCGGGGGGCCACCACTGACAACTGTACTCTTTGCTACTGAATGAGGTATCAAAACTGGGGATGAGTCAAACCCCCACAATCTCGACATGCACCCAATTCACTCTTCGGCGGCCCAACCTGAGCCACTTACTGCCCAGGCGGTGATGAGAGGGGTGGTCGTCGCAGCACTTCGGGGAGGGGCTGCGGCTCTCCGCGCTCATCCACACAGGCCAGTGTGGTTTTCGCCTCGGCCACGAGTACGCCGTCGGCCTCCCGCACTACCCGGTAGGAGTGCTCGATGCGAGCGGCGGTGACGCGCTCGACAGAGGCGTAAATGAGCAGGACGTCGTCGTAGCGGGCCGGCGCCCGGTAAGTACACTCCGCCCGGGCCACCACCAGGTACACCCCACGCTCTTCCAACTCGCGGTAGGAGCGGCCGAACTGGCGCAGGCACTCGGTGCGGGCTTCCTCGAAGTACACGAAGTAGTTGGCGTGGTGCAGGACGCCCATGGCATCGGTTTCAGCGTAGCGCACGCGTACCCGCCAGGTGATGGAGGGCGGCGTGCTCACAGGACGGCCTCGTCCTGCCGACCGGTCACCAGGACGTGCTCGGCCCCCACCAGGTTGCGCAGTTGATGAGCCAGTTCCTCACTCCAGGAGACCGCCAGCCCGGAACCGACCCGGACCGTGGTCACTTGGCGGTCGTGACCGATGAAACGCAAGCGCACCGGGCAGGGCCCCGGGTACTGCTGCAGCACGGCCTTGAGCCGGTCGAGGGTGTCCTCGGCCAGGCCCACGCAGTCCAGGTCGATGACCACGTGGTCCGCTAAGCGGGCCTCGGCCTGGGTGACCGGGACAATGTCGTTCGCCTTGATCGAGGGGAGGTCGCGGCCTACGTCCGTGACCCCATCGAGAAAGAGTATGGCATCTTTATGGAAGAGGGAGCGCGAGGATTCATAGAGTCGGGGGAAAATCACCGCTTCGAAGGACCCGGTCAGGTCCTCCACCGCCAGGCGGGCCATCCGCTTGCCCTTGTTGACCCCGTTGCGGATGGTCATCCCCGTCACCTTGGTCACCATGCCGCCCACCACTACGCGCTCGCCCGGCGGCCGCTCGGCCAAGTCTTCGGCCGTCGCCGTGGCGAACCGTTTGAGCAGGTGCTCGTACTGGGCCAGGGGATGGCTGGAGAGGTAGAAGCCCAGGGTCTCCTTCTCAAAGGCCAGCAGCCTCGGCTCCGGGAACTCAGGGACGTCGGGCAACTGCGGGGGCTCCGCCGCCGCAGTCCCGTCCGCCAACTGGTCGAAGATATTCATCTGACCGATTCGGCGATCGGCCTGGACCCGCTCACCGGCGCGCATGGCCCCGTCCAGGGCAGCCAACAGTTGAGCCCGTCGCGCCGCCAGCGAGTCGAAGGCCCCGCACTTGACGAGGCTTTCAATGACGGCCTTGTGCACCTGTCGATGGTCCACGACTTCGCAGAACTGGTGGAGCGACCGGAAGCCCCCCTCCTGCTGGCGGGCGGCCAGGATGGCCTCCACGGCCTTACCCCCGACACCCTTGACGGCCTGCAGGCCGAAGCGGACGGTGTCATCGGCGACCACGGTAAAGTCCTTGTCGCTCTCGTTGACGTCGGGCGGAAGCACCCGCAGACCCATCCGCCTGGCTTCCTGGAGGTATTGGGTGAGTTTGTCGCTGTCGCCCATCTCATAGGTCATGAGCGCGGCCATGAACTCGGCCGGGTAATGCGCCTTCAGGTAAGCGGTCTGGTAGGCAATGAGGGCGTAGCAGGTGGAGTGGCACTTCTTGAAGCCGTAGCCGCCGAAATAGAGGATATGCTCGAAGATCTTTTCGGCCGAATCCCGACTGATGCCCTTGGCCACGGCGCCCTTGACGAAGTCGTCGTGGTTGGAGTTGATGACGTCCTCTTGCTTCTTGCTGATGGCCTTGGTGAGGGTGTAGGCGTCAGCCAGGTCGATGTCGCCCAGGCGGCTGACGATGCGCATCACCTGGCCCTGGTAGGCGATGACGCCGTGGGTTTCTCCCAGTATCTCTTCCAGGAGCGGGTGTTCATAGGTGGGGGTTTCGCGACCGTGCTTGCGGGCGACGAACGTGTCCACCACCCCGGCCTTCAGCGGTCCGGGGCGGTAGAGAGCATTGAGGGCGACCAGGTCGTCGAAGCGGTCGGGCTTCATCTTCTCCAGGAGGTCGCGGAAACCCGACGACTCCATCTGGAAAACCCCCGTTGCCTCACCCCGGGAGAGCATCTCGTAGGTGGCTTGGTCGGCCATGTCCAGGGCATCCAGGTCGATGCGCTCGCCTCGGCGGGCTTCGATGATCTCCACCGCCCGCTGCAACGTACTCAGGGTGCGCAGACCCAGGAAGTCGAACTTGAAGAGGCCGATGCGCTCCAGCGACTCCATGGCGTACTGGGTGGCCACGCTATCGTTGTACTGGTAGAGGGGAGTGTAGTCGACCAGCGGCTTATCGGCGATAACCACCCCGGCGGCGTGGGTGGAGGCGTGACGGGCCAGTCCTTCCAGACGGAAAGCGATCTCGAAGAGTTCGTGGACCGTGGGGTCGCTCTCGTACTCGTGGCGGAGTTCGGCGTCCTGGGCCAGCGCCTCTTTGAGGGTGATGCCCAGAGTGGCGGGTATCTTTTTGGCCAGCCGATCGGCCTGCTCGAAGGGAACGCGCAGGGCCCGGGCCACGTCCCGCACCACCGCCCGAGCCCTCATGGTCCCGAAGGTGATGATCTGGGCCACCTTGTCCTCGCCGTACTTCTCGCGGACGTAGCGGATGACCTCCTCGCGGCCGTCCTGGCAGAAATCCACGTCGATGTCCGGAAGTTCCCGGCGCTTCTCATCCAGGAAGATTTCCATCATCAGGTCATACTTCATGGGATCGATGTTGTTGATGCCCAGGACGTAGGCCACCAAGCACGCGGCCGCCGAGCCCCGACCCGGACCCACCGGGATGCCCCGGTCGCGGGCGTAGTTCACGTAGTCGGCCACGATGAGGAAGTAGGAGGCGTAGCCGATCCGTTCGATGATCCCCAACTCGCGCTCCAGGCGCTCCCCCACGGCGGGGGTCACCTCGCCGTAGCGGCGTCGGGACCCCTCCTCGCACAACCGGCGCAGGTAGGCGGTGTTGGTCATTTCCTGGCTGGCCTGGATGCGGGGGAGGTGCTTCTCCTCGAAGAAGAGTTCCAGGGCGCACAGGTCAGCCACCCGACGGGTGTTGGTCACCGCCTCGGGGACCTCGCGGAAGGCCTCGGCCATCTCCTCCGGGCTCTTGAAGTAGTACTGGTCATTGGCGAAGCGCATCCGGTCCGGGTCGTCGACGAACTTGCCCGTGTTGACGCACAGGAGGATGTCGTGGGCTCGGGCGTCTTCGGGGCGAAGGTAGTGAACGTCGTTGGTGGCCACCACGGGGACCTCCAGGTCCTTGGCCAGCGCTACTGCGCCCCGGATGACTTTCCGCTGTTCCGGGATGCCCGTATCCTGGAGTTCGACAAAGACGTGCTCGGCGCCAAAGATGTCCAGCCACTGGCGTAGCGCTCGGCGGGCGCCGTCGTAATCGTCGGCCAGCAGCAGGCGGGACAGTTCGCTGCTGAGGCACCCGGTCAGGGCCACCAGGCCCTCGGCGTGCTGCGTCAGGATTTCCTTGTCGATGCGAGGCCGGTAGTAGAAGCCCTCCAGGTACGCAGCGGAGGCCAACTTGATGAGGTTATGGTAACCCTGGGTGTTGCGGGCCAGGAGCGTCAGGTGGTGGGATGCGGGCTCGCCGCCACGGGCCTCGCGGTCGAATCGGCTCCCCGGGGCAACGTACGCTTCGTAGCCGATAATGGGCTTGAGGCCGGCCCGCAGGGCGCCCTCGTAGAACTCGATGGCGCCGAACATGTTGCCGTGGTCAGTGATGGTCAGCGCGGGCATGCCGAACTTCTTCGCCGCCTCGAACAACTCCTCCAGCCGACAGGCGCCGTCTAACAGGCTGTAGTGGGTGTGAACGTGCAAATGCACGAAATCGGAGTTCGCCATGCCTATTCTCCCTTCTCCTGAGCCCGTCGAAGGGCTCGGAAGCAGACACCTACAGTCGCCTTTCAGGCACTATATGTAGGGGCACCCACCCTGTCAAGCCCAAAGTATTGGGATCACTTCGACCCCTAAAACCTGGACTCTGAAAGGCTTAGCGCGGATTGTGCCTTTGGGCAGCACAAGAATCAAGGCTACTGTTTCCGGGACAGGCGCTCGTAGTACTTTTGCAGCAGGTCCTCGTAGCCTTCGGGGGGTTTCTGGGCGCGGGCGTCGGCCAGTTCGTCGCGCAGGTAGGGTGGGAGCGGGGCGCTGCGGTCGTAACTCATCCTCACCTCGCCCACCAGGAACGCCCGGGTGTCTTTGAGTGTCTCCAGGAGGATCGGCCGGCGGCGGAGGGCGTTTCGATAGCGGGCGGAGCGGAGGTCCAGTTCGATTTCCTCCATGGTAGTGATGGCTTCGTCCAGTTGATAGGTGGGGTAGTTGGCCACCCGGAACTGAACGGCTACAGATTCGGCCCGGTTGCGCAGTTGGGCCTGTCGGCCGGCCAGCCGCTGCATCTCCTGGGAGAGCTGAGGTGGAATGGGACCTTCCAGTCCCTCCCCGCCGGCGCCGCTGAGTTTGCCGCCACCCGTGGCTCCGCCGGCGGGCTCTTTGTCTTGGTCGTCGATCTGACCGGCCTGGAAGGGATCGGGGGTGAGCCTGCTGGGAGTCCGTCGGCCGCCTTTGCCCGTGGCCGACTCCTCGACGAACTCGCCGTGGGCCTTGCCGGTTCGGCCTTCGCCGCTTCGGCCGCCGATCTCGCTGGTGTTGGGCAGGACGTTTCCGGTGACGCCCTGGGCGCTCATGTTGGAGATAGGGCCGTCCATCGCCGTCCAGCCCGCACCCTTGTCCAGCGAATCGGTCCAGCCGCTGGTCACATCCTCCACGTCGTCGAAGAGGTCCTCCTCCTGCTCCATCAGGTCGCCGATGATGTCCTCCAACTCGGCGGGCAGTTCGGCCATGGGGACCTCGTAGTCGGTCAGGGGCTCCTCCATCACCCACTTCAGCCGGTCGGGCATGTCGTCGAGCCACTTCTCGATGTGGGTGGTGAGTTCCTCGGCCAGTTCCAGGCCGGCCTGCTCCAGAGGGACGGCCATTTCGATGGCTTTCTCACTGAGGGCGTCGGCGGCCATCTCCACGTCACTGTAGATTTCCAGGATTTCCTTGAGCAGGCTGGGGTTGGAGAAGTCCTGCTCCGGGAGTTTGCTGAAGTCGGCGTAGGCCTCCTTCATGAACTTGGCCCAATCGTCCTCCACGGCTTCGAGTTCGCGCAACTTCTCCAGGTCTTCTTCGGTGAAGTCGTCTACGGGCTTCTTGCGCAGGTCTTCGGAGGCGTCGACGACCTTCTTCTGCTCCTCGATGAACTCCTGGAGTTTGTCGGCCAACTGCTGCAACTTTTCCCGCACCTCGCTGGGGAGGTCGCTGGCTTCGCGGCCCTCCATCTCCTCCAGCGTCCGCTGGGCCAGTTCGGGCAGCACGGCCAGGATCTTCTCCAGGACTTCGATGATACGCTTCTGCACGGTGAGGAGTTCCAGGACCTTGCCGCGCGCCAGAGGCGGATTCTCGGCGGCAAGCAGTACGTCGGTCAGCATCACGGCCTGGAGCATGTCGTCGGACCCCAGGGCCAGGAGGGCCCGTTTCACCGGTCGCAGGCGCTCCAGCCCGCTGTCTATTTGGTCGGCTAAGGAGAGTGAGCGCGCCCGGACCTCAATCTGGCTGGTCCGCACCGGGTCCACCTTGGAGCGGAACGTAGTCGGGCCCATGGGCTCGGTGAGGTCGAGGCTCGTGGTGCGGGCCGACTTCTGGAGTTTCAGAATTTTGCGGAGTTCCTCTTCCCAGGCGGAGAACTGCTCCTCGAGGCGTCGGCGGGCCTCGGCCGGGTCCCTGACGTGGAGCAACACGCGCTGTGACTCCCCGGTCCCCGGCCCGGGTATGGTGCAGTTGTCCACGGCGAGGGCGTACAGGGTGAGGAGGTCGCCGTCGTGGTACTCCTCCGACGAGAGCTGAAGGGCATGGGTAAAGGAGGCATCGTTGCGGCCGGGGACGTCCCAAGTTCGAGCCGCCTGTTCCGGGTCGTCGTTTTTCTTCAGGCGGAGTTCAGCCCGGGCCAGGCCGTAGTTGTCACTGGCTTTGAACGTCACCTCCACCGAATCGCCGGGAGCCACGGTCTGGTCTCCGCCCGGGGTCAGGAGCACCACCTGGGGCGCTGCATCGGCGATGGCTTCGATCTGTCGTTGCGCCGGCGGGTCGTTGGTATAGCCTTCCTCGTCGGCGAGGTGGATGGCATAAGTGCCGCTCTTTCCCATCCAGAGCCTGGCGCGCAGGACCTGCCTGTCGAAGTCGACCGTGACCGGCTCCGTGGTCCCATCCCCATGTTCGACACGGGCCTCGGCAATGGGCTTGTTGGCATGGATGGTCAGCAGCGCGGCGGAGCCGACCGGGGCGGAGAGGTTGCCCAGGCTATCGGTTTCGCTCCTGGACTCAAGCCTGGTGTAAGCCGGGTATTCGTAAGTGACGTCCAGCCGGCTCACGGCCGGCTTATGGGCCACCTGCACGTCGAAGCGCGCCGATTGCGAATCACCCACGGTGACGGAGTAGGTCAGCGGAACGGTCACGTTCTCGATGCGGCTGGTGAGGGTACCGGTGGCGACGGACACCAGGGTCAACTCCTGCGGCCGACCCTCTTCCAGCCGATAATGAAGAGCGCCCTCCCCCACCTGCGGACTCCCCTCTTCGAGGGTGACCCGAACGTCGAGATCGGAGCCGTAGATGAGGGTGGTACTGCCCGGCTCGACGGAGGCGATGCGCACCGACCCGACCACGGGAAGGTGGGCCCGCGGATGGAGGATGCGCTCCAGGGCGTTGGCAAAGCGAGCGGGGAAAAAGCCGACGTAGAGCAGCAGGAAGGTCGTGGTGAGCAGCGCAGCCAGAGTCGCCCGGCGGAATGGTCGCCGGTCCACCGCTCGCCGAAAGTCGTAAGGCCCGATGTTCTCTGCTACCTCGGCCAGCTGCTTCTCGACCAGCGTCCGGCTGGGCACCAGCGGATCGCGCACCAGTTGGACGGCGTTTATGAGACCGTTATCGAGTTCGGGGTATCGCAGTTCAATGAGCCTGGCCATCCGCTGGTCGGAGACGTCGCGGAACGCAGGCCTGAGCACGCAGACAAACAGCCCTATGAGGAAAGCGCCGGCAACGAGCACCAAAAGCGTGGAGCGAACAAAGGGGCCTGTGTGCAGGAGCCCCTCCAGGGCGGTGGCGGCAAAGAGCGAGCCCGCGGCGAGGCTCAAGTAGACGAGCACCCCCTGACCGACGGCCAGGGCCCGCCAGAGGTCGCGCACCCGCCAGACCCGTCGAAGAATGTCGTCAGCCTGCCGATAGTCATTGATGACCGTCATAGAAGTATTCTATCCCCTTGGACGGGGACTCGCCACAAAACAAACCAGGACTTGACCTCGCGCAGGCGCACCCGGGAACGAACCGTTTCCATCACTCTTTTAGACGCCCGCTATCCTACAATTGTTTCGCAGTTCCGCTCATACGAGTGGCACGACCGGACGTACGGGCAGGACGCGATCTCATCGGCCGTGAAGTTGAACGCGCTCAACCGTCCGTTGCCAGCGGAGTTTGCTGAAGGCTACATCCAGGCCTCGAAGGCTTCCAGTATTGGGGCCAGGACTGCGGTGACGACCCCGGCGTTGTTGTCTCTGCCGTGACCGCGGGCGATGGCGCTCACCGAGCGGGCCGAGCAGCCGTGCTCCCGCCCGTGGGGATAGACCTTCCTGGCCAGGTGGAAGTAGACCCGGGCCATGTCTACAGCCCGTGTGGCCAGGTCTTGGTCCTGTGTGATCTCAGCGGCCACGGCCAGCAGGATGGGGTTGTGCCGTCGGGGGGTGGCGTCCTCGTACCAGATCGGCATATCCTGCCTCTTGCCGATGCCTGAGGGCCGGCCGTTGCGCTTGACCTCTGGCTCTATTGAGAGTTGAGAAAAAGAGGATAGGTCGAGGGGTCCGACCGCATCGAGCACCACGGAATCGTAGCGGGTCCCTCCCGTCATCTGACGGTAGGTGCGGACGGCGGCCGCCGCGGCACCGGCGTCCGGGTCGGTGAGTTGCGTGACGATGACGTCCAGGAGTTTCTCGGCCGCGCTGCGGAAGCGCTCCTCACCGGTCAGCCGCCACAGTTCCAGAAATGCGTTGACGGCGCCTGAGGCCAGGAAGTTCTCGGCCCGGTCAACGGCAGAGCGAAGTTTACCGATCTGACCAGCGAAGGCTCGGTAAGCCCCCTCCGCGGGCTTTCTGAGGAAGTACATGGCCCCTTCTTCGTTGAGGCCAACGGGGAGTTCTTCGCCGGCGAGAATGGCATCCGCCCACCGTCCGCCATAGAAGCGGGCCAGGTCCAGGTAGCGCTGGTCATCCGTCATGGCCGAGGCCAGCAGGCACACGTTTACGCAGCGAAGGTGGTCGGGGAGGTTGAAGGTCTCCTCTGCCATAGGCTTTACCCCGTCGGTCCCGAAATGCAGACTACGGAAAAGCCCCGTGTCCCGGTCGAACCAGGCGGGAATCTCAGACACCCAGTTTCCCATGTGCTCGGCAGCGTCCACCAACTGCCGAACGGTCTCCGTATCCTCGGGCTTGAGCCGCCAGAGCGTGCCCAGGAAAAGTTCGAAGTGTTCCGTGCCATGGTGCACGTCCGCGCACGTCCAGTAGCCATGCTTCCACATGCCCTTCTCAACAAAGTTCGCCTTGATCGTATCCCTGAGGTCGGTCATGAAGTCGAGAGCGCGCTGGTCACCTCGGGCCCTGATATAGGGAGCCCAGGCGGTGGTGAAGGTCGCCTGGTCGTGGCCGTCGGTCGGCGGGGTGGAGGCGAACTCATTGATACACGCACGTGCCCAGTCTCCTATGTCCACAAGAAAGTGCACACAGGCAACTGAAACGGTGCCTGAGTCGAGCACCTTTGCGGAAGTCACAGGAACCCCATTCCCTGCTGACAGCATCCCCCTGCACGGCCGGTCAAGTCCGGCCGTGGCACATGCGTCGTGTGGCGCAGTCACTCTATGCTTTCGGGTTCACGAGTCGGCCGATGAAGAGGATGCTGCCTGACCGGTTGTCACGGATGAGGAAGAGGAAGGGGTGGTCGGCCCGGAAGACCACGGGGGGCCTCGGCGCTGCGCTCGTCATCATCACCACCGCGGTGGCCGCTGCCGCCTCCGTACCCTCTTCGTTGACGTCCACGAAGGCCTTGTGAATGACAGCCGAGATGAACAGGTCTCTCCTGCCGGTCATGCCCGAGAAGTCGGCGGCGCCTGAGAAGGCGTCGGTCATGCCCAGCGACTTGAGCACGTCCTGGAGTCCAAACTCTGAGGTCATGGTGAACCTGGGCAGCGACACCTGTACCGTCTGTCGGCGCAGCCCGCCCAGCCAACTCTCCAGGTTCTCCAGGGAAAGTTCCTTCTCCAGAGCCGCCAAGCCATCGACCTCGCGGGGGAGGAAGATGACCATGGAGAGGTCATCGCCTGCGTAGGGAAGTTCGAGGGCCTGGAAACCCTCTGCCTCGGTGTAGCCGAAGTTTTCGGTCTTGTGCATCATCGGGACTTTGACCTGCCGCCTGGTGGCCAGGGTAAAGGGTGTGTCTCTCGTCGCCTTCCTGTCGAACTGCTCGGCCCAGGTACCCTTGAAGTAGATGGCGTTAGTCAGCACCAACTTGGTCAAGGCGTTCAGGACGCCCGGCTGAATGAGGTCTTTGATCTTGCCCTGGGTCTCCTTTTCAACCCAGGCGTTGATGGTCTGGCGAGCAGCCTCAGTGGCAGCGGCGAAGTCCACCTGCTGAAGCCCGGCGCCGTAGTGCTTCTCGGTGAGGTCGAGAAACTTCTTGAGGAAGCCGACGCCCTGCTGGCCCCACAAGGCGTTGGCCACGCTGAGTTGATAGCCCCCCTTCTTGCCTCGAGCATTCAGCTGCTCCAGTAGCTGGGCAAAGGTTTGGTGCAGACGCTCCGCCGTCACCTCGAAATACAGCACTTGCTCCATCTGCGCTGCGGTATTCCCCCGCGCCCCGCCGTAGGTCATGGCCAGAGCCGCCGAGATGCTGAAGGGAGAGAAGAACAGGTTGCCTTCCTGCTCTTTCAACTCTCCGTAGAGGTTGAGGGCAAAGGTGTTGTTCCCCCTGACAAGCGCCCCTGCATCGGCGTCCTGGGGTGCGGAGAGGGCCTCGGTGGCTCCCCAGACGAGGAGCCCGCTCAACAACATCACCACCGTCAAGGCGCGGTCCCGCCTGCTCATATCCCATTCCTCCTTGCCCTTCGACAGGCTCAGGGCACGGTGAGCTTGTCGAACCGTGGGTCGGCCGCTCGGCGCTGTGGGCTGAGGCGAAAGCGCACCCGCGCGCGGACTTCGCTCCCGACCCGCCCGGTCAGAACCAACGGAGCGACGTGGTCCGAGCGCTTCTCTCGGCTACTTGGGAATTCTCACCCAGCGGCCCGTCTTGCACGATTGGAGCACGGCGTCCAGCACCTGCTGGCAGCGCAGCCCGTCCTCGAAGTCAGGCGAGAGGGGCTTGTTCTTGGCGATGCCCGTCAGCAGGTCGGCGGCCTGGTTGATGAAGGTGTGCTCGTAGCCGATGATGTGGCCGGGTGGCCACCAGGCGCTGATGTAGGGATGTACCGGCTCGGTGGCGAGAATGGTCTTGAAGCCCTGTCGGTCGGCCGGGTCCTTGGCGGAGTAAACCTCCAGTTCGTTCATCCGTTCGAAGTTGAAGGCCAGCGAGCCCTTTTCACCGTTGATCTCGATGCGCTCGCCGTTCTTTCGGCCGGTGGCAAAGCGGGTAGCCTCGAAGGAGCCGATGGCTCCGCTGCGGAAACGAGCCAGGAAGAGCATCGCGTCATCGACGGTGACCCTGCCCTTTTTCTTGCGCCCCCGGGCGCTGAGCCCGGTAGAGTCGGCCTCCAGCGGCCGCTCCTTGATGAAGGTCTCGCTCATCCCCACCACCGAGGCAAACTCGCCCACCAGGTAGCGAGCCAGGTCGATGATGTGGGCGTTGAGGTCGCCGTGCGCACCGGAGCCGGCAATGGGCTTCCGCAGGCGCCAGACCAGCGGGAACTTGGGGTCAACGATCCAGTCCTGAAGGTACACGACTCGGACGTGGAAGATGCGACCCAACTCGCCTTGCTGGATGAGTTTCCTGGCCAGGGCGATGGCGGGGACCCGGCGGTAGTTGAACCAGACCATGTGCTTGACCCGGGCCCTTCTCGCCGCCTGGAGCATCTTCTTGGCCTCGGCCACGTTCATGGCCAGTGGCTTTTCTGAGACCAGGTGCTTGCCGGCCTTGGCCGCGGCGATCGCAATCTTCGCGTGGGTGTTGTTGGGGGTGGCGATGTCGATGAGGTCGATGTCGTCGCGCTCGACGAGTTTACGGTAATCGGTCTCGACGGACTCCCACCCCCAGCGCCGGGCGACGGCCCGCACCGCGGCCTCGGAACGACCGCAGATGGCTTTCATAACCGGTGGCCTGGGCAAGTCGAAAAAGCGGGCCACGTTGAGGTAGGCGTTGGAGTGGGCTTTCCCCATAAACTTGTAACCCACCAGGCCGATGCGAATCCCCCGAGCCATCGCCTTTCTCCTTTCCTCGGAAGCCGGTGGCGACCGGCCCCCCGGGTCCCCGGCCACGATCAGGTTGGCTCCTGCCTGATTGGGGCGCACGAAGACCTCTGGGTGCGCGTGTCTTCGTTATCGACGGAAACGCGCCTGTCGCCCTTGCACGCCCCGCGGGACATTGACGTCCCCGGAACGCAGCACGTCACCCTCCGGGGTCACCCCTCGCCGCCCAGTCTGGCCCCATGATGCCCACCGGGCCGCGCATGCTGTTGGTGAAGAATATCGTCTCGCTGGCCGTGGCCTCGGTGGAACCGGCCCCTTCTTCGTCGTACTCGGTGATGGTGACACCCGACAGCCGAGCCCGGCAGGTCTCATCGTTGCCGATGTCGACCGTCATGCGATCGGCCTTGATCTCTTGGGTCACGGTGTCGCCGCTCTTCCGTTGGATGGTGACGTCGGCGAACTCCAGCCCTTCGACGTGGCGGGCCTTGACCAGGTACGTGCCGATCCGTTGTTCGCCCTTTTCCTTGAGTGGTTTGATGAACTCGGCGGCCTGCCGTTGCTCCCATTCTCTTTTCTGTCTGTCCCGTGCGTCCCACGGATCCTTGGTGGCCCACTTGTAGATAAAGACCGCTGTGCCGGCGATGATGACCACCAGGACAAGCACCTGGACCCACCCCGGTATCCTGTCCATGACCTTCTCCTTTCTCTGTCTGGACCCATCCGGACACCATGGCAACCCTTAGTGAACGCCCACCTCGAGCGTCCCCACGATATCTTCTATTCGCTCAATGCCTTCTTGGTTGAGCACTTCGTGCAGTTGGGCCAACAGTCCCGGTATGGCCTGCGGGCTGAGGAAATTGGCTGTTCCCACAGCCACGGCCTGGGCCCCCGCCACCAGGTATTCCAGCACGTCGTCCACCGTGGTGATGCCCCCCACGCCCACCACCGGAACGCCCACGGCCTGACTCACGTGCCAGACCGCGCGCAGGCTGAGGGGCTTTATGGCCGGGCCGCTCAGTCCGCCGGTCACCGCGCCGAGGAGGGGACGTCGGCTCCGCCAGTCCACGGCCAGACCCACATAGGTATTGGCCACGGTGAGGATGTCGGCGCCGGCTTCGACCGCGGCTCGGCCCGTGGCCACGATGTCGGTCACGTTGGGGGTCAACTTCACCAGCAGCGGCCGGTCGGTGACCCGACGGACCTGAGCCACCAACTCGGCCAGCACCTCGGGCGAGGCGCCGAAACTCATCCCCCCACGCTTGACGTTGGGGCAGGAGACGTTCAGTTCCAAGGCATCCACCAGTACCTCTTGGCTCAGCCTTTCAGCCAGTCCGACGAACTCCTCGGCCGTCTCCCCGGCAATGTTGACGATGCGCACCGTGTCGAAGCGCCCCAGGAAAGGCAACTCCGTCTTCAGGAACCCCTCCAGGCCCGGATTGGCCAGACCGATGGAGTTGAGCATCCCGGCGGGGGTCTCGGCGATGCGCGGCGGCGGGTTGCCCTGGCGCGGATGCAACGTCACCGTCTTGGTGACCAGTGCCCCCAGGAGAGCCAGGTGATAGTGAAGGCTCATCTCCCGGCCGAAGCCGAAGGTGCCCGACGCCGTCAGGATGGGGTTCTTGAGGCTCAGCGGTCCCAGCGCGACGCTCAGTTCAGGTTGGCTCTCGGTCTCAGTCGGCACGCTCATCGTCTCTTCGATTCATTTGGCGGACACGTCTTGCCAGGAGAATCATCAGTGCCGCGCTCATCCAACACAGGAGCCACGATACCCCAAACAGGGGTTGAGCACCAATTCGTTCTGCCAGCCAGGCTCCCAAGAAGGGAGCGATCACTCCCCGTATACCGGTCAACGTGGTATGCAGACCCATGTAGAGTGGCAGTTCATCTTTGGGGGCGAAGTACATGGCCCCGATGAGCCAAATCAGCGTCCCCCCACCCATGGCCACACCACGAAGACACTGGGCCCCGTAGATGGTCATCATACCCGGAGCCACGGCCCAAAGCAAATAACTGGTCCCCCAAAGCGTGCTCAGCAGCGCGCGCACCACCATGGGGCTCATCCGGTCGGCTACCCGTCCCCAGAACGGGAGCAGAAGCAACTGCAAGACCAGGGGAAGGACGCGCAGGGCCACCGCCTGCTGCACGTAAGTCGCCTCGAACCGGTCGTTGATGAAGACCACCATCATGGGCAGGGCCATCAGGCTGGCGAACCCACTGATGAAAAAGGCCGCCAGGTACTTGCCGAAGATGGGGTTGCGGCGGAGGAGTCCCAGCGCCTTTCCCAGGCGAAACGGCTCCCGCTCCTCCTGCGACGTAGTCGCCTCTCGGCGGACCCGCACCCGACGAAAAACCACTGCCGCCAACACCCCCGAGATCCCGGCCACCGGGAGCAGGATCCGGTAGATGAATGGATTGAGGTCCAGGAGCCGGCCGAAGAGCAGACTGCAACTGGCAATGACGAGGATGGTACCCCGCAGTACCCGACTGACCAGTTGTCCTCGCACCTCCGTCGGGTAGTTATGCCTCCAGATGGCGTTGTAGGCCGGCAGCGCCGCCGCGTTGATGAGGTAACTGGCACAGGCCAGCACGATGAGCGGCCACAGGTTGGTGATGAAGGCTCCCAGCAGCAACAGGCCCCGGCCGATCGACCAGGCCGTCAGCACCACGGGCATCTTCCGGCGCTGGTGGACGAAATGACCCCAGTAGAGGGTCAGCAGGTGGGCCGCCACCGGGGCGCAGACCAGAAGGGCCACCTGCATATTCGAGGCGTGGAAGGTCTTCTTGGCCACCATCGGGAGCAGGCCCAGGCCGGCGCCGTAAACCCCGGTCAACAGGGCCGCCCGCCGGTCGTAGTAGAAGGTCGCGCGACTGAGGAACGGAACCGATGGGGCGCTCATGCTCTACACGTATCCCCGATGGCGGCGATGTTGGCCGCGGGGGCTTAGTCCGGACAGTCAGAGAAACAGCAGGGGCGCAGCCACCTCAGGCTGCGCCCTGCGAAAGCGCGTCACGAGCAGGGGTTCATCCCCCGCCGTCCTTACGGATTGTCGTGCAGCCGCCAGTAGTTGTGTGACAGGTGCAGGGTCGTGGGCCGGTCCATCTTCCAGAACCAGTCGAAGTTCTCATGCAGGTAGCCGAGGTCCGCCTCCAGCACCTGCCAGTGGTTGGCGTTGTGACGCGCGGCGCCCGGCCAGAAGCAGCCGGAAAGCAGTGTCAGCGCGCCGGTGGCCAGTAGCAGAGAGATGATCAACCGTCGCATCCCTTCCCCCTTTCCCACGACCTATAACGTGGAGTCACCTGTCGTCGCAGCATCCAGCGTCTATCAAACGACCCGTTGCCTCTCCCTTTTATGGCGCGACGTCCTCTATGTCAACAAAAAAACGGCACCAATTTTACCTTCCCTACTCCACCGCCAAGTAGGCCCGAAGCAGCACCAACTCCCGCTGCCCTCGTACCCGTCCACCCCGCACCCGCAACGGCTCCTCCAGGTTCCCCACCGCCGCGTTCAGACGGTACACGCGTCCCGACGTCGACCGGACCACCATCCCGGTCACCCCGTCCACCACGCTCCAGAGAAGGTCCAGCACGTTCTTTTGCCTGCCGGGACCCACCCCACTACCAGGAACCCATTCCGGAGCCAGGCCCTCGAGCCAGACCGTTCGGCTCCAGCGACCATCTGAAGAGGGCCTGACGCGTCCTGGTCGGCTTTCCCCAGCCGCCACGTCGCCGAACAGAATGGTCTCCCCACCCGCCTCGATGTAGGCCGCCCGGAGGTCGAGGTCGGTTTCGTTCTCCAGCACCAGCCCCTCCCGGTCCCGACGCAGCGCCAGCCTGCCGCCCAACGGACGCACCGCGTCCACCTGGAAGCAGCGCAACTCGTTGACCCGAAACTGACACTCCTCCAGCACGTTGCGCTCGGCGAACCGCGCCGCCCCCACCCGTTGCCAAAGCGCCCGTTGAGGCCCGGCGACCAGAGGCCGGATGAAAGCGTCCGCGGAGCCCTCCAGGTCGAAAGCGCCGGAAGTGGGGCACCACAGGCCAACGTAGCTCCGCTGGTAGGCCGACTCCACGTCCCCGCACACCGTGAGCAGCGTCAGGTGCTGACTCAAGGAACTGATGCCCCGACCCAGGACGCCCAGTGTCCCGACCAGAACCACAAACCCCAGCGCCACCAGCGGGGTGGTGACCACCAGCCACACCCGCCGACGGTAGTCCCTCAGCGCCAGGTAGTTCAGCGGCCCCACGCAGAGCACGTACAGCCCTACCAGCCCGACGATGAGCAGCGCCGAAGTCGTCTTGGCCGCCATGGCCGAGAGCACCTTCAGCGCGTCCCCTGACGCCGACGGCTGGCCCGGGTAGCCGGGCTGCTGAGTCTGCGTCCAGGAAGGGCGCGGGCCGTGCTTGGTGTTGTCCAGCACCGCTTGCCAGAAGGCCGAAGCGCCCGACCACCCACGGAAGGGAAATGCCCCCACGTCAAAGGCTATCACCACCACCACGCCGGCCCCGGTCGTCACCCCAACGTAACTCGGCCACTCCCCCACCGGGGCGCCGAGAAACAGCGCCCGCGAGGAGCGCAACTGGTGCAGGAGGAACTTGCCCTCACCCTCGAACGCTCCGTACAGCCGCTCCAGCGTGGGGGCCTGGCGGACTTCCTGGTTGCCCAGCAGTTGCAGTCCGAGCAACTGGTCCAGGGGGGGCTGAAGGAGCCAACGGGCCTCCGGCCCAGGAGAGATGATAAGCCGACCCCCCGTCTCGACCCAGCCGAGCAGCGCCCGTTGTTGGGGGCCTGACAGGCGGCTGAGCTCGAAGTCGTTCAGGATGACGGCCGTTACCCCACTGTAGCCGGCCCAACGGTCCGGCATTGAGGCCGCATCGCTCACCTGGGCTACCTGCCTGGTGACTCCGCCACGGTAGCCCGTCCCCGCGCTGCGAGGGGTGTACTCCAGGAAGTTCAACACCCCGGGTCGGCGGGAGAGCACCACCAACAACTCCTCGGTCCAACCGTAGCGCCCCGCCCCCCGCACGTCCACCTCGCTCACCGACTTCCCGTCGACTAGGAAGCTCACCTTGCCCCACGCCTCTGGAATGTAGAAGGTGATGCGTTTGGCGGCCGATGGTCCCAGGTAGACGTCTCGGTAACTGCGGAACCCCTGGCGCTGCTGACCTCCTTCGAAGACGAGTTGCCCGCGCAGCGCCTCCCCACCGTACGCCGGGTTGCGCACCGTCACTATGAGCGGGGCCCAGGGGGCCCGCACGTGGTTCTCAAAGCCGGCTGACACCGCAAGTTCTACCTGCCGGACGGCAGGCTTCTCCTGGCCCAGGGCGCCCCCCGCCGTGCAGGTGACGGCCACCAGCGCCATGGCGCACAACAGCCGAAGCGATCTCCCCATCTCGCGCCTCCCCGCCGTGCGGCGGGTTGAAAGGCTCCTCCTCCAAAGCACGCGCATGCTACCGCCGGCCACCGACCCGGTCAAGCGCGTTCCCAGCCCCTACGGATCCGTTGGAGGTGATTAGCACGTAGCGGGGCTGGGCGGTGGCCGGGCTTTGGTAGAGGACACGGAGGTTTTCGCGCAGGTGGGAAGGTAGGCGTTGGAGCATCTCAGCCGACGTCAGGCAGTGGAAGGTTTTTTGCTGCGCCGCCACCGTGGCCAAACTGCCGACATCCCCCGTGGGCAGCGTTTCCGTCGGACGGTCGAGGTAAAAGAGGAGCCCGTGTGGAGGCACGGTGTGAAGGATCAAAGGCTGGTCGGGAGGAATGAGCGGCGCCATCTCGGCCGCCACAGACCGCCAGCCGTGGCGTTGGTCAAGAACCGGCACCACCGCCCGCCGATGAAGGAACTGCGCCGTCAGCGCCACCGCCACGGTGAGCACCATGGCCGACCGCGCCCGTTTCGACGACCGGCTCCCAAACCAGACCCACGCCGTGACCACCGCACCTACGAAAATGAGAATGCTCGCAATCAGATGCCTCCCGAAGGCATCCACTACCGCCCGGAACAGGGCCGGATCCCGGCGGAAAAGCAGCCCTTCCAGAATCCGCCTCCACCAGTCGCTCAAGGGGGAAAGCACCGCCACCGAAAGGACAAAAACAGCCGCCACCGCGACCAGGAGCGCCTGCAGCACCCCCGTCGCCCTGCCCAATCGCCCGCTCGTCTCTCGGCCCTGGCCGTAAGCCGATTCCCAGAACCCCCCGATCAGCAAGGCCAGCCCGGGAAGCAGTGGGAGCACATAGTCGGGCCGCTTTCCCCGGGAAATGCTCAGCAGGACAAGGCCGGCCAGGAACCAACAGCAGGCCAGCGTCCGTGCCGGGTGGACGTCGGCCACCTCGGTCGAGCCACTCTCTCGACGGCCCGGCCAGAGCTGCCAGAGCAGGGCGCACACCGCCAGCGACGTCCAGGGCAGGACGGCCAAAGCCAGGTGCGGGCCGTAGAACCACCAGGGCGCTCCACCTCGTACCGGGAGGTCTCCTACTTGGATGCCCAGGAACCGGCTCAGGTTCTGCGAGCCGAAAAACTTCACCAAGAACTCTCCCTTGGTCAGCCACCCTGCGGCGACGTACCACGGAGCGGCGATGACCAGGAAGATCAGCGCACCCCGCAGCAGTTCCAGTTCTTTGAGCAGCCTCAGTTCCCAACGCACCACCAGGAACACGAGCATCCCTACCACGGGCAGGGCCACGCCCACGGGCCCCTTGGTCATCATGGCCAAAGCCAGGGCCACATACATCAGCAAGAACCACCGTCGCCGCTCCCCCGACCGCTGGTACCCCAGGTAGAAGCACAGGTAGGACAGGGTCACCCACAGGGTCAGAAGCATATCCACGCGAGCCATCCGGCCCAGGGCAACAAACCTAACACTCGTCGTCAGCACCAGGGCCGAGGCCAGCGCCGCCCACCGGCCCGTGAACCCACTCACCCAGACGTACACCAGGAGCACTGTCAGTAGCGAGGCCACGGCTGAGGGAGTCCGGACCGTCGCCTCGTCGAACCCGCGACAGACCCCCACCAGAGCGACCAACCAGTGGTAGAGGACAGGCTTGCCCCCGGCGACCTTGCCTTCTTCAAACTCGGGCAGGAGCCACTTGCCCGAACGCACCATGTGCCGGGCGATGCGCGCAACCCGACCCTCCTGGGAATGCCAGAGGCTGGACTGCCCCAGTTCGAGGAAACAGGCGGCCCAGCAGACCAAGAGAATGACAACCACAGCGGTGAGCCGACCCGCGCCCACCCGCGTCCTCACCCACCAAGGCGATGACATCTCACGGTTGTCCGTTCTCGGAGGACGGGCCTTCGCCAGGCTGAGGACCGGTCGGTCCCCCGGCGCCTTGGAGGTCGGAGACCCAACTGTCAAAATAGTGGCGGACGTAGTGCTGGTAGTCGGCGGGGATGCGCTCGTCTTCCAGAGCGCGCTCAGCCTCTCGCTGGTACTGGGCCAGGACCTGAGTGACGGGGACGTAGGCCTGTTCCCGGGGCGCAGTCCGGCCCAGTTCCTCCCGGATGACCACCGAGGGTCCTTTCCCCATGGCCCCGCGTACCCGGGCGTCTTTGGCCTGGCCTTTGACCAGGCTCGGCGCATAGATGAACTCGCCCGAGACCGTCTGGTACGGCCGGCTTCCCGGGGCCTGGCGGCCTTTGTGCTCACTCAGCGGGGTTGCTTGCGGCCCGGGGCCGCCGTCCAGATTGGTAGTCCCTGTGCCCCACTCGGGGCCGTGCCCTCCACCTGTGTAGGCGAGGCCCCGGCGCCAGCCCCGGCCACTGCCCCCAACCCAGCGACTCCTTCCTGCCGGGCGGATCCTCAGGCCGGCCCCGGCGTAGGTGCCCGGCTCGAGCCCGCCCGCAAAGGCCCGTGACTCCTCCAGCCCTTCCAGGAGCACGGCCATCTGTTGGGCCGAGAGCTCCAACTGGACTTCCGCGGAAAGCAGCCTCCCCACAGCCGCAAGTTGGTCAGCGGCTTCAGGGAAATCACCGGCCTCCAGGGCAGCCAGGAACTGCTGCGCCGCGGCGGCCAGGCCGCCCGCACCCCCGTCACCCGTTGCTGCACGAAGGCTCTCCCCTGCCCCGGGACTGCCCTCGCCTTGGGCGCCGGGCTCTCCGGGGCGGGCCGATTTCATTGAGGCCACCTTCTGGGCTGCCTGGGCCAACTGCTTGAGTTGCTCTTCGGTGAGGGAACGCTGGGCGAGTTCCTTGGCCAGTTGGCGCGCAGCCTCCCGGGCCGTGGCAGCGGCTCCGACACTGTCCGGGGCCCGGCCGCCGACGACCAGTTCACGGAGCTTTTCGGCCAGTCGCCGGGCGGCTTCGGCCTCTTCCCTACGGCCTCGAAGGCGTTCGATGAGGGCAGTGAGTCTGGCCACGGCTTCCTCGCGCTTGAGTTGCTGCTGCTCCAGCCGGCGCTGCAGTTTCTGCAGTTCCTGAGCCATCCGGGCCAGTTCCGGGTCTTTCTGCTGTCTGGCCTGACCGGCCAGGTGCTCGACGATCCGCCGCTTCCGCAGCACCTGGAACGCCTGGGCGAGGTGCCGGCGCTCCTGCCGACCACGGCGCAGCGCGGCGAGGTCGCAGCGGGGGACGAAGGCGAGCGCACAGGCCAGGGCCGTCAGCCCTGCCGTCCAGCGCCAGTGTTTGGGGACGGTGAGGGGAAGCACCCGCCGGGGCTCGAGGCCCTGAGCCACCGTCGCCGCCCTGCCCAGTACGAGCCGCGAGAAGCCCGCCAAGTCTGGCGCCTGAGCCAGTTCCAGGGCGGTGCTGAGTTGCTCGCGGCTGCGGGCGGCGAGGTCGGTGGCGATGGCGGCCGACTGCAGGCTGGGACGGGCGAAAAAGCCCAGAACCGCCCCCGCTGCCAGCCCCACAGCCACCAGGATGAGCACGGTCTCGAGCGTTTCCACGGCCGGGAAGAAAACCAGGACGCCGGCTGCGGCCACGGCCACCACCGCCGACCAGTAGCCCAGGGCCAGTGAGTTGCGCACTATCCGCCCCAGCCAGAGCCGTCGACGGTACTGACGCAAGCGAGCCAGAAGCAGCCCGCCCGCTGGCGGGTCGGTTCGCCGTAGGGCGAACCGGGCGGTGGTCATGGCCGGGCCTCCGAACCGTATTGCCGGCGCAGTCGGGCCGAGGGGATGTTGAGTTCTTTACGGTATTTGGTCACCGTGCGGCGGGCCACCTTCAGGCCTTCGTCTTTCAGGCGGTCGACGACGGCCTGGTCGCTGAGTGGTTTCCCCTTCTCTTCCTGCTCAATGAGTCGGACGATCCGCTGCTTGACCGTCTTCCAGGATTCCTCGGTGCCTTCGGCCGTCACCAGACCGCCGGCGAAGAAGTAGCGCAGTTCGTAGATGCCGTGGTGTGTATCCAGGTACTTCCCCGAAACGGCCCGGCTGACGGTGGCCACGTGGACGCCCACCTCGTCGGCCACCTCCTGCATTTTCAAGGGGCGGAGGTATCCCTCTCCTTTCTCCATGAACTCCAGTTGGTGGTCGACGATGACCTGGGCAATACGGGTGAGGGTGTGGCGGCGCTGTTCGATGGCGTCCATGAGCCACTTGGCCGAGCGCACCTTTTCCCTGACGTAGTTGCGCAGTTTGGGGTCCCCATCCCGACGGCGCAGCAGTTCCCGGTACTCCCGGCGGATGTAGAGCCCGGGGACCCCACCTTCGTTGAGCACCACCCGGTAACGGCCGTCCTCGTAGCGCACCGTAAGGTCGGGAACCACGTACGGGATCACCTCGTGACTGAAGAGCGCGCCCGGCCGGGGGTTCAGCTGCCCGATGGTCTTCAGCGCCTGGTTGATCTCGTCAAGACTGTGACCGGTGGTCTTGGCCACCGCGGGCAAGCGGTTTTGCAGCAAATCCTGGAGGTGACCGCCGACCAGTTCCCGGGCCAGGTCGGCGTGCGGCAGGTCGTCGGTGATCTGAAGCAACAGACATTCGGCCAGGTCCCGGGCGCCGATTCCCGGTGGGTCCAGTCCCTGCACTACCCGCAGGGCCTCCTCGGCCTGCTGAAGCGCTTGGCTGCGGGCCTCGGCGAGCTCGGTCGAGCCGTCGTAGTCTCCGGCCTGGGGCGGAAGCAGGGGGGCCACGACTTCCTCCAGGGGAGTGCTCAGGTAGCCCTGCTCGTCGAGATTGTAGATGATGCTCTCGGCCAGTTCCCACACCCGGGGCTCCAGGTCCAGGAGTCGAAGCTGGGAGAGGAGGTATTCATCGAGGGAGAGGGGGCGCTCGATGGTGTTCTGGAGGGCTTCGAACTTCGGGTCGGTGTCCTGCGAGCGGGGTGTCCGGCGGGTCTGGCTGTAGAAGTCTTCCCAATCGTTGACCAGGTTTTCCAGCCGTTCGTACTCACTCTCCTCCTCGGGGGTGGGCTCGTCTGAGTCATCGGCGGGAGCAGCGACCTCGGCTTCTCCTGCCGTGGTGGACACTTCGTCGGTGGGCTCGGTCGTCTCCCCGTCCTCACCGACCTCGGGGCCTTCTTCGCGCACTTCCAGGACGGGGTTCTCGGTGAGTTCCTGCTCCACCCGCTCCTCCAGGGCCAGCATGGGCAACTGGAGTATCTCTATGGATTGGATAATGCGGGGAGAGAGCCTGAGGCGCTGTTCCAGCCTCGGGACCAGTCTCTGCTCCATCCCCATCGGCATCTCTGTCGCCTTGCTCTGTCAGACGCGCCCGACCGTCGGCTACAGTGGCCGACGGTCGCGCAGGGCGTCACCAATCACGGCGGCGCTGGAGTACTCGAGGCTGGCGCCGGCCGGCATTCCCCGGGCCAGCCTGGTCATCGTCACCCCCAGCGGCTTGAGCACTTCGGCCAGGTGCAGCGCCGTAGTCTCCCCTTCCACCGTAGGGTTGGTGGCGATGACCACCTCGCTCACCCCCCCCTCTTTGACCCGGGCTACGAGGGCCCTGATGGTCAACTGCCCCGGGCCCACGTCTTCCAGCGGGGCCAGCCGGCCGCCTAACACGTGGTAGAGGCCCCGGTAGGCCCCCGAGCGTTCGATGGCCAGCACGTCGCGGGGCTGTTCGACCACACAGATGACCGCGTGGTCCCGGCGGGGGTCAGAGCAAATGTGGCAGGGGTCGGACTCGGAGATGCTGAAGCACCGGGAGCAGGGACGCAGACGCTCCTTGACCTCGCGGATGGCTCGGGCCAAGGTCAGGGCCTCCTCCTTGGGGCTGCGCAGGATGTGGTCGGCCAGCCGCTCGGCGCTCTTCGGGCCGATGCCCGGAAGCCTTCCCAGCTCCTCCAGCAACTGACCCAACACTTCGCCGTACTCAGGCATCGTTGCTCCGCCCTACATGAGCCCCGGCAGTTGGAGTCCGCCGGTCACTTTAGCCATCTCTTCCTGGGCCATCTGCCGGGCCTTCTCCAGGGCCTGACCCACCGCAGCCAGAACCATGTCTTCCAGGAGTTCGGTGTCCTCGGCGTTGACCGCCTCGGGGTCGATCTTTACGGAGAGGATCTCCTGGGCCCCATTGGCGGCCACGCGCACCATGCCGCCACCGGCCGACCCCTCGACCACACGCGCTTTCAGTTCCTGCTGCACTTCCTGGAGGCGCTGCTGCATCTTCTGGGCCTGCTTGAGGATGTTGCCCATCCCGCCCATGCCCTTGAGCATGACTTATGCATCCCCTTCTTCGATGGTGCCTTCGAACAGTTCGACGGCCCGCTGGACTATGGCGTCGTTGGCCGGGTGCCGCCGTCGGTGGGAGGCGGACTCACGGTGTCTGCTCGGCGCCTCCTCCTGCTCCTCCGCAGGCGCATCGTCCGGGGCGCCCCCCACCACGGGCTGCAGAGCAACGCTCACCGGACGCCCCAGGCTGGTCGTAAGGAAGACCCCGGCTGCTTGCAGAGCCCCCTCCAGGCCGCTCGTGTCCTCCGGCTCCTCCTGGTCGTTCCAGGTCACCAGGAGTTGGTCACCGGAGACGGCCACCGGGGCCAGGTGGGTGAGCGTCTGCCCGGGGACGCCGTCCACTTGGTCGGCCAGTTCGGGCCAGAGCCCCCGGGCCGTCCGCAGGTCTGCCTGGCCGAGCGGGCCAGTCTGCTCCACCCTGGTGGTCGCCGCCGACGGCGACGCCGGTGAGGTGAGAGGCGGTGCCGCCGAGGCGCTGGTCACCTTCCGGGCCAGGGCCTCCACCTTGCTCGCCAACTCGCTCAGCGGACGAAGTTCGTCCAGCCGAGCCAGTTCCAGCAAGGCCACCTCCACCAGGACCTGGGCGTCGACGACGTTGCGAAGTTGGAAGCGGGCGCTGGCCAGGACCTCGACGGCGTGAAGCAGGTGGTCCACCTGAAAGGCCTGCGCCTGACGGCGGAGCCGTTCGGCCTGCTCGGGGAGCAGACCGCCGAGCACCGGGTCGTCACCCAGCACCTGCAGGTGAAGCAGAATCCGGGCGTGTTCGATGGCCTGAGTCATTAACTCGCCGAGGTCCTTGCCCTGGGAGCCGGCGTCGGTGACCAACTGGAGGATGTGAGCATCGTCGCGGTCGAGGAAGCCCTGGAAGAGGTCGGTCACGGCCTCTGTTGGCAGCATCCCCAGAAGGTCAATGGCTGCTTCCCGGGTGATGGTGCGGTCGCTGGCTGCGTGCAGTTGGTCCAGCAGTGAGATGGCATCGCGCATCCCGCCGCGGGCCCGCCTGGCGATGAGCTCCAGGACGGCGGGGGCGGTCTCGATGGACTCGGCCTCGGCGATCTGGGTGAGCCTGGTGACGATGTCCGCGGTCGAGAGATTGCGGAAGTCGAAGCGCTGACAGCGGGAGAGGATGGTCTCGGGCATCTTCTCCGCCGCGGTGGTCGAAAAGATGAACTTGACGTGCTCCGGAGGTTCCTCGAGGGTCTTCAGGAGCGCGTTCCAGGCCGGGCCGGTAATCATGTGGGCTTCGTCGAGGTAGTAGATTTTGAACCGGGTGCGGGCCGGACGGTAGCGGACGTGGTCGCGGAGTTCGCGGACGTTGTCGATGCCGCGGTTCGAGGCGGCGTCGATTTCCAGGACGTCCAGGTCGTCACCGCGGTCGATGCTTCGGCAGATGTCGCACTGGTTGCAGGGCTCAGGGGTAGGACCCTGTTCGCAGTTCAGGGCCTTGGCGAAGATGCGGGCCATGGAGGTCTTGCCGGTGCCCCGGGGACCGGCGAAGATGTAGGCCTGGGCCAGGCGACCGGTGCGGATGGCGTTGGCCAGGGTGGTGGCGATGGCCGACTGGCCGACCATTTCCTCAAAGCGCTGAGGCCGATACCTGAGCGCCAGCACCACGTAGGACATCGCCGAAGTCTTCCCCACCGGTTCTCCTGGTCAAGGACAAAGGCGCACCGGTCGTGCACCTTCCGTCGAACCCCCTTCCAGGGACGCTCTGCAGTCGTTGGCTCCAGCCAGGCGACCCTACGGCACACAGGGACATGCGCTTATGGCTGCTCCCGTCAAGGCCTGACCAGGTTCACGCCGCCCTGTTGCATAGGACCCGACCTTCATCACCACGTGCCGAAGATACGTCCGAGGAAGCAGAGCCCTCGGGAAGGAATTCGGCCCCGCTTTAGCGGTTTGCGGGTACAGGGCACCGCTACCTCCCCGCTTAGCACGACCGGCGCACCAGTGTTCTCACTCAGCCTGGCGGAAGCAGACTCCGCTGGGGAGCCCAGGGAATATCGGTCGGCTCCTCCAGCGGCTCCGCCAGTACCGACTGCAGTTGCCCGCGCGCCACCAGCCTCACCTGATACACCAGTACCTCGTCCGCGTAGTCCGGCAGCCCCTCGCTAAATGTCAGGGCCAGTTCGTGCACCACGTCAAGGCCTTCGATGACCTTGCCGAAGACGGTATACTTGGGGACCCAGGCTGGCTTCGGACCCAGCGCGATCCAGACCCGGGTGGAGCCTGAGTTCAGGTATTCGGGCTTTTCCGCCTCGCCTTCCAGGAAGCCCGGGTCGATGGTGCGTTCGAGCATTACCACTCCCGCTTCGACCTCCAGTTGGCTGAACTCCGCCTCGACGCGGTACAGGAAGCGGGGGTCGTCCGAAAAACTTAACAGTCTGAGCCCATCCCCGGGTTTGCCTCCGGCGACCAACTGCTGGTCGTAGAAATGCTGTTCCACCAGCCAGACGAAGTTCTGGACGCTCTGGGGCGCCACCTCGGGGTAGAACTCGAAGGCGAAGCGCCCGAAGTCCGTCTCCACCACAACGATGGTGTCTTTGAGCCGCTCTTGCTCGGCCGGTGGCAACGGCGGGTACTTCTTCAACGGCGCGCCCAACTGCTGGGCTGACGGTGTACCTTCGGCCTCCATTTGCCGTCGGACCTGCTCTACGCGTGTCGCGCTCTTTTCCCGGAAAATGCGCCCCAGTCCGACGAGGGCCAGGAGCACCACCAGAATGACGAGCAGCCCCGTCAGCAACGGCCGCAACGTCCGCAGTGGCGAAAGCCCGGCGACGGGCGCTCGGCGCGGCTCTTCAGGTATCGGTCGGTGAGCCAATATCTCACTCCAGCAACACCCGTTCCAATTCAGCCCGTTCCTCACACAAACATACCGCAGAACCCGGTCCTGTCAAGGCAAAAGACCAACCGGCAAGGGGTCGGGGGGGGCGCTCATCAGGGCACCGAAGCAAGCACACATTCCGTCTCTGACGCGGGCAACGCCCCGGGACACCGCAGGACAGGGCCCCTGGAGCCCGGGGCTTTTCGTTGACACCTCGACGGGGGAAAGGCACAATCGAAGAGAGGGAACCGGGCTGAGGCGCGGGCTGCTGGCAGGGGCAGGTCGTGCGGGCAGGCCTGCCGATGAGGGCGTCTCTGTGAGTGCGGACGAGAAACAGACCGAGTCTCCTTCAAGCAAAGCCGCAAAGAGGCTGTGGGTGTCGGTGGCCCTGACTGGAGGCGTGGCGCTGATCCTGGTGGCGGCCTGGAGTGGCAGCCTGGACTATTACCGCGACGTGGATGCCCTCGTCTCTTCGCAGCAGGTCGACCCCGAGCGACCGGTGCGCGTCAAGGGCACGGTGGAGCCCGGAAGCATAGAGTACGACCTGACTTCGGGTCGCACGCGCTTCACGCTGCGCGGGAAGACGCACGCCATCGACGTTGTCTTTCCCGGCGACCCCCCTCCCCTCTTCGCTCCCGGCCGGGAAGTGGTGGTGTCGGGCTATCTTCGGCCGGCGGCTCCCTTTGAGGCTTACGAGGTCCTGACCAAGTGCCCCTCCAAGTACGAAGCGCTCAAGGACGGCAAGTGAGCACTTGGGCAGCGCGGCCTGGAGAGGTGCACCATGTATAGGCTGGCGCGCTGGGCGGTGGCAGCAGCTTTCCTGGCCAGCGCCGGCTCGGCTTGTCTCGGGGTCGTGACCGCTCGGTTTTCCGCGCGACGATGGTGGCGCTGGGTGGTAGCGCTGGCGGCGGTGGCCTTCGTCGGCCTGACACTGGCGACGGCCACCTTGACGGTCGGCCTTCTGACCCGCGATTTTCGCCTGCTCTACGTCGATGCGCATACCGACAGTGAACTCCCTCTCTACTATGCTCTGAGCGCCCTGTGGGCGGGGCCCGAGGGTTCCCTGCTTTTCTGGACATTCCTGCTCGCCGCCTGCGATGCGGTCTTCCTGCTGACGGCCAGACGGATGACGCGAGCGCTGCGAACGCTCGCTCACGCTGTGCTGGCTTCGCTGGTATGTTTCTTCACCGGCTTGGTGGTCGTCTACGCAGATCCGTTCGTCACCTACCACTTTCCGCCGGGAGAGGGAACCGGGCTCAGGGACGCTCTGCAAAACGTCCAGATGCTCTTCCACCCCGCGACCTTGTACCTCGGGTACCTCCTGTTTGCGGTCCCTTTTGCCGTGGTGGCGGCAGCGCTGGTCTCAGGTGAGCCTATGAGGGACGCCCTTCGCCGATCGCGTCCTTGGCTCCTGGCAGCGTGGACTTTCCTCACGCTGGGCAATCTCCTTGGGATGCAGTGGGCCTACGTGGAACTGGGTTGGGGTGGATACTGGTCCTGGGACCCGGTGGAGAACGCCTCACTCATCCCCTGGCTCTCGGCCACCGCGCTGCTCCACACGCTGGGCCTGGTCCGTCGGCGGCGGGTTCAGCCCGCCTGGGGCGCGGTGCTTGTTTCCCTCACGTTCCTCTTGTGCCTTCTGGGAGTGCTGCTCACACGAGGGGGGCTGGTGGTCTCAAAGCATGCCTTCGCTCCCTCTCGCCTGGCTCCGCCCTTACTCGTAGGCGTGGTAGCCGTCTTCTTGGCGTCGGCTGGGCTCCTGGTTTGGCAATGGCGGAACCTGACGAGCGAAACGGTCCGGACATTCCAGAGGAGAGACTGGCTCCTGGCCGTGACCGCGGTGACGCTGGTGGGCCTCGCCACGGTGGTACTGGTGGGCACCTGGTGGCCGGCCATGGCGGCTGCGTGGGCGAGCGTCGCCGGCCCTTCTGAGAGTATCCCCACTCTGACCAGGACGTTTTACGACCGGCTGGCTGTCCCAGTAGCGGTGGTGCTGGCCGCGGCGCTCTGGGGTTGCTCGGTGGTGCTGTCGCGGGCACGTTCGTGGTGGGTGGCCGTCGTAGGATTGGTGCCGGGTGGGTTCATTGCCTGTCGCTTCATCCGGCAAGGCATCCTCGGGCCTGCTTGGGGGGTAGTGGCTTTCGTGATGGCTGCAGTGGTCGGCGGCGCTGCACTCACGCTTCTGGCACGGCTGGCAAGCCGCCTCCTGAACTGGCCAGCCAGGCGCAGTGGCCAAGGAGTGGGGTGGCGGGTAGCTGCCCTGCTCTTGGTGCACCTTGGCGTGGCGGTTCTGGTTATGGGCTTAACTCTCTCGGCGGGATTCTCTCGAAGCGAGCGCGTGGCTCTGAAGCCCGGCGCCTCGAAGGGGGCGGCTGGCCTGACCGTGCAATTCGAAGGCCGCGACTTCACCGAGAAGAGTGGTTACGAGGCCATGGTGGCCAGGATTAAGGTTACCGAAAGCGGAGGGCGCTCCGTCGTCCTCTCCCCGGAACTGCGCGCCTACTGGGGCCGCGATGATCTCAATGCCGAACTCGCCGTTCGGACCGGGCTTCGGGAAGACTTGCTGGTGGCGATCACCGCTGACCGTGCCGACGGCAGCATCGCACTGCTGGTGCACCGACGCCCGGGGGTGCTCTGGATTTGGATTGGCGGAGGACTGATGGTCCTGGGAGGGGCCGGCTTGACCGCGCTTCGTCGCCGACGTTCCCCGCCGGGGCGAGGCTCGAGATGAGGAATAGCCCGGTGTTGCTCGCGGCCTCCATCTTGCTCGTCGCCTGGCTTTCGCCGGCGCCGGGACAGGAGCAACCAAGCGGACCCGGGGTGAGCAACTACCACTTCATCGTCGACTTCTCCCGCGACCAACTGGTGGTGACGGAAATGATTGCACGCCCGGAAGGGCACGAGGCGACGGCGGGACCAGGCGAAGCCGTCAGCAAGCGCCTGCGGATGCAGTTGCCGGCGGAGGCAGTTCTCTTCCAGGTCGGCGTCGGCGTGAGGCCAGCCGGTGACCAGGTGGTGCTCGACTTCGTCGAGGCAGGCGGGGGGCCCTATCTGACCTGGAAGTACGTTCTGCCGATGCGTCCGGGAACGATGAGCATCGAGCGGGCGCTCCCTTTGCCTGTAACTGTGGCTACGGTGATCGTTCAAGAGGTAGGCCTCGCGCTCGACGTCACCTGGCCCGAGGGAGCGGCGGTCGCCCCGTCGATCGCCGACACCGGCCGCTACCTCATAGCAGGCGCCCGGGACGTCCCCGCAGGAGCGCCTCTCACCGTCGTCATTTCGGGCATCCCCCGACCAGCGCAAGCGCCCGGCATGGGCTGGCTGGTGTGGGTCGTGGGCGCCATGGCGGTCATGACGGTGCTGGCGCTCGTCGTAGGCCTACGTCGTCGGTAGGACCCGCCTGGTGGCCCCCCGCTACTCAGCCCGCTCAAAGACCAACTGGGTCACCGAGTGCGCGGGGAAAGTGTACTCAGCCGTCGCCTGGTCACCGCCGGCGGTGAAGGCGAGGCGGGTCCGATCTTCGCTCAGGGTGCAGGTGATGGGAGGCACGTCGGCAACGGAACGCCAACTGCGCCAGTCACCTTCCTTGTAGTAGTCGTTGTGGGCCAGGAAGTCGGGGCCGTTGAGCGTGCGCACGGTCACCTCGGCTCTCGGGCGGAACCCCCGCAGCCTGATGGTGGCTTCGAGATCGTCGGTAGGGTGTCGGCTGATAACCATCAGGTGAAGGGTCTTGCCGTCTTGGGAGCGGGTGGCGTGGGCAGTGAGGTAAGGCACGTCCCCCTGATAGTTGACGTAGGTGTGCCAATCCTCGGTGTGGTAGGTGGAGGCGCCGGCGACGGAGCACTCCACTAACACCGGACCCATGTATCGACTCCACAACTTGATGGCGTAGGCCAGCGGGCGCACAGTCTTCCCGTTCCAGGGGCTGGTCTCGTAGCCACCTTCCCACTCCTTGGTGTAGCCCGGGATAAGCCCGCAGTGGTGCTCCTGAAGATTGTACTGGCAAGCCAGGGTGATGCCGTTGCGAGCAAACTCACCCAGGGCATCGGCAGCAAAGACCGCTGTCGCCAGCCTTTGCATCCCCCCGCACCTGGGCCAGGGCGGTCCGCTCCATTCCCAGGAGTGCATCTCGATGCGCTCGGCGTGCGCAGGAGCGACGCGTCGGAAGATCTCCCTGAAGTAGTCCACGTCCTGCTTCACCCGCAGAGCGCCGGCGACAATCTTCATCGGGTCCCAGGGGTCTTCATTGCCCTGTGGTCGGCCGGTGTAGAAGTGGTGGTCGATGAAGTCGATGACATCAGCGGTCCCGGCCAGGACCTTCTCGTCGCGGCCAGGGTCGCTCTGGCGGTTGATGTACTGCCCACCCCAGGCGATACCCACCCTGGCAGTGGGGTCAACGGCCTTCATTGCCGAGACGAATCGGCGGGTCAGTTTGACGTAGTCTTCCGGAGCGACGTAGGTTTCCTGACTGCTCTTGAAATACGGTTCGTTGCCCAGGCACCAGTAGGCCCCGGTGATGCCCCGGGCCTTGACCTGACGGACCACTTCGGCCGCTTCCTCAGCGGTGGCGCCTCCCTGGATGCGGACGGTGAAGGTCAGGTCGGCTCCCACCTGCCTGGCGAACTCGACGACGCCGTCCAGCCTACCCAGCCAGGAGATCGAGGGCTTGCCCTGTCGCAGCATCACCCCTTCGGGCCACTTCCAGACGTAGCCACCATCGCGGGCATCGGGGTAGCGAAAGACCGTGATGCCCGTGTCACGGAGGAACTCCAGGACGGCGTCCTTGCTCTCCATGTTGGGCCGGAGGTTGGTGCCGAAGAGGGCCCTCGGCACCGGGCCGATGTCTTTTCCGGCTTCGACCGTCACGGTCGTTCCCGCCCCCGCCGTCGCGACAAGCGCGCCAAGAAACACGGCCCAGAGTACCCAGCGCATGGTCTGATCCCCTTCCCGTTGAGGCAATGGCTTCGTTGCTGCTACTCACCGGCGAAACGGTCGTGAAGTTGGGCAACCTGTTCGTCTTCGACCTTCTTGAAGAGTGGCTTGGGCTTGGCTGGCAGAGCCCGTCCTGACAGGCATTCGAAGTCCAGTGCCTGCCCCCAACGGCCCTGGTGGACGTCCTCCTTGAGGCCCAGCAAGGAGAAGATCTCGCTCGAGGTATGAGGCAGGAAGGGCGCGGTCAGCACGGCGATGCTCCGGCAGAGGTGCGTGGCGGTTGACAGCGTAGTGGCCGCGTCGGCCCGATCCGTCTTGACGGCCTGCCAGGGGGCCCTGTCGTCGAAGTACCGGTTGCACTCACGCCACAGTTCCCGCAGCGCCCGCACCGACATCTGGAAGCGATAGAGTCCCATCTCCGTCTTTAGTTGCTCGGCGAGCTCACCTGTGCGCTCCCGCATGGCCAGGTCACGTGGAGTGAGGCCCTGCGCTGCCGGCACCGTGCCGTCGAACCGGCTGTGGATGAAGGTGAGGGTGCGGTGGACGAAGTTACCCAGCACGTCGGCCAGGTCCTTGTTGACGGCCTGCTGGAAGCCCGGCCACTCGAAGTTGGAATCCCCGCGCTCTGGCGCAATCAGGAGCAGGTAGTATCGCCAGTAGTCAGCCGGGAACAGTTCCAGGGCCTGGTCGGTGAAGACACCGCGGCCCTCGCTGGTGGAGAACTTGCCCCCCTCGTAGAGGAGGTACTGGAAGCCTTTGACCATGTCGGCCAGGACGAAGCCGTCGTCCGCGCCCATCATGGTGGCCGGCCAGGTCACCGTGTGGAAGGGCACGTTGTCCTTGGCGATGAACTGCACCAGACGCGTCTCCGGGTCCTTCCAGTATTCCTGCCAGCGCTCGGGCTCACCGCGCAGTTCGGCCCACTCCATGCTGATGCCGATGTAGCCGATGGGCGCATCGAACCAGACGTAGAGAACCTTGTCTTCGTAGCCCTCCAGCGGCACCTTGATGCCCCACTCCAGGTCGCGGGTGATGCAGCGTTCCCGCAGGCCCTCCCCCAGCCACTTGTAGGCGATAGAGCGGCTGGTGCGTGGCCAATGCCCCTTGGTGTCCACCCAGACTTTGACACGGTCCTTGAGTTTGGGCAGGTCGAGGAAGAGGTGGCGGGACGACTTGAGGATGAGGTTGCTTCCCCCGCAGACGGCCGAGCGCGGATTGATGAGTTCTTCCGGGTCCAGGAGCCTGGCGCAGGCTTCGCACTGGTCGCCCCGGGCCCGCTCGTAACCACAGATGGGACAGGTGCCGATGACGAAGCGGTCCGGGAGAAACCGGTCGTGATCCACACAGTACAGTTGCTTGGTCTCCCGCTCAGACACGTAGCCGTTTTCGTAGAGACGAAGGAAGAGGTGCTGGGTCATCCGGTGGTTGTGGAGGCTGGAGGTGCGCCCGAAGTGGTCGAAACTGAGCCCGAAGCGTTCGTAGATGTCTTTCTGGATGCGATAGTACTTCTCAGCGTACTCGGCTACGGGCACTCCCTCTTCGAGCGCGGCGATCTCGCACGGGGTGCCGTGCTCGTCGGTCCCGCAGACGGCGAGCACGTCTTCGCCCTGGAGCCTGAGCCAGCGGGCGTAGACGTCAGCGGGCAGCAGCGACCCAATGAGATTCCCCAGGTGCTTGACCCCGTTGACGTAGGGCAAGGCACTGGTGACGACGTACTTCCTACCCATTCGTAGCCTTCCTCGGCACTGGAAACGGCAAGTCCCAGGTCGCACGTCGCAGGTCTGCCCTTCGACACGCTCAGGGCGCCATTCGCCGCGCCCCTGCGAACCTGTCGGCCTCTTTGCCGGGGCAGAAACCCAAATGGTTTACCATGAGCAAACCCGGAGCGGAGCGACCGGTGCGTCTAATGGCGGAGGGGGCGGGATTCGAACCCGCGAGACCCCTTAAGAGGGCCTACACGCTTTCCAAGCGTGCTCCTTCAACCACTCGGACACCCCTCCTTCTACGGAAATGAATTATCCCACAGACATGCAGCGGGCTCAACGGAAAAGCGGTTGCCCGGGGCGAATTCGTGCCGATTGTCAGGTGCGCAACCGGCCCAGGGAGGTTTTGCACGCTGAAACCAAGGCATCGAGGGCAGCCTGGCGCTCGCTGGTCTCCGTGGGCCTGGAGCCGCCCGGGATGACCAGGTCGGCGAACTGGCGGGTGGGCTCGACGTACTGGAGGTGCCGATCACGCACCGACTCGACGTAGTAGTCGGCCACCTCATCGAACTTCATGTTCCGAACGGTCATGTTTCGGCGGATTCGGCGGACGATGCGTTCGTCGGCGTCAGTGTGGATGAAGAGGCAGAGGTGCGCCAACTGGCGCAGTTCGTCGAAGTGGAGCGCCAGGATGCCCTCCAGGATGAGCACGTGTTCGCCACAGGCACCGTCGCCGGCCCACCGACGCATGTCGGCGGTGAGTTCCCGGTGGCGGAAGGAGTCGGGCTGGTTCCAATCGGGATGGGGGCCACCGATGCGGGGGCTGTAATACGTGGGGAGTTCGTCGGTGGGCTTGAAGTAGCGGTCCATGTTGACGATGCGGGTCGTCAGGGCCTTGAGGGAATCTGCTAAGGCCCGGGCCACGGCCCCCTTGCCCGAGGCCGAGCCGCCGGCGATTACGATGACCAGCGGCCGCCGCCGGAACCGCGAGCGGAGTCGGCCGCACAGGTCCTCGTTCAGGTTGGTCATCGCCTGCCCACTCAAAGTCGCAACCCCAGGGTCAGAAGTCGCCACCCTTCCCCCCCCGCCCAGCACCTCGGCGTTTGACCTGCGACTTGCGACTCTCAGAGTATGTAGCGACTCAGGTCGCGGTCCTTGACGATGTCGGCGAGTTTTTCGCGGACGTAGTCGGCGGTGATGGTCACCCGCTCGTCTCCCCGCTCAGGTGCCTCGAAGGACACCTCCTCCAGGAGCCTCTCCATGACGGTGAAGAGTCGGCGGGCGCCGATGCTTTCGCCTGCCTGGTTGACGGTGGCGGCGATGGTGGCCAGTTCCTCGATGGCGTCTCGCTGGAACGCTAAGGTGATGCCCTCGGTGGCCAGCAGGGCTTCGTACTGTCGGGTGAGGGCGGAACGGGGCTCGGTGAGGATGCGGACGAAGTCGTCGCGGCTCAGTTCGCTCAGTTCCACCCGAATGGGAAAACGGCCCTGGAACTCGGGTATCAGGTCCGAGGGTTTGCACCGGGTAAAGGCCCCGGCGGCCATGAACAGGATGTGGTCGGTGCGCACGACCCCGTGACGTGTGGTTACGGCGGTGCCTTCGACGATGGGGAGCAGGTCGCGCTGTACGCCCATACGGGAGACGTCGGGGCCGTGACCGCCTTCGCCACCGGCCACCTTGTCGATCTCGTCGATGAAGATGATGCCGGTCTGTTCCGCGAGTTCGATGCCCTGGCGGGTGACCGCATCACGGTCGATGAGTTTGTCCACTTCCTGCTGGGCGAGTATCTCGCCGGCCTCGCGCACCGTGACCCGACGCTCACGCTGGCGACTGGGGATGAGTTTTTCGAACATGTCTTTGAAGTCGACGTCCATCTGCTCCATGCCGATGGCGCTGAAGACCTGAACGGGGACGGTGCGGTCCTCGACGGTGAGTTCGACGTTGCGCTCCTGCAGGTCGCCGGCGCGGAGTTTCTGGCGCAGGCGCTCGCGGGCCCGGCTTCTGGACTCGGCCGCTTCGCCTTCGCCGGGCGAGCCCTCCCATCGAGGAGGGGGGAGCAAGAGGTCCAGGAGCCGCTCCTCGGCTTGCTGGCGAGCCTTGGCCTGGACCCTTTGGGCGGCCTCCTGGCGGACCGTCCCCAGGGCGATTTCCAGCAGGTCGCGCACCATCCCCTCCACGTCGCGACCCACGTAGCCCACCTCGGTGTACTTGGTGGCCTCCACCTTGAGGAAGGGGGCGCCCACCAGGGTGGCCAGCCGACGGGCGATCTCCGTTTTGCCCACCCCGGTGGGGCCCATCATGATGATGTTCTTGGGGGCCACCTCGTCGCGGAGTTCGGGTGGCAGTTGTTGTCGCCGCCAGCGGTTGCGGATGGCCACGGCCACGGCCCGCTTGGCCGCGTCCTGTCCGACGATGTAGTGGTCGAGTTCGGCGACGATCTGTCGGGGAGTCAGCGGGGTGCTCATAACACTTCCACGGTTATCTGCTCGTTGGTGTAGACGCAGATCTGGGCAGCGATGGTGAGGGCCTCCCGCGCGATCTCCTCAGCAGTCAGTTGCCCGTGCTTGACCAGGGCCTTCGCCGCTGCGGCCGCGTAGGCACCCCCGGAACCGATACCCACGACCCCGTCGTCAGGGGAGATGACGTCGCCGGCGCCGGTCACCAGGAGGAGGTGCTCCCGGTCGGCCACCACCAGCACCGACTCCAGCCGCCGCAACATCCGGTCGGTCCGCCAATCCCGCGCCAACTCAATGGCCGCCTTGGGGACGTTGCCCTGGAACTCGTTGAGTTTGGCCTCAAAGCGCTCCACCAGGGCCAGCGAGTCGGCGGCCGACCCGGCGAAACCCACCAGCACCCGGTCCTTGTAGAGTCGACGAATCTTGCGGGCCTGGTGTTTGACCACGGTGTTGGAGAGGGTCACCTGGCCGTCGCCGGCCATGGCCACCTGCCCCTGGTGGTGGACGGCGACGATGGTGGTGCTTCGACTCACTGTGTCGGTCAAGGCGCCACTCCCACAAAAACTGCCTTCGGCTCGGTGCACACGACTCCACCGGTGAGCGGGTGTCCGCAGCCCGCCGTTGGGCGGACCACCACACCGTAGAAAGGATACCAGGTTAGGGCTCGTGGGGCAAGGGTTCTTGCGTCGGCGACAGGTTGAACCTGAGCAGGCGGCGACGGAGGAGTCGGGACCGGACAGATGGGTGTCGCCGCGGCTCTGCCGGGGGAGTCGGCTGGTCAGACCACGTCAATTTCTTCCAGGAACTCCAGGGCCACAGATTGCTCCTGGCCCAGGTCTTCGATTCGGCGGACCCAGGCCGGCGTGGTGACTTGCTCGAACTGGAGTCCGTCGGGTCCTCGGCGGGGAACGTCCACTTCGGCCAGCACCGTGTCCCCGACGCGCAGCCGAATCGGCTTGCTCATAATGACACAGGCGCCGGCCGGGCTCAGGTTCATGGTGCGACCCGTGGAAAGTCGAAGCCCAAGGCGATAGACGGTCAGGGGGCGAAAGAGAGGCCGGCGGCCGTAGCGGCGCTTGTTAGGTGCCCTCGCGTGCCCGGGCCTCATTTGAGCTGAACCGTCAAACCTCCGCGGCCCTTGGCGCTCTCGGCTCCCCGGCTCCTTCGGGGTGCTGGGGTCCTCCATGGTCATAGGCCATACTCCGACTTAGCGAGCTCAATGCTGGCGACCACATCGTCCTTATACTACTATACCGGTTTCCAACCAGATTTGCAGCATCATCATGTAGTACCGCGCTTCGGCGGGCCCACTCCCACCGTGAGCAAGCGGGGCAACACCTGCTCCCAGGGAGTCCGGCGCACCCGCTCATACGAGTCGTAGGACCGGCCGGCGGGTCAGTTCCAGCGGACCCGAAGGACAATGCGCCCGAGTGGGTGCCCCAGCGTGGGGGGGACACCAGGGTCACCCACGTTCGGGCTATGCTTCACGCACCCGCCAACCGGCGGGCCACGTGAAGCCAACCTTCAGTCCACCGTGAAGAAGGCCTCTGCAATCGCAAAGAAGTCCATGTCCAGCGTCTTGGTCTGGCCGACCGCTTCGCTCAGGTCAGCGGCGATGATCTGGTTACCCCGCAGGGCCACCATCTTGCCGAACTCACCCCGGAGAACCAGTTCGGCAGCAGCATAGCCCAGACGGGTGGCCAGGACGCGGTCGAACACCGTGGGGGCGCCGCCTCGCTGCAGGTGACCGAGCACGACACTGCGGGTCTCGTAGCCGGTGTACTTCTCGACGAGTTCGGCGACCCGGTTGCCTACACCACCGAGACGGACGTTCCCGAACTCGTCCGCCTCGCCCTCGTAACTGGTTACGTAATCACCGGCCTGAAAGACCGCGCCCTCGCTCACCACCACCACGTTGTAGTTGCGCCCCCGCTGGCGGTTCCGTTTCAGTACGGCAATGACCTGGTCCATGTCAATGGGTTTTTCCGGTACCAAGGTGATGTCGGCCCCGCTGGCCATGCCGACATAGCCGGCGATCCAGCCCGCGTGGCGACCCATGCACTCCACCACCAGGCAGCGGTGATGGCTGCGGGCGGTGGTAATGATGCGGTCGACGGCTGCGGTAGCGATGTTGACGGCGGTGTCAAACCCGAAGGTGAAATCGGTGCAGGAGAGGTCGTTGTCAATGGTCTTGGGGACGCCGACCACGTTGAGTTGGTGCTCCTGGTAGAGTTTGTCTGCCACACCCAAGGTGTCGTCGCCGCCGATGGTGATGAGGGCGTCGAGTTCGAGGTCCTTATAGGTGGCCAGAAGTTTCTCGACGTCTTCGGGCCTCTTGTACGGGTTAGTCCGGCTGGTTCCCAGGATGGTGCCCCCCTCGGAGATGATGTCGTTGGTACGGGCGACATCCAGGGGAACGGTCTCGCCGGTGAGCAGTCCCTTCCAGCCGTCGAGGATGCCCAGGCAACTGTAGCCGTCGTTTTCGACTCGGCGCACCGCCGCGCGAATCACCGCGTTGAGCCCCGGGCAATCACCCCCACCAGTCAGGATTCCAACAATCGGCATTTGCCCCTCCTCACAGCAAGTCGAACTTCTCCCGGGTGCAACTGACTCGTCTCAGCCCAGATATAGGTTGTCGATGAACCCAGTGTCGAACCGGCCCTCCACAAAGCGCTTGTTCTGGAAGATCTGCGCGTACAGAGGGACGGTGGTCTTGACCCCGTCGATGCGAAACTCTTCCAGGGCCCGGCGCATACACTGGATGGCCTCCTGGCGGGTGGGCTTGTAGACCACCAGTTTAGCCAACAGACTGTCGTAGTGCGGGGAGACCTGGTAGCCCGTGTAGGCATGGGTGTCAAGACGCACCCCGGGGCCGCCCGGCGCCACGAATTCGGTGATCCGCCCGCTGCTGGGCTTGAAGCCGTTGGTGTAATCCTCGGCGTTGATCCGGCACTCGATAGCCGCGCCCTGGATGGTGATCCGCCGCTGCGTCAGTGTCAGGGGCTCCCCGGCGGCGATGTGGATCTGCTCCTTGACGATATCCACACCCGTAACCATCTCGGTGACCGGGTGCTCGACCTGGATGCGGGCGTTGACCTCGATGAAATAGAAGTGGCGGTCCGGGTCAAGCAGGAACTCCACGGTGCCGGCATTGGTGTACTTGGCCGCCCGGGCCACCCGGAGCGCCGCCCGGCCGAGCTCGTAGCGCAGTCGGCTGTCCACCGCCGGCGAGGGGGCCTCCTCCACCAACTTCTGGTGTCGGCGCTGGATGCTGCAGTCACGCTCGCCCAGGTGGACCATGTTACCGTGCTCGTCAGCCAGCACCTGCACTTCCACGTGACGAGCGCGGGGAATGTGCTTTTCCACGTACACCGACCCGTCACCGAACGCCGCCTCCGCCTCGGAGCGGGCGGCGTGGTAGGCGTTGAGCAGACTGATGTCGTTGTGGGCGATGCGCATCCCCCGACCGCCGCCACCGGCCGAGGCTTTCAGCATCACCGGAAAACCGACCCGGTGAGCCGCATCCAGGGCGTCCTCCTCCGTCTCCGCCGGCCCGTCGGTGCCCGGCACGATGTGCACCCGATTCTCCTGGGCCAGTCGGCGGGCCTCGCACTTATTGCCCGTCAGCCGAAGGGCTTCGGAAGAGGGTCCGATGAACTTGATGTTACAGGACTCGCAGACCTCGGCGAAGTGGGCGTTTTCGGCCAGGAAGCCGTAACCGGGATGGATGGCGTCCACGTCGGCCACCTCGGCCGCCGCGAGCACGCGGGCCACGTTGAGGTAGCTTTCGGCGGGGCTGGCCGGCCCGATGCAGATGGCGTGGTCAGCCAACTGGAGATAGTGGGCACCTCGGTCGGGCTCACTGAAGACGGCCGCCGTTTCAATGCCCAACTCCCGGCAGGCGCGGATGATCCGCAAGGCGATCTCACCACGACAGGCCACCAGGATTCGGGAGAACATCTCGGCTGGTTTCCTTCCGTGCGGTCGGCCGGGCTAACCACCCTTGCCCGTGTCGAAGGGCGCCAACCCCCGGCCGGACCGGCTCGACGGACTCACTCCTCTGTGGGATCGACCAGAAAAAGCACCTGACCGAACTCCACGGCTTCACCGTTGCTGACCAGGACGTCGGCAATCCGACCGCTGGTTTCGGCCTTGATCTCGTTCATTACCTTCATGGCTTCAATGATACAGACCACCGTCTCGGGCTCGACCTCGTCACCGAGTTTGGCGAAGGGGTCGGCGTCAGGCGCCGGGGCCTCGTAAAAGACTCCCACCATGGGGGAAACAATCTCGACCAGGCTGCCCCGGGTGTGCGCTTCAGGCACGGTCGCCGGGGACGGCGCGGGGGCGCTGGAGGAGGCGGCCGGCGGTCCAGAGGTCACGGTCACCACTTCGGCAGCGGAGATGGGCCGTTGCTTCTGCAGGCGGACGCGGACCCCTTCACGCTCCACCTCCAACTCCGTCAGTTCGCTCTCCTGCATAATGGCGATGAGCGCCCGGATAAACTCTTCGAGCCCGTCAGACTCCACCGCTTCGGCCCCCTTGTACCCGTTCCACGTATTGGCCCGTCCTGGTGTCCACCCGGATGACGTCACCGACGTTGATGAACAGAGGCACAGTCACCGTAGCACTCGTTTCTACCGTGGCCGGTTTGGAGCCGCCGGCGGCCGTGTCGCCGCGCACCCCGGGATCGGTTTGCACCACCTCGACCTCTACAAAGGCGGGCAGTTCTACCTCCACTCGCCGTCCCTTGTAGGTGCGGAACGACACCTCCATGCCCTCCTTCAGGTGCAGGACGTGGTCGCCCAGTTCGTCAGCGGGGACGCCTTCCTGCTCGAACGTTTCCATGTCCATAAAGTAGCAGGCGTCGCCGTCGCGGTAGAGGTACTGGGTCTTGCGGGTTTCCAGGTAGGCCTGCTCGATCTTCTCTTCGGAGCGGAAGGTTTTGTTGACCATGCCGCCGCGCTCCAGGTCGCGCAGTTTGGTGCGCAGAAACGCACCGCCCTTACCGGGCTGCACCCGTTGGTACTCCACCACCCGCATCACCCTTCCGTCCACCATCACCGTCATGCCCGGACGGAAGTCGTTGGCGATAATCGTCGCCATGGCCTCTTCCCTGAGCCTGCTTCACACCACCATCGCCTCGATGTCACGGGGCAGAGTGGTCATCCGTTCCGCCCCGGTCTCTCCCAGGAGCACCATGTCCTCGATGCGGACCCCTCCCACCCCGGGCAGGTAGATGCCCGGCTCGATCGTGTGCACCATCCCTGCTCGCGCGAGTTCTTCAGCTCCCTGGCGGACCGTCGGCCGCTCGTGTACCTCCAGGCCCACGCCGTGCCCGAGCGCGTGTCCGAAGGCCTCCCCGTATCCGGCCTGCGCGATAAGGGCGCGGGCCGCTTGGTCCACCTCGCCCAGCGCGCGTCCCGGCTGAGAGGCTTCATAAGCCTCCTGCTGCGCGGCCAAAACCACAGGGTAAATTGTCCTCAACAAACTTGGAATGCTACTCACGAAAAGCACCCGTGTCAAGTCGCAATTGTAGAAACCGACCCGCGCCCCCCAATCCACCAGGACGCTCGCGCCCGCCTGAATCGGCTGGTCCGTGCTACGAGCGTGGGGGAGCGACCCCCGTTCCCCGGCCGCCACGATGACCGGGAAGGACTCCACCTGGGCGCCCCGTCGGCGCATCCGGTGCACCAACTCGTCGGCCAACTCCTTCTCTTGCATCCCTGGCCGGATCTGCCCCCGTGTCTCCTGGAAACTCTCTTCCGCCACCGCAATGGCCCGGCGAATGCGCTCCACCTCCTCCGGGGACTTGACGACTCGCAGTTCCTCTACCCACCCTTCAGCCGGGTGCATACGGTCGGCGCCCACCTTTTCGGCCAGTCGGCCGTAGTCGGCATAGGAGACGTGCGCTGCTTCAAAAGCCAGGCGGGCGCCGTCAGCCAGCAGGCTGGCAACGAGATCGACGAGCGTGTTGTTGCTTCTCGTGACCACTTCCAGGTCGGGCGCCTCGTTCTCGGCCTGCTCTCGGTAGCGGAAATCGGTCAGCAGGACGGCCCGCTCGCCGGCGAGAAGGAGCCAACTGTCTCCGCCAGTGAAGCCGCTCAGGTAGAGGACATTGCTTTGGCTGGTCACCAGCAGAGCCCCGGTGCCGGCCTGGGCCTGTTTCTCCCGGAGCGCTGCGCGTCGGCCGCGGTGGTTCATGGGCATTCCCTTTGTTTCGAGCCCCCCCGGGGGCTCTGCTGAGGCTGGAGCCTCTGCGCCAGCGAGATGAAGTCTCTTAGCGCCAGTTGGTCGACGCGGCGGACGTCAGCACGGTCTGCGGCCTGCGTGTTCTGGGCGACCTGGGCAAGCCCGGGCTCCCGGGCGGCGACGACGAGGGCGCGCTTCACGGTCTTGCGGCGATGTCTGAAAAGCCCGTCTACCAGCGCCGCGAACCCGGGGTATTCGGCAGCCGAAAGCAGTGGCTTACTCCGCCGGCGCAGACGGACGAAGGCCGATTGCACCGCCGGTCGGGGCCAGAAGACAGCCGGCAGCAGAATGCGCAGCACCTCTGCCTCAGCCCACACAGCCACCTTGATGGTGAGCGCCCCGTAGGCCTTGGTTCCAGGGCGAGCCACCAGCCTCTCAGCCAGTTCGCGCTGGACGGTGACCAGCATCAGTTCGACGGGCAACCCACTTTCCCACAGGTTGACGATGACCGGGGTGGCCACCTTGTAGGGCAGGTCCGAGACCACTTTCAGTCTGCGGTCAGCGTACTCCTTCAAGTGTTCCTCGACCAGGCGCACCAGTTCCGGGGCCAGGGTGTGCTTGTTGGCCAGGACATCCCCCTGCCAGACGGTAACGTTGTCGTAGCGTACCAGGGCCCGTTGGGCCATGTCCAGCAGTCGGGCGTCTAACTCCACGGCGATGACGTGTCCGGCCCGCCGGGCCAGAAGTTGGGTCAGGCTCCCTGTTCCAGCCCCTACCTCCAGGATTAGGTCGCCCTCCCCCACCCCGGCCTTTTCCACCATGAGGTGAAGCAGGTTGCCGTCGATGAGGAAGTGCTGGCCCAGACCGGTGTTGGGCCGGAGCCCACGCCGGGCGAGTTGTCGGCGAATGAAATTCAGAGTCTGATAATTCCTCATCGGCCGAGTCCTACTCCGTAGACGCACCCTTGGCCGACCGCTTTCGCCGGGCGAAGCGAGAGGCGAGTTTCACTGCTTCAATCATCGAGGAGGCAGAGGCGATTCCCTTCTCGACGATGTCGTAAGCGGTGCCGTGATCGACCGAGGTGCGGATGATGGGAAGCCCCAGCGTAACGTTCACCGCGCGGTCGAAGGCCAGCAGTTTCACGGGGATGAGGCCCTGGTCGTGGTAGAGGGCGACCACGGCGTCATAGCGTCCCTGGAGGGCGTGGTAAAAGAGCGCATCGCTGGGGAACGGCCCCACACAGTCGATGCCCTTGCCTCTGGCTTGCTTCACAGCCGGCGCCACCACCGTCACGTCTTCGGTGCCGAACCGGCCCCCGTCGCCGCCGTGCGGGTTGAGGGCGCAGACGGCGATGCGCGGGGACCCGATGCCGAACCACGTCCGCAGACCCTCGTTGGTCACCTGAATCGTCTGGAGGATGCGTTTCGTCGTGAGGAGTCCGGGTAATCGACGCAAGGCCACATGGGTGGTGACCAAGGTCACCCGCAGTCCTCCACCCACCAGCATCATGGTCGCCCGCCGGGAGCCGGTCCGACTCGCCAGCAGTTCGGTATGCCCCGGAAAGGCCGAGCCGGCAAGCAACAGCGCTTCCTTATTGATAGGGCCGGTAACCAGAGCGTCCACGTCCCCGGTCAGTGCCCACTCCAGGGCCTGCTCAATGTAGGCCAGGGCTGCCCGGCCCCCAGCGGCCGAAGCCAGCCCCAGTTGTACTTCGGCCAGGTCCAACCCCGGCGTCTCGTAGAGGGCCACGGGAAGGTCGGCATCGTGACACTGCCCGGGCCCGGCGACAGTGGGCAGGTCCCAGGGCAGGTCAAAGCGCCCGGCTCGCTCTTCCAGCGTCCGGCGTGTCCCCACCACCAGGAGCCTGGCCTCGCCGGCCAGTTCGCCTTCAGCCAGGGCTCGAAGCACGACCTCGGGGCCGACGCCAGCCGGGTCACCCATGGTGACAGCGATCAGAGGGTGGTGAGGATTCGTCGCCATCTTGACACAGCTCCTGCACCGCTCCGATGCCGGAAAGAGAGGGCGGACTCATCTCGACTTCCACCGGGACGCTGGGCTATCCCCCGGGCAGCGTGACGTGGCGAACCTGGGAGACGTCCTCCATCTGCTCCACCGCCCGAAGCACCTCTTGGGGAGGAACCCTGTCCAGGTTGAGCACAGTGATGGCCTCGCCGCCGGCGGTTTTCCGGCCGAAGGTCATACGGGCGATGTTGATACCGTGGCTACCCAGGATGCGGCCGATCTCGCCGATGAGGCCGGGGCGGTCGCGGTCGAAGACGACCAGTAACTCCCCTTTGGGAATGGCGTCCACTTCGAAGCCATCCACCTCCACCAGCCGGGGTTCGTTCTTGCCGAAAAGTGTCCCGCGAACGGTGCGCTCTTGCTCGTCAGTGGTCAGCCTGAGGGTTACCAGGGTGGAGAACTCGCCGGTCTCGGTGCTCTTGAGTTCCTCGATGCGGACCCCCCGCTCAGTGGCCAGCACCGAAGCGTTGACCACGTTGACCTGTTCCTCGACTACGGGCCGCAACACCCCCATGGTCACGTGCCGGGTGATCCTGCGAGTGGCGCGCAGGGCTGCCTCTCCGCTGTAGGTCACCCGCAGAGCGCGGATGCGCCCGCGAGCCAACTGGGCGGCAAAACTGCCCAGGGCTTCAGCCAGTACCAGGTAGGGCGCTACCACGGGCTCCTCCGAGGGAGCCAGGGCGGGCAGGTTCACCGCGTGTTCGACGTGGCCGTGAAGCAGGGCCTGGCGCATCAGCCTGGCGGCCTCGCAGGCGACGGCGATCTGGGCCTCCTCAGTGGAGGCGCCCAGATGTGGCGTGGCCACGACGTTGGGGAGTTGGAGGAGGGGGTTGTCCACCGGTGGTTCCTTAGTGTAGACGTCCAGGGCCGCGCCGGCGACCTTGCCACTGATGAGGGCCTGGTGGAGGGCGTCTTCATCGACGATGCCGCCACGGGCGCAGTTCACCACCCGCGCCCCCGGGCGAACCAGGGCGAACTCTCGCTCGCCGATCATGCCCCGGGTGTCGTCGGTGAGTGGCGTATGCACGGTGATGAAGTCACTTTCCGAGAGGAGGTCACAGAGCCTCTCCACCAGTGTGACCTCGGCGTCCCCCAGGCTCTGGGGGTCAAAATAGGGGTCGTAGCCCACCACCCGCATCCTGAAGGCCACGGCCCGCTTGGCCACCTCCCTTCCCACCCGGCCCAAGCCGATGACGCCCAGGGTCTTACCGGCTAACTGGGTGCCGATGAACTTCTTACGTTCCCACTTGCCCTGGCGCAGGGCAGCGTGGGCCTGGGGGAGGTTGCGGCTGAGGGCCAGGATCATGGCCCAGGTATGCTCAGCCGTGCTGGTGGTGTTGCCGCCGGGGGTGTTCATGACGACGATGCCCCGGCGACTGGCGGCGGTGAGGTCGATGTTGTCCACCCCGACCCCGGCGCGGGCGACGTAGCGGAGCCTTGAGGCGCCGGCCAAGAACTCGGCCGTTACCTTGGTCCCGCTGCGCAGGATAAGTCCTTCAGCCTGGGCCAGGGCCTGGCTGCGGTCGGTGTCGTCGAGGCGGTCGCCGCGTATCACTTCGAGCCCCGGTTCTTCCTCGAGGATGCGCACCCCCTCCTCGGCCAGGTTGTCCATCACCAGCACTGTATGTCGCTTCTCCACCCCTGTCCCCCTCAGTTTCGGTACGGCGAGGCTAAACGATCCTCAGGCGCCGCCGGCGCTTTCCCGCAACCGGGCGCGGGTCTCGTAGACCTCCAGCGCCGCGGTCACGCCGACCCCGGTCGGCACCTCGACCCCCAACCGGCGAAGCACCCGCTCCAGCGCGGCCAGGGCCACCAGGCAATCGTATCCGTCCATGTAGCCCATGTGAGCGATCCGGCAAATCTTCCCCTTGAGCCTGCCCTGACCGCCGGCGATGGTAATGCCCTCCTCTTCGCGCAGCATCGTGACCAGCTGAGTGCCGTCGACCGACTCCGGCAGGCTGACGGCCGTGAGGCTGTCGCTGGGCCGCTCGGCGAACAGTTCCAGGCCCATGGCCCGGACGCCGGCCCGCACGCCGTCGGCCAGGGCGCGGTGGCGCTCCCAAACTCGTTCGATGCCTTCGGCCTTCAAGGCGCGAAGTCCGACCGCCAGGGCCTCAAGGAGCGTGATGGCCGGGGTAAAGACCGGGTCGTGGGTCTCAAGGACCTTCCGGTTCCTCACCAGGTCGAAGTAGTAGCCGCGGGCCGGGTTGGCCTCGATGCGCTTCCAGGCCTCGGTGCTCACGGTCACGGTGGCCAGCCCGGGGGGAGTCATCAGGGCCTTCTGGCTTGCGACCACCAGCACGTCGACGCCCCATTCGTCGGTGCGGAACTCGACGGCGCCCACGGCACTGATGCCATCGACGACTAAGAGGGCCTCGGCCTCATGGACCACGGGCGAGATGGCTGCGGTGTCGGCGAGGGCCGCCGTCGATGTCTCACAGAACTGTGTGAAAACCACCTTGACTTCGGGGTGCTCCGCCAGGGCGGCGGCGAGCGCCTCAGGAGTGACGCTCCGCCCCCACTCCACGTCCAGGGTGACAACGGGGCGCTGATAGGCCTGGCAGAGCTCGCGCCAGCGCTCGCCGAACTTCCCGCCCTCGACCACCAGGGCCGTGTCCTGGGGCGCCAGGAGGTTGACCACCGCCGCCTCCATGCCTCCGGTGCCGGCCGAGACGAAGACGAGCGTGTCGTTTTCGGTGCGGTAGACGTAGTTGAGCAGGCCCAGTACCTCGGCGAGGAGTTTCCGGAACCGCGGTGTGCGGTGGTGGTAGATGGGCTGGGCTTGGCGCAGGAGGGCCTCCTCGGGCACGGGAGTGGGCCCGGGAGCCAGCAGTCGCCGCTTGAGCATCTATGCATCTCCCTCGTGGTCCGGTCTCACTGTCCCCTCTGAGGGTGCTTCGCAGGACGGAGTATAATAGCCCCCCGACAGGTTGGAAATCAAGGGCAAGGTGAGGTCGCCGAGGCGCTTCGGACGGTCGGGGCCGGCGCCAAGTCGACAGCCGGTCGGCTCAGGCGATTTCCTTTCGGCGCCCGTAATAGGGTGGCGACTGGCGCAGCTTCTCGACTTGCTTCGCGGTGATGACGTACTTCTTCTTCGATTTGGAAGGCAGTTCGTACATCAGGTCCAGCATGAGGTCCTCCATGACGGACCGCAACGCCCGGGCACCGATCTCCCGTTCCAGGGCCAGCTCGGCCACCGCCTCCAGGGCCTGAGGCTGAAACGTCAACGTGGCCCGCTCCATGCGAAAGATCTTCTGGTACTGCTTGGCCAGGGCGTTTTTGGGCTCGATCAAGATCTGCACCAGGGCCTCCTGGTCCAACGGCTCCAGGGCCACGGTCACCGGCATCCTGCCCACCAGTTCCGGGATCATCCCGTACTTGATGAGGTCCTCGTTGCCCACCTGGGCCAGCAGCTCGCCCAGTTCCTGCTTCTTATCGACGTACATTTCCCGGCGGAAGCCGATGGCCCGACGTCCCACCCGCTCACGGACGATGTTCTCCAGACCCACGAAGGTTCCGCCACAGATGAACAGGATGTTCCGGGTGTTGACCTGGATGTAGTGCTGCTCGGGGTGCTTTCGGCCGCCCTGGGGTGGCACGTTGGCCGTGGTGCCTTCGAGCATCTTCAGCAGCGCCTGCTGCACGCCCTCGCCGGAGACGTCGCGGGTGATGGAGATGTTGAGGGTGGTCTTGCCGATCTTGTCGATCTCGTCGATGTAGAGGATGCCCCGCTCGGCGGTGGCCACGTCCCAGTCAGCGGCCTGGATGAGCCGAAGGATCAGGTTTTCCACGTCTTCGCCCACGTACCCGGCCTGGGTCAGCGTGGTGGCGTCACCGATGGCAAAGGGGACGTTGAGGACCCGGGCCAGGGTCTGGGCTAGGAGTGTCTTGCCGCAGCCGGTGGGTCCGATGAGCAGGACGTTGCTCTTCTCCACCTCCACGTCGTCGCCGAAGGAGTCCTCCTCCAGGATGAGCCTCTTGTAGTGGTTGTGGACGGCGACCGAAAGCACTTTCTTGGCTCGCTCCTGGCCGATGACGTACTGGTCCAGCTGCTCTTTGAGCTCCACGGGCATGGGCACCTCAGTGAGGCTCAGGGTCGGGCGGCTCCGGCGCAGGTCCTCCTGGACGAGGGAGTGACACAGTTCGATACACTCCCGGCAGATGAAGATGCCGGGCGGACCGGCCACCAGCGGACCGACCTCCGCGTACGTCTTTCGGCAGAAAGAGCAGACCTCCTTGCCGGTCGTCTTCTCTGAGTTCATCGCCCGAATCCCGTTCCTTTTGCCGGACTCCCCCGCATCCTTAAACACCCGTAGCGTAGCCTCCGCCATTGTACCGCCCCCCTCACCGGCGTCAACCCCCAAACTTCCGCCCGAGCGCGAACAACCCAAAGCCGAGAACCTTGCCGGCAGACGAGGCATTGACTCGGAGCGCCCGCTCCGACGCTGCCGAAGGCCATCGAAAGATGCGTTTCGTTACGTCCTGTTGCTTGCTGCCAGGTCTACTATGCTATACTCGAGGCAAGAGGGCCGCTCTGTCCGAGGGATCTCGACAGAATGAACAGTCACAGTGAAATCCTGCCCGGTATTGTCGAGCACATTCGCCAAGCAGACCCGGAGTGCGGCGTGGTTCTGTTCGGCAGCGTTGAGGAGGGTAAGGAGCGGCCTGACTCGGACCTGGACCTCTTCGTAATCAGCCGGGAGCGCACGGAAGTCCGGTTCGCGGATTCCACGGTGGCACACGAAGAAGACGGCATGCAACTAATCCGAGGACACGTTCAGGGGGTCAGGGCAGACCTGGCCTGCTGGCCCGTTGGTCCTCTGGAAAAGGCGCTGGCGTCGGCGCCGTATCTCTTCTACCCGATTTCACTCGGAAGGATCCTCCACGATCCGGATGGCCTGGCGCAACACTACGTGGGGGTGATGCGCGATTACTTCCAAGAGAATCCCGCCATCGTCGATGCGTGGGTAGAGCAGCAAGAGAAGTTCAGGCGGAGCAGGATCGACCCTGGCTTCAGACTGGAGTTGCCTGAGTGGGGTGGTTTCGTCGAGCACCTCGGCGTAATGATCAGCCGAGGAGTGATCCGTGAGCGGACAGAGTGAAGCCCTGCCCCATCTGATCCAGCAGCGGAGTCCGAAGCATCCCGGCTCTTGCCCCCCGTCAGAGAGCAAGCCGGCAAAGCGCCTCAGATGTCAATTTCGAGTTTGTGGACGAACTCCAGCGCGATGCCCCTGGCGCCCTCCTCTTCCTCCACCCGGACCACCCGGGCCTCGCCGCGGACCGTGAACGTGGCATTGACCCTGACCACATCACCCACGCTCAGGTCTTTGCCGCCCTCGGTAAGAAGAAGAAGCCCCGCCTTGCTGAAATCCTGCACCTGGCCCCTGTCCACCTCCCGGTAGTTCTCCCCGTAGGAGATCCACACGGGCATGGGCATCCGGTACCGACGAAAGCGACGACGCTCGCTCTCCTTCTCAGGCACGGGCTCGCCCCCCCTCTCCTTCTCCGCGGTCTGGCCGCCAACCTTCTCCGGACCGCTTTCCCCCCCAGCAGGCTCCTGCAGATTCACGCGCGTTCCCCCTCGCCGGTGACCAGCCACTGGCTACCCCTCTCCACCCGTAACCCCAACCTGCCGACGCTGCGCCCTGGGTACGTCTCAATCGGCACACAACTCATACGAGTCGCACGACAAGCCAGAGTCACATCACTTGGCAGCAGCCTACCTGGGGAGGTGGAGAGTTGTCAAAGTTTTTTTTGGGTGAAATTTGCTTTACGTCTCAGGCACGCTCCCGACCCACTCAACAGGTGAGACTTGTCCGTCACAGACGAGTTCAGTACAGTGACCCCGTCCGGTCCGGTGGCGGCGAGGTGGGAGAAGGAGACAGCCGACAGAGAAGCAGCCGACATGACCAGCATGCTTCACCAAAAGGACGATGGTGCGCAACCGCGGGCGTTCTCCGCGCTGCGGGCGGCGCTGGTGGGGGTAGCGTTGAGTGTGGCCATCGCCGTACTCGCGCCGGTGGCCGGCTACTCCATCCATTCCTCGCCCATGACCGCGTCCCACTTCCCCATGGCCCTCTTTTTCGGCTACCTGCTCCTGACCGGGGTCAGCGCGCTGCTGAGGCTGCTCCGCCCGCGCTGGGCGCTGAGCCGCCAGGAGGTCATCGGCGCGGTGGCCGTAGCCTTTTTGGGCTCCTCGGTCCCTGCCATGATGGGTCGGCTCATCGCCACCATCAGCGCGCCACACTACTTCGCCAGCGCGGAAAACCAATGGCCCGACTACGTGGTGCCTCACCTGCGGGAGTGGGCGGTTACCAGGGACGTGGCCCAGGCCATCACCCACTTCTACCAGGGATTGCCTCCGGGCGCCGGGGCGGCCTGGCAGGCCTGGGTGGTGCCGCTCTTCTGGTGGTGCAGTTTTGTCTTCGCCATCTTCGTGGCCTGCCTGAGCATCGCCACCATCCTGCGCCGACAATGGGTCGAGCGCGAGCGCCTGGCCTTCCCCCTGGCGACGGTGCCCTTGGCGCTGACCCGCCCGGAGCCTGGGGTGACTCGGCGGGGATTCCTGCGCGACCGGCTCTTTTGGCTGGGGGCCGGCCTGCCGCTCTTCATTATCCTTTGGAACATGGTGGGCTACTTCTACCCGACCTTCCCCCACATCAGTTTCGCCTACGGCTACCCGCAACTGGACATCACGGTTGCCCGCCACTTCCCCAAGCTCTCGGCCAAGGCCGACTTCTACGTCTTTGCCTTCGCCTACTTCACCAACCTGAACATCCTGCTGTCCATCTGGTTCTTCCACCTGCTGGCAGTGCTCCAGATCGGGATTTCGAACCGCATCGGTTTCGGCCCGGGCACCTTCGACGCCGGGGTCAACATGCAAAGTTTCGGGGGTTTGGGGTTCTTCGTGGTCTGGGGACTGTACATGGCCCGTTCGCAGTTGACCGACGTCATCCGCAAAGCCTGGCGGAACGACTGCCCGGTGGACGACTCTCAGGAACTGGTTTCCTACCGCTTTGCCTGCACCAGCCTGCTGGTGTGCTCCGTCTATCTGGTCGCCTGGCTCGTCTGGATGGGCTCGAGCGTCCTGATGGCCATCCTGTTCCTGGCGGCCAGCCTGATCCTCTACCTGGGGATGGCCAAGATTATCGCCATGAGCGGGCTGGTGGTGCTGCGCGGGCCCATCATCGTCGCCGGGGAGGCCAAGAGTCCCTTCACCGGGGCCTGGGCCTGGCACACCGGGGAATCGCCGGTGGCCCTGCCCATCATGAGCGCGACCTTCTGTGGCAACAAGGGCTTTGCCCTGCCCTCGGCGGCCAACGCCACCCGACTGGCCCAGGGCCTGCCCTCCGGTCAGCGAACCCTCGGCAGGGCCGTGCTGGCCGGCGGTCTGCTCGCCATTGTCGCCTTCACGGTCGTCACCCTGTGTTTGGGCTACGGCAAGGGTGCCCAGAACTTCGGCTCCTACGCCTTTGACACCTCAAACAAGTTCCCCTTCAACTCGGTGGTGCTCTTCGCCAAGAACCCGCCGACGACACTCCCAACCCAACTGGCCTATTTCGGCACCGGGGCCACGATCACGGCTGTCCTGACGCTGCTGACCTACCGGGTGCCCTGGTGGCCGCTTCACCCCATCGGGTTCACCGTGGCCTTCGCCTACCCGGTGCGGGTGACGGCGTGGTCGGTCTTTCTGGCCTGGCTCACCAAGACGGTGGTGCTCAGGGTCGGGGGTATCTCGCTCTACCGACGGAGCCAGGCGGCGGTGTTGGGGATGCTCGTCGGGTACGTGCTGGGGGTGGCCATCTCATTCCTGGTGGACGTGATCTTCTTCTACGGGCAGGGCCACTCAGTGCACGCCGCGCCTATCTGAGCAGGGCCGCCGTCCATGCAGGCAGGACGGGCAGGAGCCGCGCCCCAATCCCAGCACAGAGGAGCGCAGGCAAGAAGTTGGCCACCGGCAGTTTCTTGATCTTCAGCAGTTCAAAGCCGATGGCCACGGTCATCAGGCCGCCGACTGCCAATACCTCGGTCAGGACCGTCTCGGTAATAAACTCGTGAAACAACAAACCCAACAGCGTGAGGGTGCCCTGCACGACCACCACGCTGACGGCCGCCAGAATCACTCCGGACCCCATCCCCGCCGTCAGCGCCACCGAGCAGGTGCCGTCCAGAGCGCTCTTGGTGTAGAGGAGGTCG